>NZ_JAAGNZ010000002.1:0-303491 GCF_010747415.1 Spirosoma agri | reverse complement strand
TCTTTAGCGTGAGACGACGCAATCCAGCGGCCTAAAATGCGGAAGGTTTCGTTGATCAGCGCTGTATTGTTGTAATATCGGGAAGGGCTGTTGATAATGTTGGCAATGTCGATGTGGGCCCCAAAAGCAGGCCGGTCAACGGCTTTTATAAACTTCAGGTACGATTCCGGTCCATCGGGCAGGCTCCACCCCATCATCTCCAGCGAGAATTTTGCCCGTTTCGGTTTTACGGCATCGATCACATTGCGACAGTTCTCGACCGTAGCATCGACGTAGTCGGTCGTCAGGTTGCGGGCGTCGGGGCCGTCCCAGTGCTTGGGGTTGTAGGAACCGGCAATGTTCACGCAGGTCAGTGCGCCGACCGCTTCTGCCAGTGCCAGCCGTTCGATCACGTAGGTCAAATTTTTACGGCGCTTTTCAGCGTCCTCGTCGAGCATATTCACCCAGGCACCTACTTCGGCGATCAGGATGTTTTGATCAGCAAACGCTTTTCGAATGGCGTTAATTTTTGCCGTGTCCTTCAACTCGACCGGGGGAACATAAGCAGAACTGTATTGCAACCGCCGGTGCTCCCGGGCCAGTGCGTCGGGGTCGTCGCTTTTCAGAAAAATAGGACCGCCCAGCCGCAGTGCCTTCTGCAACCCAGCAAATGCCGGTCCTGACGGAAGCAGGAGATTTCCCGCCAGCAAAGCCGACGATTGGAGGAATGAACGACGCGAAACGGGAGGCATAAATTCTCGACAACAGGATTTGACCGGATTGCACGTAAAAGTTGGTATTGATTTTATCCTACTCCCTACCTACAATCAATACCCGACCAGCTTTTTCGGGAGCCAACCAACTATTTTTCTAAGGGGTAAAACAAGGGGTCTTTTCGCTTTAGTGATCATACGTGTAAAGCACATCGCTCATGCAATCCAATAGACGAACATTCATAAAGAGCCTGTCGGCGGCTTCGGCCCTGGTCGCAACCGAAAGTATTGCCCGACCTTTTGGCATGCCCGCTTATATTCCTAATCTGATGAAGATTAGCCCGAATGACAAAATCCGCATTGCGACGATCGGCATGGGCATCCAAGGAAATTTTGATACTCAGGCTGCACTCCGAAACCCCGATATAGAGCTAGTTGGCGTTGCTGATCTCTACACTGGACGGCTCGAACACGCAAAAACGGCCTTTGGCAAAGACAAGGAGTTGTTCACGACCCGTGACTACCGGGAAATTCTGGCCCGCCCGGATGTCGATGCCGTCCTTGTCGTAACGCCCGATCACTGGCACGATCACATCACGATTGCCGCGCTCAAAGCGGGCAAGCACGTCTATTGCGAGAAGCCGATGGTTCAGCACCTGAATGAAGGTAAGGCGGTGATCGATGCCTGGAAAAAATCGGGCAAGACCATGCAGGTCGGTAGCCAGCGGATCAGCAGTGCGGCATTTAAAGAAGCCAAGCGACTCGTGGAAGCAGGCGATATTGGCCAGATCAACTACATCGAATCCAACAGCGACCGGTTCAACGCCATCGGGGCCTGGCAATACTCGATTCCAACCGATGCATCGACCCAAACCGTTGACTGGGACCGATTCCTTGGCGATGCACCCAAACATGCCTTTGATGCCAAACGCTTTTTCCGCTGGCGGAACTATAAAGACTACGGTACGGGTGTTGCGGGCGATTTGTTCATTCACCTGATCACGGGCGTTCATTACGTGACCAACACACTCGGTCCAACGCGCATCTACTCGTCAGGAAATCTAGCCTATTGGAAAGATGGCCGTGATGTGCCCGATATTATGGCCTGTATTATGGATTATCCCAAAACAGACCAGCACGAAGCCTTCCAGATGGTACTTCGGGTGAACTTCGCCAATGCCGGAAAGATCAACGACGTGACGCGCATTATCGGGAACGAAGGGCAGATCGAATTTTCCGAAAACAACCTGATCATGACCAAAAAGAAACTTCCCGTTGCGCCTGGCTATGGCGGTTACGACAGCTTCTTCACCTTCACCGAACCGGTCCAGCAGGAATTTACGCGTCAGTACGATGCCCAGTATCCGCCCGACACCCGCAAGGCCGAGCCGGTTAAAGAAGTGAAGTTTGAAGCGCCCAAAGACGATGATGCTCACGCGAAACACTTCGCGGATTTCTTCGACAACGTACGCCGGGGCAGTCAGGGGACGCTCGAAGATCCGGTCTTCGGTTTCCGGGCAGCCGCACCAGTACTGGCCTGCAACGAAAGTTACTTTGACCAGAAAGTCGTGCATTGGGACCCAGTGACCATGATCCAGAAAAATCCGGCTGCCAAAGCCGCCCCCAAAAAGACGATTGCTTCTCAAAAAGCGGCCTCTAAAAAAGCGTAGGGAATTCTCAAAAAACCGCGAAGGTTGTTATGTGTGTTTGTCACTTGTTACCCGTTGACACCACACGTAGCAACCTTTTCGATTTCCAGAAAACCAGAAGTTGGGCTTTCTAGGTATATAGTCGGTCCGTTATCAGCGTTTATAACCTGTATGAATAGCCCTGCCCCCGTATCGAATATACCCCGTCGTCCCAGACTAAGCCAACGACTAGGACGCATTACCCTGTTAGCTTTTCTCCTCTGGATCGTCATCGATTTGGTTGTGCCGACCAAGCACGACATACGGCAGTTTGATGCCCGCACAGTCGCGACGATTGAAACGGCGATGTGGCGATCCTACTACGAACGAAAACCGGTGCTTCTTTTCTGGCAACTGGCGTCGGGTCTGCGTCAACAATTTCACACCCGGTTCTGGCGATCATTTCGGCTGGGTTATCAGGCAACCAAATCAGCCTTCATTTTCAAACAGGGTAAAACGCGGGCTGATTACCAGCGGGCGCTCCCCGAGCTCATTTCGTATTACGAGTCGATTCATTCGCTCAGCACCAATTCATTCGATGTACACAAGGTAGCCGCGCTGGAGCTGGACTGGTGGATTATACATCGTCAGCGCGAACGGTATTCGTACGCCAACTTAGCCAATGCGCTGGCGGCAACGGCTGCGGCTCAGTACAATTTACCGGTGGCTCCTTTCCAGACGTACGCCCGACTTCGCGCGAATGCGATGCGTATGCGCGACGACTCCGTTCTGAAACCGGGCGGCACGACCGAAGCCGACTGGACAGTTATCGAGCAGGCGTTAGATCAGGCTTGGGGCGCTCTGCACGAAGCCGTTCAGCCGAATCGGCAGTGAGATTAGTATTTTTAGTCTGCAAAATCAGCTGCCGACAACAGGCTTACCCCTTCAGAGCATTGACCGTATCATTAGCGCGCAAGCCGTAACGTTGCTCCCGTAGCCACGTTCAGACGGCCACCTGTCTCGTATCGAATAGCTCGTGCCTCGGCCTGATAGTTTGGCGATAGGTCAATTGCGTGTAAAATTCGAACCTGCTGTGTAGCGTTAGGGAC
The DNA here is from genome assembly GCF_010747415.1 of Spirosoma agri. Classification (NCBI taxonomy): domain Bacteria; kingdom Pseudomonadati; phylum Bacteroidota; class Cytophagia; order Cytophagales; family Cytophagaceae; genus Spirosoma; species Spirosoma agri. The sequence goes on along the minus strand of NZ_JAAGNZ010000002.1, from coordinate 300,062 downwards.
CACTCCACAAGACCATACAGTTGAATCAGTCCAGTTACCGGCTTTAAGTGTGTAAAAATCACCAATCGATACGCTTGCGGTAGCCGAGCCAGCCGGGGAGCCAAAGATAGAGGTCGTTACGGTAACGGAATAGGTTCCTGACGCCTGTACAACAGCCTGATTGGTAGTACCAATCTGAGTAGCACCGGGGCCAAACTGATAGGCAAATCCTTCGCCCGATGGTTGCGCTGTCAGTGTGACAGACGTTGCTGAACAGTTTATCGGCTCGTTGACAGCCAATGTAGGCCGGATCGGATACGTCACTTTTCTGACGCGCTGATTGCCTGTTTCAGCTATGTATAGATTACCCGCTACATCAACCGTAATACCTTTTGGACCTACTAATTTAGCGTTGACGGCTGGAATTCCATCACTGTTTGCCCCTTGTGCGCCACTCTCGACCGCAGTGGTAATTAGTCCGTTGCGGTCGACTCGACGAATTCGATTGTAATACGACTCCGAAATATACATTGTTCCATTCCCATCAAAGGCCACTTCATAAGGTCCGTTCACAGGGCTGTTCGTTGCCAGAATATTTTCGCTCCCGTAATACAGGAAACCGTTGCCAGCTACCGTAGTGATGATGCCGCTGGCATCAACCTTTCTGACCCGGTTATTAGAGAAATCAGCAATGTAAAGGTTTTCGTCTTTGTCCAGCGTTACACTGGTCGGGTTGTTTAATTGCGCATTGACGGCCAGTCCGCCATCACCACTGTAGCCGCTACTGGCGGTTGTTCCTGCCACGATAGAAATGATACCAGCAGGGGTAATCTTTAAGATACACTTACTGGTAGGAACATAGACCGTCCCGGCTTTCGAAACAGCGATTCCGCTGGAGTTGTAAATGTCAGCGCTTGACCCTGAGTATCTATTCTCAATAAAACTCGGAGTCCCGTCGCCAGCCACCGTCGTGATCGTACCATTCACCGCGATTTTTCGAATACGCGCGTTGCTCTGATCGATAAAATACAAATTACCTGTAGCGTCAAGACCTGCACCACGTGGATATCGCAATTGAGCTTCCGTAGCAGGACCACTATCTCCAGTATACCCGTTGACACCCGTTCCGGCAACCGTGCTAATGATACCATTGGGACTAACTTTACGCAGGCGATGGCTAAACTGATCCGTTACGTACACATTTCCCTTCGTGTCGACCGTGAGATTGGCAGGTGTTTTCGTAGCAAAAAGAAGTTTTCGGAAGAACGCATTAGTAGCGGGACCACCATCGCCCGTAAATCCACCAGCGATGGTATTGATAACGCCATCGCTGGTTATTCGACGTATCCGATAATTATCCTGATCAGCGATATAAACATTTCCTGAAGCGTCCACGTCAACGCCCGGAACGGCGCTAATCTGTGCATTAACGGCTAGACCGCCATCGCCACTGAACCCACTCGTACCATTTCCGGCTACGGGTTCTATGATACCGTTTGTGTTTATTTTTCGAACCCGTCCGTCTTGTTGAGAAAGGTATATAACGCCAGCGTCATCGATAGTCAAATCATTGGGTCTGTACACTGACGCATTGATCGCCAATCCGCCGTCACCCCTGGACTGCAAAGACCCATCACCGGCCACGGTGGTTATCACGCCATTCACGTCGACTTTACGAATCCGGTTATTATAAGTATCAGCGATATACAGATTGCCCGAATTATCCACAGCAACGGCACTGGGGTATTGTAACTGAGCACTGGTGGCTGGGCCACCATCACCGCCAAAAGACGGGGTTCCGTTGCCAGCCACCGTATTGATAACACCATCGACACCCACTTTTCGGATACGGTTGTTGCCCGAATCGACAATGTACAGATTACCATCCTTATCAATCACGACACAAGTAGGGAAACGTAAGGTAGCATTTACCGCTAGTCCACCATCTCCGCCATATCCATTGATACCATTTCCGGCTATGGTGGTAATAACACCATTAAGGTCGATTCTTCGAACACGGTGATTTTGAGAATCGGCAATATACACCCGTCCCGTAGCATCTATTGCCATTCCGAGAGGCTGAATGAATTTGGCATTGGTAGCCGGACCGTTGTCACCCTCGAAACCAACCTCTCCAGTTCCTGCCAATGTAGTAACGATTCCATTTGCATCGATTTTGCGAACCCGATAGCCTTCCGTATCCATGATGAAGGAGTTTCCGTTCTGGTCGAACCCAATGGCGGTGGGGCTACAAAAACCGGCATTGAGCGCTGGCCCGCCATCGCCTATAGTCGTACCGGAAACAATGGTTGTTATAACCTGAGAGTAAGCAACGTGGGTAAGAAAACAGCAAAACACGATTGCTATTTTCAGAAAGCGGGTAATAGTACTGGTCACGGAGAGAAATAGGTAAGTGGTACGAGTAGTATATGCGTCCAGCAAAATTATTTAGTGGAACGGTCAACGCAAATACGCTGAGGAAGAAGCTGTCTACTTTTTATCGCAACCAAATGGTATAAACTAAAACAGATTCGGAACTAAAGTTTAGTCGATTTAAGCCAAGTTAGGCGTTAGTGAGTTGTAGGTATAGACGCCCTATTACCTATGCAACTGACAATCTCACCGGAAAATCCACTTGAATGGCTGGCTCTGCGCGCTAACCTGGCTCCGATTCCGCTTCTTCACGTTCAGATTATGCCGGTTCTGGCAAAAGCCGTTCTCGAAGCCGCTGACAAAGGCGTATTTGACGCGGTTAACAATGGAGCCAATACACTGGATGAGCTCGCGGCTGTGCTCAACCTGAATCCTAAAGCACTAGGCGAATTAATGGGTCTATTAACTGCTATGGGCTATTTTACCTTCCATAACGATCGCTTTACGCTAACGAAAATGGCCCGGCGATTTGCGACGAAAGATGACCCTTACTCGGTTCATGGCATGATGATTTTCAACAATCGCGTTGTTTGGGATTGGATGAATCATCTGGGCGACTATCTGCAAACGGGTAAAGGCATTCAATACCACGATAGCCTGTCGACAGAACAATGGCGTTATTACCAGGAAGCCATGGTGGCCGCCAGCAGTACCGAAGCGCGGGAATTCGGTCGACGTGCACCGGTACCGAAGTCGGCCACAACAATGCTGGACATTGGTGGCTCCCATGGTCAGCATTCGGTGGCGCTCTGCCGGAAACTTCCGGCCTTAACATCAGTCATTCTTGATTTGCCAGCCGCCATTGAACAGGCCGCTCCGTTGCTGGATCGGCAGGGTATGGGCGACCGGATCACCTACCGACCCGGCAATGCACTCACCGACGATTTTGGCGAAAATACGTTTGATATTGTGCTGCTCTCAAGCCTAGCCCATCATTTTACCCCGGATCAAAATCAGCTCGTTACCACAAAAGTAGCCAGGGCTTTGCGACCGGGGGGCGTTTTTATCGTCAACGAATTCAGCCGACCGGAGCTGGGCGCAAAACCAAACCTGATTGGCAGCAGCACGGATCTGTTTTATGGATTGAGCAGTACCGCCGGTAACTACTCAGTCGCCGAAATTCAGCAATGGCAACAAACGGCCGGATTAAAACAACACAAAGTCGTTACGTACCGCACCATGCCCGGTCGGGTGATGGTCGTAGCCAAAAAATAATCCGCCGGGCAGCAAAAACAGATCCGCCGTTCGTTCATCACTTGTTGCAGGCGCGAAGGTTCGTTACGTACCTTTGCGTATAGATCAACACAACCTATGAAATACAAAAAGCACGTTTTCATTTGCGCGAATCAGAAAGCAGCTCCTAAAAAATCGTGTGGTGAAGCGCACGGTAACGAACTGGTTGACGCCTTCAAAGCAGCACTGGCCGAACGCGGTCTGCTGAAAGAAATGCGCGCTCAACGGACCGCTTGTCTCGATGCCTGCGCCTTCGGTCCGGCCCTGGTCGTTTACCCGGAAGGCACCTACTACGGCAATGTTCAACTATCCGATGTGAACGAGATCATAGAAAGCGACTTACTGAACAACCAGCCGGTTGAGCGGCTCAAGCTGAATTATTAACGGTTTTGGGTGCTGGTCGAGGTGAAGTACGTATCAGCAAAACCAGTACCCGAACCTACTTGCATCAATGTACAAGCACCTTTTCTTTGACCTCGATCACACGCTTTGGGATTTCGACCGTAATTCGGCGGAGTCACTTGCGGAGCTGTTCGAGACGTTTCGTCTGGCCGATCTGGGCATTCCCTCAGCGGAGGAATTCAGCCGTCATTTTATTGCGATCAACAAGCAGCTGTGGGTTGATTACGACCGAAACCTCATTGAACATACGTACATCCGGAAGCACCGGTTTCCTATGGTCTTTCGGGCGCTTGGCGTCGATGAGTCGGCGGTCCATGCTGATCTGAATGTCGAATACCTGCGATTGCTTCCCCGGAAACCGCATTTGCTGGAGTCGGCCCGCGAGGTGCTGGATCATCTGAAAGGTCGCTATACGATGCACATCATCACGAATGGGTTTGCGGATATCCAATCCATCAAAATGGCTAGTGCCGACATCGCCCATTATTTCACCCATGTCGTCACCAGCGAAAACGCCAATGCGAAGAAGCCCAATCCGCTGGTATTCCAGTACGCCATGGAGATCAGCGGCACGACCGCAGCGGAAAGCCTGATGATCGGCGATAATTACGAGGCTGACATTCTGGGAGCCAAAGGTGTTGGCTTGGATACAGTTTTCTACAATCCTTCCGGCCTGCTCGTCGACGATCAGCCAACCTACGACATTCGCCACTGGAACGAGTTGATGGCTATTCTGTAGACTAGACTGGTTTATTGATGCGTTCAGGGAACTAAACAAAAGGTACGGTATGAACATAACTGCAGCAACCGCCTTAGTCACCGGGGGCGCTTCCGGACTCGGTGAAGCCACGACACGACTCCTGGCCTCGAAGGGCGCCAATGTTATCATCGCTGATCTGAATGAGGAACGGGGTAATGCGTTAGCCGATGAATTAGGGCCTGCGGTCCGGTTTATCAGCACCAACGTTACCAGTGAAACCGATGTGCAGGCGGCTGTCAATCTGGCGGTAGAAACCTTCGGTGGTTTACACATCAACGTCAATTGCGCCGGTATCGCCGAAGCCCGCAAAACCCTCGGCAAAGTCGATGGCGTGTATGGCGCTCATTCGCTGGCGGCCTTTCAAAAGGTCGTTTCCGTCAACCTTATCGGGACGTTCAATGTCATTCGACTCGCAGCTTTGGCAATGGAACGCAACAGCCCCAATAACGAGGGTGAGCGGGGCATCATCATCAATACAGCATCCGTAGCCGCTTATGACGGGCAAATGGGACAGGCCGCTTATTCGGCATCAAAGGGAGGCATTGTCGGCATGACGCTTCCCATTGCCCGCGACCTGGCCCGTTCCGGCATTCGGGTCATGACCATTGCGCCCGGCCTGTTCGAAACGCCTTTACTGCTGGGGCTTCCCGAAGAAGCTCGTCTGTCACTGGGGCAACAGGTCCCTTTTCCCTCCCGGCTTGGCCGCCCGGCTGAGTATGCTATTTTGGTCAAAAGCATCATCGAAAATCCCATGTTAAACGGCGAAGTCATTCGGCTCGATGGTGCTATTCGTATGGGACCGAAGTAGGGTACTTATCGGCGTTGGGTGCTTGCTTAAGTCGTTCTTTCATTTCCAGCGTCCGGTCGGTTGGTTAGCCCCCGTGGACACGAGAAACGCCGAATTGATGTGGCACTATTTTCCTTTTGGTTTGTAATGTGTAGTATTACACGCTACAAAGCGAACAATGATCGTTAACTTCAAACACAAAGGGCTTCATCAGTATTATGAAGCAGGCAATGGTTCCAGGTTACCCGCTCAATACCTGCGCAAGATTAACCGGCTCTTTGACCAGTTGGATGCCCTGACCTCTGTCAGAGATATTTAACAGATGGGGTCTGGCATCCATAAACTCACGGGCGATTTGGCAGAATTCTGGGCCATTACTGTGACGCCCAACTACCGGATTATTTTTCGCTTTGAAGCCGGTGATGTGTACGATGTTGACTATGTAGATTACCATTGATTATGATACGCAACCTACCCCCAGTGCATCCCGGCGAGATTTTGCGGGAGGACTACATTAAAGAGAGGAATTTGACTATAACGGAAGTCGCACAGGGTTTAGGCGTTGCCCGCGCCAATCTCTCGGCTATCGTCAACGAGCGAGCTGGTATTAGCCCAGAGTTAGCCGTCAAGTTGTCAGAAGCATTTGGCAACACGGCTCAATTCTGGGTCAACTTACAAAAGAACTATGAGTTGTGGCATGCTGAACGCAAAGTCAACCGTTCAGCCATTCGCCATTTCAATCAGGCAAGTGGTCTACAAACTGCGTAACATTCCGCTCCGCATAGGGTAGTTGCCGGATGCTAGGAAGTAGGCTTCCGAAGGCCGAGTCTAGCAGCCCAACCAAACGAGGCCGGGCCGCCGATGCGGTGTAAAGGTTTGAATTCTTTGTTGTTCAGTTGTTTTGCGTCATCATCTATTAGCCCTCGGGGGCGAAGTACAGTAAAAGAGCCGCCCTCGTAAGGGCGGCTCTTTTACTGTACTTAAGACGGTGTCAGTCTTTAGAAATTCACGCTAACACGGCCAAATACGTAGCGACCGTTGTAACCGCCCTGGTTTGGTGAGAACAGGAATCGACCCCGGTTCGAGTTGTCGCGTCCTGACGCATAATCGGTGCTACCTAGCGCATTGCGTGGGTCGATATAAAGTTGATCAGGATACACATCGAACACGTTGTTGGCTCCAACGGTAACGCCGATGGCTTTCGTTAAGCGATAGGTCACCGTCAAATCCGTGATCCAAACAGGCTTGAACGTCTGATCGATGAAGGCATGACCCGTTTCGTCACGAGAAAACTGCGTATTCCAGTACGTTCCATCGGCTCGCTTAGCATCGGGATCAGTGGCCGTTTTGAATTTCACCTCGCCAAAGCGTACGGTACGGGCAGCAATGTCAAACTTACCGATCGTGTAAGTTGCGCTCAGGTTCCACTTGCTGCGGGGCAGGTAATCTTCAATGATCGAAATCTGGTTGCGGTCAAACAACGAGGTGCGATACCAGGTGCTTGGATTCGCACCGACCGGATTGTTTTTCGGATCATCGATCAACGGTGTGCTGTTGATCGCCGTCACCGTATTTTTGTTGAAGTTCAACGCAGCCGTCAGGACCAACTGACCTTTGCCAACGCTAAGCCGTTCAGCCGCTACAATGTCAAGGCCACGAGTCCGGGTGTTAATCGCATTGGCGAAAAAACGAACCAGGTTCACGCCCAGGTAATCGTTCGTCCCAAAGCCCAGCTGCGCACGGGTAAACGATCCCGAATACACAATCCGGTTCGTAATGTCGATCTGGTAAGCATCGACAGTTAAGGTGAACGCACGGCCAGCGCGGGCAGTCACACCCAGAGCCAGGTTAACCGACGTTTCGGGCTTTAGCGCATCAACGCCGATCACGTTTCTGACAATGGGGCTATCGTTATTGAGTGTCAGCGTGTTCGACGGCAACCCATTGACAAACTGGGTACTGGTGTTCTGGAAATACCGCTGATGAAGCGACGGTGCCCGGAAACCGGTGCTGGCCGATCCTCGCACGGCAAGGGCGGGCGTCACCTGAAAACGGGCGGTCAGTTTACCGTTAATAGTTGAGCCAAAATCGCTGTAGTGTTCAAAACGGCCAGCCGCACCGACTAACAGTTTTCCCCGTTCACCTTCCAGATCAAGGTAAAGGGCCTGGCTGTTGCGCGACTTGTTCACCTCATCGCTTGGCTGAAGTCCGGGGAATACCTGCGCGCCCGGAGCCGCTACTACCGTTCCCGATAGTGGCGGAGCTATGGGCAAAATACGGTTCGGATCGCCGGAGTACGAACCTGATTCACCCGCGTGGGTCTGGAAATTTTCGAACCGGAGTTCACCCCCGTAGGCTACGTTCAGCGTGGTATTGCTGGCCGATACAAACCGGCGGCTAAGGTCTGCATTGACCGTATTTTGCAAAAACTGAAGCTTACCCGCATCGAATGTCGTCTGTGGGTTATTGTTCGCGGGCAGCGACGCGTTACCGGAGTTCGTAACCGTAAAGCCGAACGTGTTCTGTCCGATTACGTTACTGATCTCGGCATTCCACTGGCCCAGCATCGTTTTGTAACCCAGAATCAACGACTGGTCATTGATACTCGACTGAATACCGGGCAGGAAACCATCCGGATAATAGAGCGTACCATCGGCTTTCAGCGGTTGCTGATTACGCGAGTTCGGGATTCGGTTGTTGCCATAGCCTGTACCGGTACGGTGTGTAATACCGCCTGAGAAGTAAAACTCCGACTTCGTACCGACCGGAATGCCACCGTTAACAAATATGCCCAGGTTCTTGGCATTTGAGTTACCGACAATCATGTTCTGGCGATTGTAACCCCGTTGCTGAATGATGGCCTGATCCTGCGCAATCAGATCCTTGCGGAACGCCGTAGCATCCTGCCCTGCTGGCGTCGTTGGGAAACCACCGGCAGAACCCAGGTAGATGGTGGGTGCATTGTCATTGGCACTGCGGTTGGTCCGGTCGTGCGAATTATACTGGCCACTAACGGTCAGACGGCCCTCTTTACCCAACCGGAACCCTTTCGAGAAATCGAATTGAAGTAAGCTACCATCATTAATTTTCTGGTTTCTTGCGTCCGAACCACCGTTGATGTTGGGAATAACGTACTTCATATTCGTCATGTTCTGACCACCCGTCAGCGATGCCGAAAAGCCGTTGTAGTTCTTTTTCAGTACGACGTTGATCACACCCGCAATCGCATCTGTACCGTATTGGGCAGCGGCCCCATCACGCAACACTTCGATGCGCTCTACAGCAGCTACCGGGATCACGTTCATGTCCGTACCGACCGAACCCCGGCCAACCGAGCCATTGATGTTTACCAACGCCGTTGTGTGACGACGTTTCCCATTCACCAGTACCAGTACCTGATCGGGACCCAGACCGCGTAACGAGGCCGGGTCAATATGATCCGTTCCATCCGTAACCGTCTGGCGATTCGAGTTGAACGAAGGGGCCACAAAGTTCAGAACCTGGCTGATGTCCACCTGCGGAAAGCCTTTCAGCTCTTTCGTCGAAATAACGTCGACAGGCGCGGCCGTTTGCACATTGGTCCGGGCCGTTTGCGAACGCGAGCCAATGACGACAACTTCACTGAGTGCCGAAGCACTTTCTTTCAATTCACCGTTCGCAACGACGTCACCACTCGTTACCGTGACGGGAAGACTCAACGTTTCATAGCCCACAAAGCTAATCTTGAGGGTGTAGCTTCCGGGCTTCAACTTCAGGGAGTAGTCGCCACTGGCATCAGCCGTCGTTCCAACACTGCTATTCATAACAACAACGGTTGCTCCGGGAATGGCGGATTTCGTTGTTACATCCGTCACACGGCCCCGTATACCCTGGGCTAACGCACTAGTCAGTGTAACCAGCCAAATTGTAGCCCATAACAAATAACGACTCATAGTAGAGATATTATACATAGGTTATATTTTTAAAACAACGCGCAAAATAGAATAAAATATCGATACATACAGCGTTACCCGTACTAGTTTCAAAAGACGACAAGTATACTTATTAAAAGGGACTAGTTCCGTTATAATGTCAACTAGAAAAACTTTACTCACTCTGACTGTCAGACCATTAACAAAAAAAAAGACGCTAAAAACCGTTAATTTATCGATGAACTATGTTTGCAAATCCGTTCTCCTACGGACCATGTCAACCGGCTTTGCGATCAGCTTAATCGATAAACCAGCCTATGACGGTACCGATCTCTGTAGTCAAATCACAGCTTATTGATAGGCACAAAAAAATGGTCTGGACTTCCGCACAGACCATCTATTTATACTAGACGAAAACCTACTTGACTGAAACTACTTCCAGTTCGAATTGTAGTGGTGCGTACGGCGTAATTACATACCGGTTGTTAGTAACGACCCCAGTTGTTCCGTACCCAATAGACGAGGGAAAAACAATTGTTGCCTGCTCACCTACGCGTAATTTGGATAAGCCCTCTTCAAATCCTTTGACGTATCTATTTTGCCCCAGAATGGCATCGAACGTACCGGTTCCAGTACTGTCGAAAGCGGAAGCGCTACGAAGCTGTTTACCTTTATATTTTATAGTAACCGTCTGACCGGAGGTGTTAGATAACGCGGCCCCGGTAGGGTTGCTTACTGTCTTGATTATCTTCAGACCAGTCGTTGACGAGTCGGTAACGACCAGTTTCTTGTCCGCAATGTACTGTCTGATCTGCTGCTCCTCCGAACGGGATCTGTTCAGTTGGACATCGAACCGCACTACAGAATAAGCCGGTAAATTAGCATTAAGGGCCGAATTGCCATAAGCCAGATAGGACGGAAGCAGGAGCGTCGACTTTTCGCCTTCGTGCATTAACGCAAGACCTTCTTCCAGACCAGGCAGAATAGACTGGATACCCAACGGATAATAAACAGGCCGGCCATTTACGGTACTGTCGACAACAGCCCCGCCCAGATTATAAGCCTTATAGGTAAATTCGACTTCTTCGTTACGAGTGGCCAGTTTTCCGGTTGGATTGGCCTGGGTAATGACATAATATAGTCCGGTTGCCGTTGTTTTCCCGTTCAGGTTATTTTTGGTCGCATAACTCTGAATATCAGCATCGTTTTGGTCGTAGTAGGTGCTCGATGGGTCAACATCCTGTTTGCCACAGGCGGCTAGCCCACTGATCAGTAGAGCACTCCAAATGGTTAAATGAAACGTACGCATGGAATTAAATTAACAAAGAGAGACACTAGGTAATACGCATAAAGACCCCATATCGTGGCGTAACGTTGGGAGTCGACACACTTTTTTTTAATTCAGGACTAAGCTTGTCCCTGCTTTTAACGCCTGAAAACGCTCCGCCGGTATCCTTTTCGCGGCCAACGCCTTCGCCAGATCATCGACAGGTTCGTTCGCACCATCGTCGGCCAGCGGGAACGTTCCGAAGTGAATAGCTACGCTTTGCTCGGATTGGCTATCCATGTGAATCTGCACAGCCTCCGCCGGTGAACAGTGGATCGGCGACATAAACGCGGGGGGTTTGTAGGCCCCGATCGGTATGAGCGCCAGCCGCAACGGACCAAACTGGTTGCCGATGGCGTTGACATGATTGCCATAGCCACTATCACCCGCAAAATACAATTTTCCGGCTACTTTACTGTCAATCACGTAACCAGCCCAAAGAGTCGCGTTCCGGTCGAAGAAGCCCCGACCCGAGAAATGCTGCGCCGGCACGCAATGGATTGTCGTACTGTCGTTATACACAACTGACTGCAGCCAATCCATTTCCTGAACAGCACCACAACCCTCTTCGTCCAGAAAGGCTTTTACACCCAGCGGGCAATATACCTGCGGATGGTCACGGTCACACAGTTTTCGTACGGTTCCAATATCGAGGTGGTCCCAATGATTGTGGCTCAATAACAAGACGTCGATTTTGGGTAGATCATCGAACCGGATACCGGGCGGATTGTTACGTTTAGGCCCGACAAACTGAAATGGACTGACGCGCTCGTAATACACCGGATCAGTCAGCACGTTAATGCCATCGAACTGAAGCAACACAGTTGAATGGTTGATAAACGTAACCCGAACCGTTCGTCCATTGACCCGGTCGGGTGGTGGGGGCCCCGGCGGATCGTCGTGATAAGCCGGCCAGGGCCCCGGATGGCGATTGAAAATCCAGCCACCCATTTCGAGGAAGCCTTTAGGCTTCACACCGTCAAGATTATAAAATTCGCTCCCGTCGAAATGGTCGCTGACGGGTCCGGTGTACCGGGGAGCCGAAACCTTGTAGCCAACGATTATAGCCACGATAATAAACACCAGAATCAGCAATCCCAGTATAAGCAGTAGTTTGGACCCCATAGACTGTGTAGCAGCAAACCGATTAATCGTCCGATCCGGTTACGGCTGCAAAACTTGGTCAATAATATGAATGACTCCGTTATTGGCAACCAGATCGGGCGTCTTGATGATGGCCGCAGTGGTGTTCTTGTTTCCTTTAACCGCAAGAACGCCATTGCTCGACGTTAAATTCAGCTTATTTCCACTCAGCAGGGTATTGACTGACCCCGTCTGAATCTGATAGGAGAGCGACACACCCGGCACAATATGGTACGACAGGAGCGACGAAAGCGTTTGTGACGAAGCCGTTTCAATGGCGGATATCGTTCGGTAGCCGGCGGCTATAAACGCATCATCATTTGGCGCATACAACGTCAGCGGGTTTGTGGAAGCGGTACTACTAAGCGAAGTCACCAGGGTAGTGTTGGCCGCGCCAATTCGTTTTATGGCCGCAGCCAGAAACGTCAGTTTTGAGTTTGCCTGAACTGTCGCCAGCAGTGAACCACCCGAAGGCGTCAATACCCGATCGATGACGTGGATAATTCCATTCGCTGCTTTGAGATCGGCTTTGGTGATTTTTGCGCTATTGACATAAATGGTCCCATTCCCGGTGTTGTTCAGGTAGGCAACGCCCTGACTGGCCGTTTGAACGGTATTTTGTCCGGATGGAATGGCCGTTGATAACACGGGCGCATAGAGCACATGATACAGCAACAAGTTTTTTACCTGCTCCTTGGTCATTGTCATGATCGTTGCCGCCGATGATAGGCCCGATGCCTGAAAGGCCGCATCGTTCGGGGCAAAAAACGTCAGGTTGGCAGCTTTAAGCGCATCACCAGCGTCGGCATAATTCATAGCCGCCTTGAGCAGACTGAATTGAGGATCTTCTAAAACCTGATCGGTAATGGTTTTCGGGTCAGCAACCGTATTGTCGTTTTTGCTGCAACTCAGCGACACCATCAGCAAGAGCCCCAGCACAGCCAATCGGCTCAGGAGCAACGAAAAAGAGTTAGTCATACAGAATGAACGATGTAATACCAGGTCTGTCAGCCTAGAACGTACGAAAATGGCTTATGTTTCCTGCCAACAAAGATAAGAGAGTTAGCGATAGTTATCAGCGGACCGCTGCCGCCAGTATTCTCCCAACCAGTCTGGACAGTTTTGATCAAAAATCGGTCCCCGCCACAGAGACGCATCGACTCGTCGGCAAACACGGAAATTGGCTTTACGGCTTCATCCAGGACCAAACGAATCAGTACATTACTGCCTAATTATCGACAATTTCCAACTCGGTGTGATCTATAGATCGTACTGGTTAAGAAATTATTGGAATTGAGGTATCTTTGTAGAATTGATTCTTAATTAATGTTAAAACTCCCCTATTGGGATGAAGGAACTCATTGACCCGAGCAATCTGCCCCGACACATAGCCGTTATCATGGACGGAAACGGACGTTGGGCAAAACGGCAGGGCGCTGCCCGGGTGTTTGGCCATCGGAATGCCATCAAGGCTGTGCGCGAAGTAACGGAGGGTTGTGCCGAGTTGGGCGTTAAGTTTTTAACGCTCTACGCATTTTCAACGGAGAACTGGAATCGACCGAAATTTGAAGTCGATGCCCTCATGACGCTGTTGGTTCACACCATTCGGGGCGAAATAAAAACCCTGATGGACAACAACGTGCGGCTGACGACCATCGGCAACACGGAGAGTCTGCCCAAAGACTGCCAGCGCGAACTGGCCGAAGCCATGCGCGAAACAGCCGGCAATACTGGTTTAACGCTGGTGTTGGCGTTAAGTTATAGCGGACGGTGGGAAATTCTGGAAGCGGTTCGGCAGATTGCAACGGATGTGAGTGCCGGACGACTGACAACGAGTGACATTAATGATACGCTTTTCGGGAGCTATCTGACGACCGATGGCATTCCCGATCCGGAGTTGATGATTCGGACCAGTGGCGAAATGCGGATCAGTAACTTCATGCTCTGGCAGCTGGCTTACTCGGAACTCTATATGCCGGACGTCCTCTGGCCCGATTTCCGCAGAAACCACTTGTACGAAGCCATTTTAAACTATCAACAACGCGAACGCCGGTTTGGGAAAACCAGCGAGCAACTAGTTAAATAAAGTTTTCAGTTTTGTTTGTCGGTACTCAGTTACTGCCGCTCTGCTCAACTGACTGCTGCTATCCGACAATTGACAATCACAAACGAAAGACCATAACTTGGAACACCGTATAAAACTCGTACTGGGAGCCCTTTTGTTGCTCATTAGCTTTTATCCGGCCACGCTTCGGGCGCAGGTACGTGTAGGCGCTGGGCGAGCCACTGAAACGCCCCTCAGCAATGATGAACTGCTGAATTATGCCAGTCCCAAAGATTATGAAATTGCCGGGTTAACCGTGACGGGTACCCGCTACCTCGACCCCAACTCGCTGGTGTCGCTGGGGGGACTGAAAGTCGGCGATAAAATTCGCATTCCAGGTGAAGCCGTTGGTTCATCGGTGCGTAAACTAATGGAGTCCGGGCTGCTCGACAACGTAGAGCTGTTCGCCAATCATGCCGGTGAGGGTAAAGTAACCCTCATGTTCCGTGTTCAGGAGCGCCCCCGGTTGTATCGGGTTAGTTTCTTGGGCGTCAAAAAAGGTGAGCAGGACCAACTCAAAGACAAAGTGAAACTGAATCTGGGTAAGATCGTCTCGAACACGATCACCAAAAATACGCAGATGGCGGTTCGCAAATATTTTGTGGACAAAGGTTACCTGAACACGAAAGTTAAAATCACAACCATACCGGATAGTGCCCGTAACAACGCAACGATGCGGGTATTGGTCGATAAAGGCCAGAAAGTAAAAATTGCCAAAATCACATTCGACGGAGACAACGAACTGGAGGAATCGGCCATCCGGATGAAGATGAAGAGTACTAAGGAGAAACGGTTTGGTCGTTTGTTCACTCCATCGAAATTCGTTCCGAAAAAGTACGAGGAAGACAAAGTAAAACTGATTGAGTATTACAACAAACTCGGTTACCGTGATGCGGTTATCGAAAGTGATACCATTATTCACAACAGCGACAATACGATCAACATTAATCTGGCGGTAAACGAAGGGCACAAATATTATTACCGCCATGTTGACTTCTCGGGTAATTACCTCTACCCGGCAGCCCGGCTACGCGATGTACTCGGTGTTCAGAAAGGCGATGTTTACAATCCGGAAGATCTGGAAAAAAAGCTGAGCGGTAATCCCGGACAGGATTTGAGTTCCCTGTACATGGATGACGGCTATCTATATTATAATGCCCAGCCTATCGAAAAAAGCATTGACGGTGATTCGATCGATCTTGAAATCCGGATCTTTGAAGGTAAACAGGCGACCATCAACCGGGTTATTCTGAACGGTAACAGCAAAACCAGCGATCACGTGGTGATGCGTTCCATCCGGACGCTGCCCGGCCAGAAGTTCTCGAAAACGAACCTGATCCGTACCCAGCGTGAATTATCTACCCTGGGCTACTTCGACCCGGAGAAGATCGGCATCAATCCAATACCGCAAAGTGATGGCACGGTAGACATTGAGTACAGCGTCGAAGAAAAACCGTCTGACCAGATCGAGTTATCGGGTGGTTGGGGTGGTTACGTCGGTTTCGTTGGAACACTCGGGTTGACGTTCAATAACTTCTCGGCCCGTAATATTCCGAACTTCAGCGCATGGCGGCCCTTACCAGCCGGTGATGGACAGCGGGTACAGGTGCGTTTCCAGGCCAATGGTAGCCAGTATCAGGTGTATTCGCTCTCGTTCACTGAGCCCTGGCTCGGCGGCCGGAAGCCAAACGCGCTGACGGTTAGTGCCAGCCATACGGTTTACAAGACGTTCTACGATCCCAATAACCCGTATAGTATCTACCAGAGTCTGAAAGGGAAAACGCCAACCGGATCGTATACCAACACAGCCATCACAATTGGCCTGGGTCGTCAATTGAAAGTCCCCGATGACTATTTCTCGCTGAGCAATTCGCTGTCTTACCAACGGTATGACCTGAATAACCTGGATTTATTCTACATCGGTTACAAGGACGGTATTTCGAACAACTTTACGTTCAACACAACCCTCTCGCGGAACAGCATCGATAACCCACAGTTCCCACGGGCTGGTTCGTCGTTTACATTGAGTGGTTCGTTTACACCGCCTTACTCGGCTTTCCGTACCACCACTGTATCGGAGAAGCCAGAGGATAAATACAAGTTCGTTGAATACCACAAATGGATGTTCGATGCAAGCTGGTTCCAGACGGTATTCGGCAAACTGGTTCTGAACACACGGGCTCACATGGGCTTCCTGGGTAGCTATAACAAGCGTACTACGATCGGGCCGTTTGAACGCTTCGTACTGGGTGGTTCAGGTCTGGCCGGACAGGGGCAGTTTGCGCTGGCGCAGGACATTATCGGTCTGCGTGGTTATGATGATCGTAGCGTGTATACTGCCGATTACGACCGGGTGCCAGAAGGCAATGCCCGCAGTCAGGGTGGTGTTGTCTATAACAAATTCGTCGCTGAATTACGCTACCCAGTGTCACTCAATCCGTCGGCTACTATTTTCGTACTGACCTTCCTGGAGGCAGGCAACAACTGGGCAAGCTACAAGCAGTACAACCCATTCGATCTGAAACGGTCGGTTGGTTTTGGTGCCCGTATCTTTATGCCCGCCTTCGGCCTGATCGGTATTGACTATGGATACGGTTTCGACAAAATTCCGGGCATCAAGGACAAAGCATCGGGTCAGTTCCACTTTACCATCGGCCAGCAGTTCAGATAAGATTCGGGTAAACGAAACGTTAACTATAGATACTGATTGCTAGTTGCCAACGCAACTAACCGCTGGTTAAGCACCGAGGGAATGGCCACGTGAACTCGGTATTGACTCAACTGCCTGACATCCGTAATTGACAATCAATTAGTTCGCGTAAAATTTGATCGGCTAATAATGAAAAAGGGCCTTTTTTTCGTACTTTTGTGCGCCGTTTGTCTGGCTTTACCCGCACAGGCACAAAAGTTCGGGTATGTCGATTCAGAATTCATTTTAGGCAAGATGCCGGAATACCAAAAGGCATTGAGCGAAATTGATAAGTTCGCGGATAAGTGGTCGAAGGACATTCAGGATAAGTACGTCGAGATTGAGAAGTTGCAGAAGACGTACCTGGCTGAAGAAATCCTGCTGACCGAAGACATGAAACGCGATCGGCAACGGGTACTGAGCGATAAGGAACGCGAAGCAAGGGAGTATAACAACAAGGTATTTGGCTATCAGGGGTTGCTTTTTGAGAAGAAAAAAGAACTGATGAAATCCCCGATGGAAACGGTCAACCGGGCCATTGAAAAAATATCCTTGCAGAAAAAGCTGGACTTCATGTTCGACAAAGCGTCTGATTTTGTGATGCTGTATACGAATCCGCACCACGATTACACGGACTACGTAATGGAGGAGCTGGGTCTGGATGCAACCAGTAAGCCCAACAAATCAACGGCGGCAACAACAACAGTACCACCGGTAGCAGGTAGTCCTGACAATAAAACAACCACAAAACCGAAGTAGTACAAACTAGTAAACTGAGATGAACAAAAACCTCGTCGTGGCATTCGCAGCAGCCCTATTGGTAGGCGGCCTGAATGCACAGGCACAAGCTCAAACAACAACGGCGGCTCCGACCACAACCGCAGCAAGCGCGCTGAAGTTAGGCTATACCAACATTGACTATGTCCTGGCTCAGACACCTGAAGCAAAAGACATCCAGAACCAATTGACCATCCAACGCACGCAGTCTGAAAACGAACTGAAGCGGATGCAGAAAGAGCTGGAAGATAAATACGGCGCTTACGAAAAAGGAGCTGCGCAGATGACGGACGTTATCCGCAAAGACCGTGAAACCGAATTACAAGGTCTTCAGGGTCGGATTCAGGAGTTCGGTCGGACCGCTGAGCAATCGCTGCAAACGAAATACGGACAACTGGTGAACCCTGTTGTACAGAAAATTCAAAAAGCGATTGATGCCGTGGCGAAAGAGAATGCGTATACCTACGTCTTCAATCTGGATGCTGGTGCCAACACAACGCCAATTCTGTTGGTAGCTCCGGAAGAAAACAATATTACGGAGCTGGTACTGAAAAAGTTAGGTATCGATCCAACCAAAATTGCAGCACCAGCCAACAACGCGAACAAACCCGCTAACGCAGGTAGTGGCGCAACGGCAGCACCAGCCAAGAAGAACTAAGTAACGATTTACTAGTACCCTAATGACAACGTCGCTCCCTGATCTTCGGGGAGCGATTTTTTTATTGGCTCATCGTTCATCATCTACATGGTAACATCTGTTTTGTCCGATTACACGGTAGAACGGTTTCAACTGAAAAACATAATTATTACCAGTTATTATAAAACTTTACAGAAGAAAAGTAGCAAAACGCCTAGATTGAACCAGCCAGACGAAATCTTAGCCTTACTTTTACGTTTTTCAAGACAGACCACCTCTTATTGTTGCTTATGAACCGAACTGTCGGTACTGTAACGTGGGTGCTGATACTCATCTCAGTTGTTAGTAGCTACGCGCAGGATTCAAAACCATTGCAATTACTTCTGCCCACCCAAACAAACTGGAATGTGGTACCGGAAGGCACCCCTGTTCAATTTGATCTAAAAACCAATGCGGGCCCCGGTGATACAGTGATTTATTCCTTTGGGCGGGACAAGCAGGACGGCATGCAGCTCGACTCATTGGGTCATTTCAGCTGGACGCCCGGCTTCAATCTAGCTGATCGTCTTCAAACGGCTAAAATGTACCCGGTAAGTTTTGAAGCTCGGAACCGACGTGGTCAAACGACTTCGCAAACGGTTGAATTCAAGATTCTGCACGTCAACCGCCCCCCCGTTGTAGGTGATTTACAGCCTTTTTACGTCAGTTACCGGGTACAGAACACGTATAAAATCGATCCGGAAGTGGTGCACGACGATGATGGCGATCCCATCGCGTTCATTCCCATTGCCGACCAGATGCCCGAAGCCAGTAAATTATCGTCGCAGGGCGAATTAACCTGGACATTGTCACTGAATCAGTTCAACAAGCTGAAACAGAACCCGCAGTATATCGAATTTTGGGTAGAAGACCAGCCGGCCAAAACCCGCACGAAAGGTCGGCTGAAGGTACAGGTGACGGAGATGGACCTCCCCCCCATCATTCAGGTTATCCCCAAAGAATCGCACTACCGGCTGAAAGAAAACACGACGGTGAATCTCAAATTTTATTTATCTGACCCTAACGGCGAAGATGACGTCAACACCTTCGGCTTTCTGTCCGATAACCAGCAAATTCCCAAAACGGCGCTGATCAAGAATACGGATAATCAATTTGAATTTATTTGGCAGCCAACCTACGATTTTGTCAAAGATCCCTACGACTCATTGAATGTTCAGATCACATTCTACGCCCTCGACAAGGCAAAAAATCGGGAAGAACGCCGAATTACGTTTACCGTTTTCAACACGGTCAACGAACTCGAAAAAGACCGCTACTATTATGCCCTGTACCGCCAGGCGCTCGTACAGGCATGGGGATTGGTCGAACAGTTGGGCGACAAAGAGGAACAGCTTAAACACGATTACAAACGCGCTAAAGGTGGCAAACGAAACCGGTCGGTTGCCAACGCATCGCTGGGAGCCGTTACGGGCGTATCACCGGCAATAACGGCCAATGATCCTAGCTCACAACGACTGATTTCGGCCGTTGGCGGCACTGCCGTTCTGACAATGGGAACGCTCGAAGCAACGGAAGTGATTGGAAAATCGATGAAAGATCTGCTCGATCGCTATAATTACGTGTTAGGCAAGAAGTCGGAATTGCAGAACAAAGGCGATGTGTTTGCCCGCGAGTTCTCGCTCAGATCCTCCCGCAGAAACAATGAGTTTGTCAGAAAGCTGGACGATTTTCGCAATGCCATGAGCTTAAGCGGTCTGGTCGCCCTGGAACTTGACGCCAACTGGCAAAGTAAGAAAGAAGCCACAGACAAAGCGCTAAAACGCACGTTCAAGGACTTTACCGAACTCGAAGAAACCCAGTAGCCTGATTGCTAACTCGTCATAAAACAGATAGGGCGCTGATCGATCAGCGCCCTATCTGTTTTATTCACTACTTCCAACAGTTACGAATTCCTCATGCTTTGAGCACTAGGTTGATCCGGTTGCTTTGGTTCTTCGGAAATGATGGTTTCGGAAGCTGATGGTTTTATCTCTTCGTCTGAGTTGTCTGGTGCAGCCACATCATCCTTTTCAGATTGCTCTTCGGCAGGCTTATCATCCGTTAGTTCAGCCATCGGCAACACCTCCGCCTGCGTAGCATCTGGGCCAGAGGTTGGCAACAACCCATCTTCCAGCGTATATCCGCCAAAGAAGCGCCGCTGAAACAGGAGAATCATACAAACACCAATGAAAATGCAGGAATCAGCGATATTGAAAATCGGAGTCGAATAATACTGCCCCCCCCAGACCGGCACCCATTCAGGAATAAATCCCTCCCAAACATCGACAAAAACCATGTCGATCACCTGCCCATGAAACCAAGGGGTTGGTGATCCATAAGGAGCATTGTTCAGAAAAACCCCATAAAATGTGCTGTCAATCACATTACCCACTGCCCCGGCCAGAATTAAAGACATGGCCCAGAGCAGGCCATTTGGTGCACCATGATGAGCCAGATGAACCAAGTAGTAGCCAATCCCAACCATCGCAAACAACCTGAATACGCTCAACAGCAACTTGCCGTACTCGTAGCCCAGTTGCATACCGAAGGCCATACCAGGATTTAGTACATAATGCAGCTTGAGCCAGTCGCCAATTACTTTTATCTGACCTGCAAAGCCAGGAGCCATGTAATGATGAACGGCTAATTTCACGCCCTGGTCGATGGCAATTAAAAGCAGGGTTAGCAGAAAAAATTTAAAGGGACTTTTCTTAATCATAAAAGGCAGGCACAGCATTGCTGCTGTGCCGTTATAAAACAGGAAAGCACAGCATTTTTCTGCTGTGCCTCTCCACAAACTTACTTACAAACACCCCTTCCGGCGCTTCAACTCATCGCTAACCAGCGTAAACTCCCGACTACTTTGCCCCGCAATGGATTTGTTTTCATCGGCTCGACGGAACAAGTACGGCATCACCGCTTCAACCGGGCCGTAAGGAACGTACTTCGCTACGTTATAGCCTGCACTAGCGAGATTATACGATATGTTATCACTCATACCCAGCAACTGCGCGAAGTAGATGTGTGGATCATTGGGTAATAGACCCAGCTGCTTCATCTGCTGAATACAATACTGGCAACTGTATTCGTTATGCGTGCCTAAACAAAAGGATACCAGATCACGGTTTTCCAGACAGAAATCAATGGCGGCATTAAAATCCCGATCCGTGTCTTCTTTGGTCGCCTGAATGGGATCCTGGTATTCTTCTTCGTGCGAACGAAGCCGCTCTTTTTCCAGATACGCGCCCCGAACCAGCTTAGCGCCTAAAAAATACCCTTTCGCATGTGCTTCGTTAACATCCCGATGCAGACGGTCCAGGCTCTCCCACCGGTACATCTGGTACGTGTTGTAGACAACGGGCCGCTCATGGTTATAGCGATCCATCATTTCGTAGGCCAGCGTATCAATCGTGTCCTGAATCCAGCTTTCTTCGGCGTCGATGAAGATTCGCACATTGCGTTCGTGTGCCCGGCGGCACAGCGTATCGACTCGTTTCAAGACCCGATCAAACTGTGCTTTCTGGTCCTTATCGAGTGAATCGCCGATCTGAACCGCTTCGAGAAGTTCGGTGGAAGCCAGTCCAGTGATCTTAAATACAGAAAATGGAATGTCGTCTGATTCGCTGGCCCGCTCGATGGTACGCAGAATTTCGAGTGCTGTTTCGTCGAAGCTTTTCTCATTCTCCTCACCTTCAACCGAATAGTCGAGAATCGTTCCTACATGTACGTTGTGCAGATACTGGATGGTCTTTTCCGAATCCTGGATGCTTTCACCCCCACAGAATTGTTCAAAAATCGTGTTTTTAATGAGGAATTTAATCGGTAGATGCAGGCGTAGGGCAATCTTTATGAAAAAAGTCCCTAAATTTACCAGCCATCCCTTATTCATTAACGCAAATAACCAGTAAGTCTTTCGCAGTTTGAAGTTCGACTGGGAGGAAAAAGCAATCGAAGTGTTCTCGAAAGAGACAGGCCTTGGTTCGGTCGCAAGTGACCCAGCCTGAAATGAGCCATCGAACCGTTCGACGGTCTCCGGCATTACATTACTTCGGTTCGACATATCAGTGCTCCGTTCTGACGGCGCTACATCTATAGCTTAGGTTCGTATTTGTCTAACACGACCGAAATATATAACGAAATTTCGGTCAATAGGTTAAAATTGCAGATACGACCTGTTTGACAAAGTGAAAACTGTTTTAGACAAATGAAGGAACTAGCTTGACTGACAGCTGGTTCCTTCTGCAAATATACCATATTTTTGCATTGAAAGTTCCCCATAGAGTAGCGGTGTTACTCGCAGATTAAGCGTTTAGTATGAAAGTAGAATTAGCCGTAGAGCCGCTTGGATCGTGGATTGAGACCAACGGCAAGCCCCTGATCATCGCTGGCCCTTGTAGCGCCGAAACCGAAGATCAGTTAGTTGAAACCGCCCGCCAGCTGAAAGCACTTGGGGCCGTTCATGTTATTCGCGCAGGTGTATGGAAACCCCGTACCCGGCCGGGTAGTTTTGAAGGAATGGGCGAAGCTGCTTTACCCTGGATTCAGCGGGCCAAAGCCGAAACGGGTCTGCCGTTTGCGGTTGAAGTAGCCACGCCTGAACACATCGAACTAGCCCTGAAGTATGGCGTTGATATTCTGTGGGTTGGTGCCCGCACGACGGTCAACCCGTTCAACGTCCAGGAAATTGCGGATGCACTGCGGGGTGTTGACGTGCCGGTTCTGGTGAAGAATCCGGTCAATCCGGACCTGGCCCTCTGGGTCGGTGCCTTCGAACGGCTTGCCGGAGCGGGCATCAAGAAGCTGGGCGCTATTCACCGGGGATTTGCTACGGGCGAAGCCAGCAAATACCGGAACGTGCCGATGTGGCAAATGGCGATCGAGCTGAAATCTATTTTCCCACAACTGCCTCTTATCGGCGACCCAAGCCATATGGCGGGCAAACGCGCTTACCTGAATGAGCTGGCGCAGATGGCAATGGACCTCAACTACGACGGTCTGATCGTCGAATCGCACATTGACCCCGATAAAGCGTGGAGTGATGCCGCTCAGCAGTTGACGCCAGCCGCTTTCGGCGAAATGCTCGATCATCTGCAAATTCGTCAGGTTGAGTCGCAAAACCTTGAATTCCAAGGCTTCATTGATCAGTCACGGCGTAGCATCGATAACGTAGACCGTCAGATTGTCGAGATGCTGGCGGCTCGGATGGCCCTCGTTGAGCGGCTGGCCGAATACAAACGCGACAATAACGTGACCTTGTTCCAGCCTGATCGTTGGAAAGAAATATTGAAAACCCGTACTGATCTGGGCCAAAAACTGGGTCTGTATCCGGAACTCGTGGAAGAAATTTACAAAATCATCCACATGGAATCGATCCGGAAACAAACAGAAATCATTCACAGCGCGGTTCAGGGCGTGTAATGTTCTTACCTATACGAGAAGCGGGTAATTCGGTCAGTAGCAAAATGCTACCCCGAATTACCCGCTTTCTTTTTCTGTATCAGGTATTCTAGACAATTGGTATCATTTCAGTCTCAGTACGATAGTCGCGTTGTTGTAGCCCGCAAAGCAGCCCAACCCGCCCTGTATGTTACTGGGAATAAGAACCGGCTCAGCAAAGGGATTTCCGCGCGTCCGTCGCTGACGAATCACGGCCGACCAATATTGATAGTAGGCTTGATCGACACTGAACAGATTTATGGTTGCTTGGGCCCGCTTATACTGATTGAAAAAACCAGCCGGTTGATCGCCAGTTGGCAGATTCGCTCCGTTCAGGTAAGCCCTCCCGGAAATCATTGAGCTCCCGTCGATACCAGCGTCCGAGAAAAGTCCCCGATTATCGTCGTCGAATGACAGTCCGCTAAACTCTTCCTGATCCGGCTGGTCCTGAGCGCAGCTCTTGCAGTTCAGTACAAAGCGAAATACCCCTGCTGTCTGATAATAGTTCGTCAGTCCAATCGGGTCCTGCCAGCGAGCCCGGACAAAGTAACGCTGACTACGGCCACTGGCCAATGAATCGAACGTAACCGTATTGATACTAACCGGCCCCGGTATCGTACACGAACTCGTAGCCCGTTCACCCGTTGTGGTCTGCACCGAAAGCGAATAGGTTTTCCCGGCAACGATGGACAACTGACTGGCGCTGATACTGTAGTAAGGCTGCCCATCCGATTCGTAACGAAGCCTTACCGACCGCCCCCCTTCCGATAGGATAACAGTAGCGTCCGCAATATTATCGCCATCGATCAGGCCCCCGATACTATCGCCAACTACCGTTCGGGAACGGGCTACTTTCACCGTCAACAACGTATCCTGTGGCGATAGAAAGCTACTAACAACCAACTTGGCCGTTTCAGCGCCCAATGCCCCCGGATCGACCTCGTTGCGCAGACTACCGCATCCCCACAGAAAATAAATACTGAGCAACAGCGCACTAAGAACTGGAATAACTTTCATAGATGGGGTCGATCAGAATTTGAACATATAACTGACAGACGGAACGATCGGGAAAACAGAGTACCGGAACAAAGCAGTACGACTTGGCTCAGTGGCCGTTGCCGTGACCGACTCAAGCCGGTAGAAGTAAGGATTCCGGCGATTGTAAAGATTATAGATACTAACCTCCCAAGTGCGTTCGTGGTGCTTCTTCTGCTTATGAAATTGCACGCTGACATCGAATCGATGGTATGCTTCGGCCCGAAAACTGTTTTTCTGTGTACCGTAATCTTCAACGACACGGCTATTCTGGAAAATCTTCTGAATGATCTGCTTGGCATCATTGTAGGAAAAGGCCGTGCCGGGCCGATAAGCGTCGTAACTGCTGAGCGGCATGGTAAGGGCATTCCCGGTGCCGTATACCCACGTAGCAGACAGCGTAATCCGTTTGTTCAACTCGTAGATACCAACCAGCGAAACATCGTGCCGTCGGTCGTAGCGTGGGTAATAAGGTGCTCCGTTATTTAATTCCGCAAACTGCCATTGGGTCCAGGACAGCGTGTAACCCGCCCATCCCGAAAATCGGCCTACCTTCTTCTGCAACAGGAACTCCGCTCCGTACGACCAGCCGCGCCCCGCCGTTACGTTATCCTCCCAGCGAACGCTGTTGGCTGAAGTGGGATCATTAATCAACAGGAAGCTGGCTCCTTCCTTGTAGTTGATGATATTATTCATCTTCTTATAATAGCCCTCAACGGTCAGCGTCAGTCCTTTCTCAACAAAGTCCTTCGCGATACCAACTGCTACCTGCTGCGATTGCTGCGGCTTCACCCGGTCGGTCGTTGGCACCCACAGATCGGTAGGCAGGCCGATGCCCGTGTTCGACAACAGGTGAACGTATTGGTTCATCAGCGCGTACGACGCTTTCAGTGACAAATCGGGTTTGAGCATGTACGCGCCCGACAAACGAGGTTCTGGCCGAACGTAGCCAACAGCTTTTTGCTTAAAATAACTTAGCCGTAGTCCACCATTCACCCGCCAGCGACTGGATGGCCGCCAGGTGTCTTCCACGTAAACGCCCGCTTCGGCTACGTCGATGGTACTGACATTGCTGTTGAACTGACTGATAGCCGAATTCTGCAACACGACTGCACTGGGCGTGAACCGATGATAGGTTCCCTGAATACCCGCCCGCACCGAATGCTCGGGAGATGGATAGTAGTCCAGATCGTATTTAAGCGAAAAATCCCGAATGCCCGAATTGTACTGGAGCGAATACAGCTGATTATCCAGTGCGCCCCGTTCGACGGACGAAATCTGAAACTTATAATCGCTGAAAATCAGGGACGTATTGGAAAACAGTTTCTGGTTGAACAGGTGATTCCAGCGGAGGGTAGCGGTAGCGTTTCCCCAGCTCAGGTCGGTATCTGCATTTTCTACGTTATCACGGGAGTGGAACTTGTCCCGGCCAAAATAACCACTCAGGAAAAGTTTGTCTTTATCGCCCAGGTCGTAGTTCGCTTTGGCGTTCAAATCGTAGAAATAATAGCCGATTTTGGTCTGTCCGCGCGTTTCAGCGTTGATCAGCGGTGCCGCCAGAATATCCAGGTACGTCCGTCGCCCGGAAATAAGGAACGACCCCGGACTCCGCCCGCCTTTCTTACTTTTCGTCAGTGGTCCTTCGAGGGTCAATCTTGACGAAATGAGCCCAATGCCTCCTTCACCATGAAGTTTTTCGCGGTTACCATCTTTCAGGTTCAGTTCGATGACCGACGATAATCGGCCGCCGTACCGGGCGGGGAATCCCCCCTTTATCAACTCCACACTCTTAATGGCATCTCCGTTGAAGACCGAGAAGAAACCGAACAAATGGCTGGCATTATACACCACGGCATCGTCCAGTATAATCAGATTCTGATCCGGGCCGCCCCCCCGCACGTAGATACCCGTTTGCCCTTCTGAGCCTTTCTGCACACCGGGCATGAGCTGTATCACTTTCAGCACGTCTTTTTCGCCAAGGAAAGCCGGTATTTTTTTGACTTGCGCAATCGGAACATCGATCACGCTCATCTGCGCGCTTTCACTCACTTTTTCGCCCGTTGGTCCGGCGTTCACATTGACTTCAGTCAGCACTTGCCCCGGCGTAAGGTCGATCGTGATCGTGCGATTCGTGCGGAGTGAGACCGTGCGGGAAACCGTTTCGTACCCCACAAATGAATAAGCCAGCCGCGTACTATCCTGAACGGGCAACGTGAGCGAATAGAAGCCATAGGTATTCGTAACCGTACCGGTATTGGTGCCGGGCACATACACATTAACCCCGATCAAAGCCTCCTGACTACCCATTTCGCGAACATAGCCGCTGATGGTAATCCGACTGGCAGGACGCTGCGCCCGGATGGTTTGGCAGACTAGAATAAGGCCCAATAGACCATATAGACCTAAACGCATATGACTAAGACGAGATAAAGACAACTAGACCGCAGCACAGATCTACAGCATTGGTGAGAGGGATAACAAAGCTAATCAATCTATTAACCTTTCCAGCTCCTAAAATCGTATGTGAGCCCGCGGTAGACTAACCTGACGCTCCCTATTTTTTCAGGATTCGATCAAACAAAACACCTGATTATAAGGTAGTACAAGCGAAAACAACCGCCAGGATAAAACTTCACAACGATGCTTCAATTCGATAAACTTTCGCTCAATATACCGGATACGACCAAACCGCGTGTCGTAATTATAGGCGGAGGGTTTGGTGGCATGAACCTAGTCAAAAGTCTGAAAGATAGGGGTGTCCAAATTGTACTTTTTGACAAACAGAATTATAACGGTTTTTGGCCGCTGCTTTATCAGGTAGCTACTGCTGGTCTGGAAGCCGATGCAATTGCCGAACCCTTCCGAAAAATGTTCGACGATCAGACTGATTTTCACTATCGGATGGTTCGGGTGAATAAGATCGACCCGGCCACCAATACGGTAACGACATTAATCGGTGATCTGCACTACGACTATCTGATTATTGCTACGGGCTCAAAATCTAATTTTTTTGGGAATGAGCAGATTCAGAAGTACTCATTCCCGCTCAAGACTATTCCCGAAGCACTCAATGTTCGAAGTCAGTTTCTCCAGTGTTTTGAACAGGCCAGCGTCACAACTGATCCCGCTGAACGTCAGAGCCTGCTGACCTTTGTGGTTGCCGGAGCCGGACCAACGGGTGTTGAAATGGCGGGGTCACTGGCCGAAATGCGCAAACACGTTTTGCCGAATGATTACCCCGGACTGGATTTTAGCCAGATGCAGATATACGTCGTAGAGGGGTTGGGCAAAGTTTTACCGCCCATGTCTGAAGAAGCGGGCCAGAAAGCACAGCGTTACCTCGAAGATCTTGGCGTTATCATCAAACTGAATACGCTGGTTGAATCATACGATGGCGAAACGGTAACCTTCAAAGGAGGTGAACAGATCAGAACGCAAACGTTGGTTTGGGGCGCGGGTGTAACGGGCGCGTTGATCGAAGGCATACCCGCTGAGTCAATCGAAAAGGGCCGTATTCTGGTGGACCCGATCAACCGGGTGCAGGGGCTGACCGACGTGTTTGCCATCGGCGACATTGCGTTTATGAAGCTGGAAAAATATCCGAAAGGTCACCCTGGCGTAGCGCAACCCGCTATTCAACAGGGCGTCCATCTGGCCAAAAATATCCGGCGGTTGATGAAAAATGAGCCTACCGAACCGTTCGAGTACTTCGATAAGGGGTCGCTTGCCATTGTCGGTCGTAGTCGGGCCGTAGCTGATCTACCGGGCAATATTCATCTGGGCGGATTCATCGCCTGGATGTCCTGGCTATTTGTCCACATCTGGTATTTGGTTGGCTTCCGCAGCAAGCTGATCGTGTTCAGCAACTGGATATACCGGCTCTTCACCTACCAGCGCGGTACGCGGATCATCATCCGCCCCTTCGTCCGAAAGGATGATAAAGTCGGGCAGGAAATTCTCATGAAGAATGAAATGAGCTAACTGATTAATAAACAAAAAAGGATGGGGCACTTCTTGACTAAGAAGTGCCCCATCCTTTTTTGTCTTATATCATCCACCTGATCGCTCTCATTGCCCTCGTGAAGAGATTCGACAACCGATCTCATCGACCGTTCGCCTTGCTTGCATACATATAGCAGATAACATCTGGTTAGAATTGACCTACCTGAGTAACAAAATGCTTTATTGAATTACAGTAATAAAAACTGGCTTTTTATTAATCATTAAACAATTACTGTTAATCATCTATTAACTTTATATTAATATATTTAATTTATAACTCTAGTTTATTCTTTTTTTTATTTATTTGGAGATACATCCGCAAAAAGTTAGTTTTAGCACTGCACCCGCTTCATTCCTACATACATGGTAAAGAAACTTCTCATTGTGTCGGCTTGCTCCTGGCTTAGCTCATGCAACCCACCAATGCGCATTGTTCCGTCATCGAGCATTGCCGGTACTTACAAGTTTGCTCAATACAGCACGGCCAGTAAATCCGATCCGGCTCCGGTTGGACTCGTCACCATCACGGCCGTCGATGAGGATCACGTTAATCTGACTGCTACGGGTACGTCGAATAAGGCAAAGATCACTTATTCTTATCAGAATGTAGTTGTTACTCAAACAGACCCCAACTATCTAGGAGAAGATACGTTCAGCTTAGTCTACAAGAAAAAGCAGATCGGTTTTATTAACAGCAATGAACAGGGGCATTATATCTCCCTGACGCCTAAACCTGACGTAATTCTGGTTGCAGACATACCGACAGGAGACGATCAATAACTAGTTTTGGTGCATCTGCTTCCTTCCTGGACCCTCCGAACCACAAAATGGCTGGTGATCTGTTTGGCCATTGCCCGTTTCGGAGGGTCGTTAGCTCATTATTCCTTCGGGCTGTCCGGTTTCTTTTTTCGCAGATTTCCACGTTGGGCTACCTCTCCTCGGGCGATTCACGGTAACCCTTAACCTGATCGCCTTTTACCTCTCACGGTTTTAATTCGTGATTAAATCAAAAGAGTTAATCAACTGACTTATTACCGACCAGACTTTCATCGTTCACGGTATCAATCACCCCGGTAACAAACAGCTTGGCGACATGATGTATCGTCACCTTGGCTGAAATTTGCCGCCTGGATGCAGGATAAATGAGGTTGGGCAAAACGTTTGCGAAAAATTCACGTTTAAATTGGGAACAGTACTCCTAATTTTTCGCTAGATGCATCGGCTCAACCTTCGCTCCACATTGCTGACCAGTGTATTGCTGGCTACGTTGATCAGCCCACTCTCGGCTCAAACAGCTCCCTCCTCTACCAATACCGCGCCATCCGCTCAATCGGATAGTACAAAAGGGGGGCCGCTCGATCTGGGGAAAATGTGGACCTTCGACAGCCCGCCCAAGGAGTACTTCAGCAAGACGTATAACTTCAAACCCGACGACAAATGGTTCGACGAGGCCCGGCTGGCTTCCCTGCGCTTTGCAGACTATTGCTCGGCTTCGTTCGTATCGGCCAGTGGACTGGTTATGACCAACCACCACTGCGCCCGCGAGTCGGGAACGGGCGTTACCCGCAAGGGGGAAGATCTGAATGCAACCGGATTTTACGCGAAAACACTGGCCGAAGAGCGTAAAGTTGATGGTCTCTTCGTGGACCAGCTGGTAAAAATTGACGATGTCACGAAACAGGTGCAGGACGCGATGAACGGCGCGGGCTCCGAACAGGCCCAACTTCAGGCGCGGGAGCAGGTATTTACGACATTGAAGCAGGAATATGGCGGTAAAGAAGGCTGGCAGGGGCTGGAACTCCAGACGATCACATTTTACGATGGCGGTCGGTACGCTATGTACGGCTTCAAGCGCTACACTGATGTTCGGCTCGTATTCATGCCTGAGCTTCAGCTGGGCTTTTTCGGGGGTGATTATGACAACTTCACCTATCCGCGTTACGCGCTGGACTGCTCGTTTTTCCGGGTTTATGACAAGGGAAAACCGCTCCAAACGACTCACTTCTTCAAATTCAACACAAACGGTGTCCGCGACGGTGAGCCAATCTTTGTCATTGGCAATCCCGGCCACACTGAACGGCTGAAAACAGTTGCCGAGCTGGAATTTGATCGCGATTTACAGACGCCCGCTACTATTCAGCTATTACGCAACCGCTCCGCTGCCCTTCAGGCGTATAACGCAACAGCCAAAAACGATAGCGTTTTAAACGAGATTTTTAGCTACGAGAACAGCCTTAAAGCCTATGGCGGTCAGCTGGCCGGGCTACGCGATGACCAGTTGATGGCACGTAAAGTAGCCTTCGAGCAACAATTTCAGACCGCAGCAAAAGCGAAAAAACTACCCGCCGACCAGTTGAAAACCTGGGATGATATTGCGACGAATACGGCACAGCTCTGGAGTCTGTTCCGGGATGCGAACTATCTGGCTCCGAGTGAGCGGACAATGGGCGAATACCTGACCTTTGCGAGCGTTCTGACCCAATTTGGGGAGTTGCTCACTACACGTCCGCAGGATGCCGAGAGTGCCCGGTCGCTGGTTGTAACGCCAAACGTGAAAAGCATGGTACTGGAAGAATCGTACTTGGCGGCTCACCTGGCCGAAGCGCAGACCGGCCTTGGCAACGAAGATCCTTACGTGAAAGCGGCCTTGGGGACGGCGACGGGCCAACTGCGAACGCCCAAAGAAGCAGCGGCTTATCTGCTCAAAACGACAAAACTGAAAGATCCTGCTTATATTAAAGAACTAGCAACCCGTCCGGGCGCCATTACAGCCTCAAACGATCCGATGCTGGTGCTGGCTCGCATCAGCTTCCCGCGCTATGTGGCCGCAGCCCGGCAGGCCCGCCAGATTTCACAGCGTCAGGAAGTGTTGCGTGGTCAACTGGGGCGAATGCTGTATGACGTTTACGGTTCAGCCGTTCCACCTGATGCAACGTTTTCGCTCCGGATCAACGACGGTGTTGTACAGAGTTACGCGTACAATGGTACCAAAGCGCCGATCATGACTACGTTCTCCGGCCTGTATGATCGCAATTATTCCTTCGCCGACAAAGCACCCTGGAATCTACCAGCCCGCTGGAAGAACCCGCCAGCCGCTTTACTGAAAGAACCGATGTGTTTCATCTCGACCAATGACATTATTGGTGGTAATTCGGGAAGCCCGATGATCAATAAAAATCGGGAAGCCGTCGGGCTCGCCTTTGATGGCAATATGGAGAGTTTGCCCGGCGAGTTTATTTTCGTGCCGGATGCGAACCGTACGATTTCCGTACACACGGGTGGGATCGTGGCGGCAATGCGCTACATCTACAAAGCGGATCGACTGGTGAGTGAACTCACCGGAGGAGTCACTACTAACGCCACCGGCAAAATTTCTACAAAGAAATAATTATCAGCGACGAGCAGGTTAGTAGCTAAAAAAAATCTGCTTGTCGCTATGTATCAGCCACATACAAAGAGTCAGAACGGCTCTCTCTATTTTTTATTGCCTATTCTCCCTCAGCTATTTAGCGTAGCTACACTAATTTTCACAAAACCGTGCAACATTCGGTTTTTTCTCCCATCTTTTTAGCGATTACAACCTAAAGAACACAATACGCTGAAGCTGTTGGAACCTAAACCTTACCCGGATCGTCATGCTGACCTGGTCAAACGCTGCCAACAGGGTGAGCGACGGGCACAGTATGAACTCTACCAGCAGTACGTCAAGGCGATGTACAACGTCTGCCTGCGTATTCTCAACCACGAGGCCGAAGCCGAAGATGTGTTGCAGGAAGCATTCATGGATGCGTTCAACCACATTAATTCTTTTCGGGGACAAAGCACGTTCGGAGCCTGGTTGAAGCAAATTGTGGTGAACAGGGCCATCAATCACTTGCGAAGCCGTCGGCTAGAACTTGTCGACATGGAATCCAACCGATTCGGTGAAGACGATGGGCCCGACTTTGCCGATACGGAACCGTATGACGAAGCAGGCACCCTGCTGGAAGTAGAGCGGGTTCGGCGGGCCATGCAGCAACTGCCGGAAGGGTATCGCGTCGTCTTATCGCTGTATCTGTTCGAAGGATACGACCACGAAGAAATTGGCAACGTATTGAAAATAAGTGAAACAACGTCACGAACGCAGTATTTGCGTGGCAAGAAGCGGCTGCTTGAACTATTGACGTAAACAACAAAACCCATGATGAGAAAAGATAATCTGGAACGCTTCGTTCGCGACAACCGCGAAGCATTTGACGACAAGGAACCGCCACTAAACCTGTGGCAAAAAATAGAAGCTGGCCTACCTAAACAGGAATCGGATGGATCGACGCCGGAAAAGGAAGAACCAACGTCACCCTCCCCTTTTCAGCAGATACACAAGAATCCGTCCCGGTTCGGCAGCCGGCAAATTGGCTGGCCCGGTTTAGACTGGCGAGTGGCAGCATCCATTGCGGTCTTGTTGCTGGCAGGGAGTTTTCTGTACATGAACCACCAGTATGGCGTTACGCATCAGCCGGAGGTAGTAGCCGTCGGTCCGATCTACGCCAAAGAAGTGGTGCATTATACCCGACTGATCGACGACAAGCGTGCTGAACTGAAGCAAATGACCGAAGATAATCCGGGCCTTTATCAGGAATTTGCGACAGATCTGAATCGACTCGAAAACTCATACCAGTCGTTGAAAGCCGATCTGCCCAAAAATCCGAATCAGGAAATGCTCATTCAGGCCATGATTCAAAATTTGCAGCTCCAGATCAACCTGCTCAATGAACAGTTGCGCGTCATTCAGCGCATTAAACAACAGACAAATGAAAATCCTGTATAGCCTACTGCTCTGTCTGTGCCCGCTGATACTGTGGGCCGGGGACCCGATTGAGTCGGGCGCCGTTGAACGAAAGAAGACCATCATCAAGCTCTTCGACGTAAACTCGAAAGACAATCTGGTCATTGACAACCAGTTTGGTCAGGTCTCGATTGGCCTCTGGGATAAAAATGAGATCCGTGTTCAGATTGTAATCGTCGCCAATTCCGACTCAGATGAACGGGTTCAAAAGTTTCTGGATGCAGTTACCATCGAAGAAAAACGCAATGGTAACCAGATTCTGATTCGTACGAATTTTAGTCAGAACAGCCTCTCGAACTGGAGCGCCAATAGCTGGAGAAGCAACGGCGATCGGAACTTTGTGAAGATCAATTACGACGTGATGATGCCGAAGCAAAACTCGCTGACGATTCGTAACAAGTTTGGTAATACCAGTGTGCCTTCGTTTCATGCGGCCCTTTCTGTCCACTCTCGATACGGCAATTTCAGTGCTGATCAATTGACGGGTCGTCAGAACGATATTGATGTAGCCTACGGTAAAGCCGATATACGAACGCTCAACGAGGGCAAACTCGATATTGCCTATGCCACGCTTGACCTGGATCGGGTAAATGTGCTGACGTTGACCAATAAATTCGGCAAGATGACCATCGGTGAT
The DNA here is from genome assembly GCF_010747415.1 of Spirosoma agri. NCBI lineage: Bacteria > Pseudomonadati > Bacteroidota > Cytophagia > Cytophagales > Cytophagaceae > Spirosoma > Spirosoma agri. The sequence continues at coordinate 265,906 of NZ_JAAGNZ010000002.1, read as the reverse complement.
GTGGGCAAGCTGGATGCTGACATCAATTACTCAGGGGCCAAGATTGGTACATTGCGGGAATCCGGCAAAATCAAGCTTGATTTTTCGGGGGGATTCCGAATCGATCAACTGTCTAAAACGGCCGATAACGTCGATATCCAGGCCAACTACTCGTCCGTTGCCTTGCCGATGGAAAATGGCAACAGTTGCGACTTCGACGTGACGGTTAGCTACGGAAGCTTTAATTACACATCGGGCCAGGCCTTGCACTTCACAAGTCAGCCCGAAGACAGAAGCAGTCATGCTGGCCCCCGCCTGACGAAGCAATACATCGGCAAAATTGGCAGCGGCTCAGGCACCAAAGTTCGGGTCGTGTCAAAGTTCGGTAATGTGAACTTCAGATAGTCTGAACCGCCCGGCGGCCGGGCGGTTCAGACAGTTTCTCGATAACCGCTCGGTGCTGAGGATACTGCTGAAGTAAACTCGCCCGGTCGGCCATTTCAAAATCAGCGAAATCGAATCCGGGTGCGACGGTACAGCCTACCAGCGAGAAATCAGTTCCCGCAGCCGGTTTCGAGCCGAACCAGCATCCGGCTGGAACGACCGCCTGAAACACCTCGCCCTGCTCGACGTTTGTACCGAGTCGAATGATGGTCAGTTCACCGGCAGGATCGATCACGAATACCTCTAACGGACCTCCGGCGTAGAAATGCCATACTTCGTCCGCCTGAATCCGATGAAGTGCCGACGTGTGATGACTTTCGAGCAGGAAGTAAATGGCAGTTCCGAAGGCGCGTGCTCCCGTAAAGCGGCTGGGTAAAGCCGACTGCGGAATCGTTTCGGCAGATCGGTACGTTTCCGCGAAATAACCACCCTCCGGATGAGGTTGCATGTTGAAGGCTCTGACGTAATAGGCTGCGGTCATGAGGGGGCCAGATAAAAAGGATCTCTCACGGAGGCACAACGAACACAAAGAAACTGTAGTACTAAGTCTCTGTGTTCGTTGTGCCTCCGTGAGAGACAATAGATTTACTAATTTTTTAGCTTTCTATTGACGTGCCTTGATGACAGTCAGGAAATCCCGTGACTTCAGCGAAGCACCACCAATCAGACCGCCATCGACATCCGGCTGAGCAAAAAGTTCAGCGGCATTTTTGTCGTTGGCACTACCACCGTATAGAATTGAGATGTTCTGCGCAATTTCATCGCCATACTGTCCGGCAATGTGCTGACGGAGTTCGAAGTGCATGTCCTGTGCCTGCGCCGACGATGCCGTTAAGCCCGTACCGATAGCCCAGATTGGTTCGTAAGCAATCACGACTTTAGCAAATGATTCATCAGACAGATGAAACAGGCTGTCGGTAATCTGGTCTTTCACAAACCCGATGTAATCGCCGTTCTCGCGAAGATCACGTGATTCGCCACAGCAGAAAATAGGTGTCAGCCCGTTTTCAAGTACGCTATTGACCTTCTCGGCCAGTTGTGCGTTGGTTTCCTCAAAATATTGCCGACGTTCGCTGTGTCCCAAGATAACGTACTCAACACCAATTGACTGGAGCATCGGCGCCGAAATTTCGCCCGTATACGCGCCCGACGCTTTCTCGTGGCAATTCTGCGCTCCGATCGATACTTTACCGCCCGGCGTGATGTACTGACGCGATGTGGTCAGGTAGATCGACGGTGGGCAGAGAACAACCTCAACATCGCCCGTAACTTCATCCTTAACCATATTGACAACCTCCGAAAGCAGGGCTTGTGCTTCTTCGTAGGTTTTGTTCATTTTCCAGTTACCGGCAACTATCTTTTTACGCATAAAACAGGGAATAATAGGCTACTAATCAATTTGATCCGAATTGATAAACAAGCTCCTGTTCATCAACCACGGGCGAAATTAGGGGTTTTCGATCGAACCCCCCATCCAGCCCAGCGGTAAATTTTATAAAACAGCCCATGTTGCTGATAGCCCGTTCGTTAGGCATATAAACCAGTTATTCTTTTTTTGTGTTATTCTAGTAAAAAATACGTAATTTCAATGCTATAAAACACATTTACATGAAAACGGCGGTTTTAGTAATCGGGTTGCTTTGCACCTGTCTGGTCGCCTGGGGCGATGATGATCGTAAACACACGCCCGATCGGGAACGGTACGGTTTTTATATTGCCGGCAACCGATCCTGGACACGCATTCCGTTCCAACTTCACTCGAACCTGATCATAGTCCCTGTTCGGGTCAATGACTCGGACACGCTCCAGTTCATTCTGGATACGGGCGTTAGCAACACCATCATTACCGACCCCAGTATCTTCCGCAAACAACCGCTTACACTGGCCCGTAAAGTAAAACTGTCAGGAGCGGGTGAAGGCAGCAACCTAACGGCCTCTATCGCCATCAATACCAACATGAGCATGGGCGGTATGCGCGCATCGCACCATAACCTTGTCATCCTGGACGAAGATATTCTGAAGCTGTCGGAATACGTCGGCACACCCGTCCACGGCATTTTCGGCTATGAGATCTTTGCCAATTTTGTGGTCAATGTCGATTTTCAGCGTCGGGAGCTTATTATCATGAAGCCCCAGAAATACCAGTACAAGAAGCGAAAAGGCGATCGTTACCCCATTACCATTCAGGACACCAAAGCCTACACCGACGCTTTGGCTGTTTTTGACGGCGACAAATCAATGCCGCTACGGGTAGTTTTAGATACGGGTGCTGGCCACGCCCTCCTGCTCGACCGCTCGCGCAGTACCGCTGCCATGCCCCTACCGGCGAAGGTTGTCCGGGCTCAACTAGGTCGTGGTTTAAATGGTGTGATCAACGGCAGCATGGGCCGAATACAAAAAATCAAATTCGGTCGGTACGAACTGGACAATATTCTGGCGTCGTTTCCCGACAGCACCTCGTTCGGTATGAAGCTGATCAACATGCCCGAACGGCAGGGGAATGTGGGCTGTGAGTTGCTGCGCCGGTTTAATGTCACGTTCAATTATCCGGATCGCTACATCGTCATGAAGCCGATCAAACGGTTGATGCGCGAATCGTTCGAACACGACATGAGCGGGCTGGAACTTCGTGCCAAAGGGGAACGGTTCCGCAACTACTACGTCGCTAAACTTATTGATGGTTCACCGGCAGCGCTGTCGGGTTTGGTTGAGGGTGATGAGGTTCTGTTCGTCAATAACAGCTCCGCCAATGATCTAAGCATCACCGATATTTACAAGATTCTTCAGAAAGGGGAAGGAAAAGAGGTATCCGTACTGGTTCGGCGTAACGGACAAATCTTCGTCGCTAATTTTGCGCTCAAGCGACTGATCTGAACTATACAGAACAATTGTATTCCGTTACTCCATCCGTTCGAGTTTGAACCGGAAGGTTGTGCCTTTCTCCAGTTTGCTCATAACAGTGATTTTGGCTTTGTGCGCATTCAGGATGTGCTTCACAATAGCCAGGCCCAGGCCCGTGCCACCCCGATCTTTGGAACGGCTCTTCTCGACGCGGTAGAATCGCTCAAAAATCCGGCTTAAGTGTTCGGGTGGAATACCGGGGCCGTCGTCTCTCACGGCAATCAGCACATGTTTTTTGTCCTCTTCCAGACTGACGTAGACCTTACCATTTTCGTTACCGTACTTAACCGCATTCTCGATCAGGTTAGTCATCACCTGCATAATTCGTTGCTGATCAGCTTTGACCCAGATCGGACCGGGTCGGTCGACGCGCATTTTAAGAAACGTACGTTTCGTCTGGGCAATCTTTTCCAATTGCTCAAATACCTCCTGTATGACGTGCGCTATATCGACCTGCTCGAAATTCATTTTCACTTCACCGGTTTCCAACTGCGAGAGTGCCACCAGATCCTTTACCAGCGCATCGAGGCCATCCAGGCTTTTGGCTGCTTTTGCCAGAAATTTATCGCGTACGTGCTCATCATCAACGGCTCCATCGATGAGCGTATGAATGAAGCCCTGAGCGGCAAAAATGGGAGTTTTCAGTTCATGTGAAACGTCGGCCAGGAACTCCCGCCGAAACTGTTCCAGCCGCTTTAATTCGTCAATCTCTTTCTGCTTTTTCGCGACATAGACAAAAATCTCGTCGTTCAGCTTCTTGAAGGGATTGGTATTCTTAATGATCGTTTTGCGGGAGATCGCGAAATCGCGGATTTTAAGCTTGTGGATCGTCTTATACATCTTATTGACTTCCCGGAACACGAGCAGTTCGATGGCATATAAGACCAAAAAAAACGAGATAACAAACGACGAAATACCAACCACAAACAGCATGGTGCTGGTAACGCCGTCCACAAACGTCAGAAAGGCTACCGTCAGTGCCGAGATCAATGACGCCAGTAAAAGTGCTATAAAACGGGGACTCAGAGACATTAGGCAAATTCGTGAATGAGCGACGGCATGAAAAATAAACGCACGCCGTCATTGATCCGTAAACACATCTGCCTATTCACTAATTCACACATCAGGCTGATCCGTAAACATGTAGCCCACTCCTTTCAACGTCCGGATGTGCGTATCACCGATCTTCTCACGGAGTTTACGAATATGAACGTCTACCGTGCGTTCGAGGACATAAATATCAGCACCCCATATTTTTTGAAGAAGCTCTTCACGGCTAAATACTTTATTGGGATGCTGCGCCAGAAAGAACAGCAGTTCAAATTCTTTTTTGGGCAAAATCACCGACTTGTCATCCTGGCTAACCGAATAGTTTTTGCGGTTAATCACCAGTTCGGCGATATTGATCTGTTCACCCGGATCAGCTTTTTGCGCTTCGCGACGGAAAAGTGCATTGATCCGGCTCATCAGAGCACGTGGCTTGATCGGTTTAGTGATATAATCGTCGGCCCCTACATCAAAGGCCGCTACCTCCGAGTACTCTTCCGAACGAGCGGTCAGAAACAATATATACGTCTGTCGTAATTCCGGTATGTCACGCAGCTGTCGGCCCGCTTCGATGCCATCCATGTGCGGCATCATAATATCGAGCATAACCAGTTCGGGCAGATAAGTCCGGGCAATGTCAACCGCTTTACGTCCGTCTGTTGCGGTACGAACGTCGTAACCTTCTTTCGTAAGATTATATTCGAGCATTTCGACAATGTCAGCATCGTCGTCCACGACTAAAATGCGATGCAATGGTTGAGCAGCTTTAGCAGCACTCATGAGAAGCAGAGTTGGTGAGAACAGCCCTTTTTTACCGTAGGCTGCCCCGAAGTTACGTGGCTTATCCACAACGTTACGCTTACGAGACACATACTTAACAATTATTTAATAAGCTAGTAGGCTTTTTGGCCCTCCCTTACCGGTTGATTGTAAGCAAGTTATCAATTTATCGGATAGTCCGTTTGTCAAAAGACGAAATAGCCCTGCTGACGCCCCATTTCGTCGATGGAACAAATCACAAAAAGAAAATAACGATTAGTACTTATCTGGAGTTTATGTTCCATCATGAATATTCGCGCCCAGGAGATACAGCTCCCATCATACGCTAAAATTGCCTGCGTATTACTGTCATTGGTTATCATTGTTTATGGATTGCACACCCTGCAGGGATTACTTATTCCTCTGGTTTTTGCTATCTTATTTTCTGTGCTGCTATTCCCGTTGGCCCAACGGCTCGAGAACTGGGGGGTGCCGCGTATACTCGCTATTGCCCTATGCCTGATCTTGACGTTAACCGTCATTGTTGGTATTCTTTATGCCGTTTCGATGCAGATCAGCAGCTTTGCCGAAGTTATGCCGCAACTGATCACTCGCGTCAAGGAATACATAAGTCAACTGGGAACGTATGCCGACGAACACCTGAACATCGACCGTCAGCGGCAAGTGGCTGAAGTAACAAAATACGCGAATCAGGCCTTGTCCGAAGGCGGCACGATTCTGACCAGCACTCTTCTGGCAACCACCAGCACTTTAACCGATGTGTTTCTGGTCTTGCTCTTTATCTTCTTCTTTCTTCTTTACCGCGATTTTTTTCGGTCGTTTTTTTACAAAGTCTTCGACGGCACCCGACGGTCAAAAATTGACTTTGTCCTGAGTGGTATTTATAACGTGGTGAAAGACTACCTCGCCGGATTGGTACTGGTTATTTTGATCATCGGCACATTGATGACCGTCGGGTTGCTCATTCTGGGTATCGATTATGCTATTTTCTTTGGTTTCTTCGGTGCCTGCCTGGTGCTGATCCCTTATTTCGGCATCTCGTTAGGCTCCCTCCTACCCGCAGCTTACGCACTGGTTACGGAAGATAATCCGCTGAAGGCTCTTGGCGTAATTGGTATATTCCTCTTTGTACAGACGCTGGAAGGTAACTTCATCACGCCCTACATTGTCGGCTCTAAAGTTAGCATCAATCCACTAGCGGCCATTATCGTCCTCATTTTGTGGGAAAATGTCTGGGGATTTCCCGGTCTGGTGCTGGCTTTACCGATGACAGCCATTATAAAAGTGATTTTTGATGCTGTAGAATCACTGAATCCCTACGGTTTTTTGATTGGCGAAGCTGAAAAACCCCGGCCACCTATTGAAAACTTTCAGCAATTGGCTGACCATTTGCCCAAGCGAGCCAAGAAGATCGGGAACATAGAGGAGAAGACGTAGCCGCTGATAGTTAGCCCAGTACGTGTCTAATGTACATAAAGTAGGGCGTTATTCTCAATGTTAGTATGGCATAATAGCTGGTATTTTGTTTTTTGCAGCGAAATCATCGACCGACTCCCTTGCGTAATTAGCGTAGAATCCAGTATATTTGCACTCCCAAACGGGAAACACTGCTTCCGTAGTTCAATGGATAGAATTTCGGTTTCCGGTACCGACGATAGGGGTTCGAATCCCTTCGGGAGCACAAAGTACGTAGAAAGACTAATCAGGATTAGAGCTTAAAAACTCAAAATCAACTGATTAGTCTTTCTACTTTACTAAGGTTAACTGAAACAAATACGGTTTTATCAACTTCATTCGTCCCCTCGTTCGTCCCCTGCATTGATTTTATTTGTAACTTGGTTTTGACCAAACCAAGTTAAACCAATGAAAACTATTCAGGACAAAGACGTAAAGTTTTTGCTCAAAGACCCCCGCGCCGACCGCCCAACGCTCATTTATCTTGTATACCGATTCGATTACGGCCGGCTTAAGTATTCAACTGAACAAACGATTGAGCCGTACCAGTGGGACGCCAACGCCCAGCGGGTACGCGTTGCAACGAAATCGCGTTCAGAGCGGGAACGGCACGAAACGATTAATGGCAACCTTGAACGTCACCGGGCCGCGCTTAAACAGATTATTACAGCTCTGCAATTAGCCGGGTCGACGATCAGTAATGACCTCATTAAAGAACATCTTAACCAGACGTTAAAACGCGCTAAGACCAACCACCCAAAGAAAGACAAGACCGCAACACCCACCGAAACATTTATGGGCTACATCGAACGGTTTGTTGAGGAAGCCCGCGTTGGTCGTCGGCTTAACGCCAAAAGTTCGCAGTATTCCCGGTTTACGTTGAATGGCTACCTGAAACTAAAACGGTTATTAGAGGACTACAGTAAGGCAACCAGTCAACCTATTGACTACTCCGCGTTCAGCCTTGATTTTTACCACTTATTCAAATTGTGGCTAACTGGCCGCGGCTTGACGCTCAACTATGTTGGTTCGCTACTAAAAGACCTGAAAGTAATGCTGAAACAGGCGCACGCCGACGGGTTGCACTCGAACACTATATTTCAGCACAAAGACTTTAAAAAGTTTTCAGAGGACGTTGATAGCGTTTACCTCACTGACGACGAACTGACGCGTTTATATGCGCTTGGTCTGACCCATACACCGGGGATAGAGCGGGCGCGTGACCTGTTTTTGATTGGCTGTTACACCGGCCTACGGTTTTCCGACTTCACGCAACTACGGGCCGAAAACATCAACGGTCGTATTCTGACGCGCCGGACGCTCAAAACGTCCGAGCGGGTTTCAATACCCCTCAACTCCAAAGTTGTTTCAATTCTCAACAAATACAACGGTACGCCCCCGCGCCCGATCAGCAACCAACGGCTGAACGACCACTTGAAGGAGCTATGCAAAAGGGCGGGCCTAAATGACCGAATTGAGGTTAATCGGACACGGGGCGGACTAAACGAGCTACGTACCCTCGAAAAGTGGGAATTGGTTAGCTCTCACACCGCCCGGCGTTCGTTTGCGACAAATGCGTATTTGGCAAAGGTTCCAGTTATTCAGATTATGCAGATAACCGGCCACCGTTCGGAAAAGATGCTACTACGGTACATTAAGGTTTCGTCAGAGCAAAATGCAATCATGTTACTTGACCACGCACATTTTCAATGAGCATACTATTTGTAAATGGTACAGTCAGCATCCTAACAGGTGTTATCTGTACCATTTACTTGTTTTACCAGCTACAACAGAATAAACAAAATTACGACTAAAGCAAGTACAACCAATGGTAACAACTGATGTGCAAGAACGCATAATAGATGTTTTTAGCAGAGCCACCAAAAGTTTATCTAAGGAATTTCAAGAAATTAATATTGCAGGGAATTTTCAAGAAAGACATTCTTTGTATAAGGCTATTGAAACAGATTTTAAAGATTACTTATTGTTAGGGAGAGAACTAGTAGTAGAAGTTAAATCTAACATTTTATCAAAATTAAGACCCCTAGAACTAACAAGATACTCTACTAATTTAAACTCTTTTTTGAGCCAAGTAAGAGACGGATACGACTATTTAGAATCTGACGAATGGATAGATAGAATCTTTTTAGATTTTAAGACTTTTGAAGTATTTGGTTCTCATAAAAATAGAGTCCAATTAACCGAAGAAGATAAAAAGTGCATTTATAGCATAGTTGAAGAGGTTAGAGTCTGTTGCTATGAGTATGTAAAGGCAGCTGACGAACTAACTGCTGAGAGCCGTGATCCTCTTCCTGGTCTTGCTCAGAATTTTGGATACGTTGAAATGTCGCGAAAAATTGTTACCCCTCAACAGAGTGTAAACCCAAAATCACCTGTAACAGAAGATCATCCAAAAATCACTAATGCAAAACTTGTATGGAGAGATAATAGGGGCGACAAGACAGATTTTGCAGAATTGGTTTGGGCACTCGCAAAGTCACATAGAATCATTGACAACAAGACAGGAAAACCTGTGACAATTGACGTGCTAGCCAATCAGTTGGGTGCACTGCTTGGTATTTCAATAAGTAACCCAATGCAATTAATGCAAGGGCGTAAAGAATCATATAAGGCAACTGAAGATGGAATAACTTTTATCGCATCATTATCAGAATTGGTAGAAAAGTACATAGCCAACAAGTGATTAGTTATAGTCAGTTATAGTCAGAGTTGTAGTATAACTTTGACCAGATTCAACTCCGCCAACTTTGAGCCGTACTAAATCAATTACGGCCATGTACGGCACAATAACACAAATCAATGTCACACCTGACCAGCTAACAGAACTGGTTCGGGTAGCCGTTCGCTCGGAGTTAGCGAACTTCACACCACCCGCCCCTGCTGGTTCAGACCTTCCCGAACTGCTCACGCGCCGACAAACGGCTGAACACATCGGGGTTAGCCTGACCACCTTGCACGAATGGGCACAGGATAGCGACGACCGCCCGGCTGTGTTAGTTCCTCTTAAGATTAATGGGCGAGTTCGTTACCGTCGTGCTGACGTGTTAGCCGCGCTCAAAGAATCCCGTCGTTTTAAGAACAAGGCTGGGGAGGGCCGGGCGGCATGAACTATCTACCTATCTCCCATCGCCTGACCTACCGCCTTGACGTTGACCAAGGCAGATACATCGTCAAAGAATGTGAGCCAGGGTTTTGCAAGGTCCCGCGTGAGTTGACAGTTGAGGAACGGCGGTTCAATGACAAGATAGATGCAGAGTTCATCTTACGCGGTCCCGAAACACAGAAGAAAGGAACCGGCAAAGGCACAGGGCGAACGATCAAGTTCTTTACTGGCTTGCAACGTACCGACCATACAGGTGTTTACATTGGCAATGTTATGACGTTCGGACAGGGCGGTAGTAAAGTCCGTAACGGCATACTGGTTCACTTCTCAGCCGACGCCGGGCGTATGGTCCTCCGATACTTCCCGGCTTACTACCCTTTTCCTAAAGACCGGGCCGCCTTTGTGTCGGCTATTGTTGGCCGGGGTTTACTCTAATTCACTTCTCACGTAACGAACCGCCCCTACTAGGCAAGTACCGCACGCTAATCGTGAGGGCGGATTCACTATGATATGTTCGACGGAATCAAAATACAGGATGTTTCGGTAGAGGTTGACTCGCTGCTGAAGAATGACCGCCTAACGTTTGGGGGACTGGTTGATACGCAAACCGGCTTTATTCTCAGTCCGATACGAAGGGCACAGGACCGGGGGTTAAATTTCCAGCTAAAACCACGGCAAACGGGGGCAGGGTATCGGGTTGAGGTAAAGGGTAGTTTGCACAAATTCTACAACAACGGGCTTCACAATGCCGACCAATACACAGTAAACGACCTGCTACTGACGCTCGACAGGCTAGTCACTGACTACGGGTTCAACCTGTTTGAATCGAAAATCAACAATATTGAGTTTGGCGTAAACCTTGAATTACCATTTGCAATTAGCCAGGTATTTACAAACCTCATCTGCTACAAAAACCAGTCATTTGTAGTAGACAGCCACAGCCAAACGCCATATTACGCCTGTCACCGGCAACGCTACACGGTTAAGGTTTATGATAAGGGCAAACAAAATGGGTTAAACTGTAACCTGCTACGATTTGAGATCCGAGTTAGAAAGATGAGGTACTTTGACAGTACGGGCGTTCAGTTACGTACGTTGGCTGACTTACTAAATGTAGACAATTTTAGGCCGTTGGGGGCCTTGCTAGTCGGTACGTTTAACAACATCCTGTTTGATGATCCGGCAATAAACTCAAAGACGTTGACGGTTAAAGAACGGGTATTTTATCAGCAATGCCGTAACCCGCGTTACTGGCACACACCCGACGATTTAACCCCAAAACAGGCTGCAGCCCACCGCCAACGCCTGAGCCGCAATAAAGACCGTTTTCGGGCATTACTCAATCAACACGGTAGCAACTGGCAGAAAGACGTTTCAACGCTCATTGATCAAACGTGGACTCAACTAACGGCCGTGAATGACAACTTGCTGACACGATTTTGTAACTGCAAAACTGCATGGCAAAACGGGTTAAGAACTGACATTTGCGACACCATTGTAGACAGCAAAAACAGTGAAGAAACAGCGAGAAACCAAGAGGAAACGTGTCACAAATTAACCGACATCCCGAACAACGATATGTCACGAATTAACCCTTTATATTCCGAGGTACTTTGTGACAAGGGAAAACCGGACGAATACACAATGGGGGACGTTGTCTGTCCGGTTACGGGCGTGACGATCAACCAGCCGCAACCGCAACAACGGTTTGTGTCGGCGGCTATGCTTCGCAATAATGACGACCTGATGCTGACGCTCGAACGCCAACACCGGCAGTATGCCAAAGGCTCAAAAGAAGATCCTTACAGCCGGGCGGCTCACAACGTCAGAAATAAAGACAGTAACCGGCGCAATAACTTACGGCGCGACATCAATAAGATATACCGCAACCCTACCTTATTTGATGTAACCGACATGTTACGGCTGAATACTGACCAGTGGGTAATGCTTAACTACTGGCATGGGACGCCTTACGAAGTGCGTTAGTAAAACTGTAAGTTCTACGGGAGATTCACATTTTTGCGCGTTCTAGAGCCAATATTAAGCAAAGGCAGTACGTTGCTTATATGCGTTCAATTGCTCCAGAGCCACCGTAACATGACGTTCTTTAACGAGCCGTTTTTTCCGATCAGACCAATTTTGTAGCCGCTTAAATACATCTTCGGTCGGTAGAGGTCCTTCTCTGTCAGTAATGAAGTCAACAGACGCCAATACTTCTAAAGATAGTGCCGATTGAAAACCCGAAATCAACACAAGTAAATCATCTAACCGCTGACGTTGTTCTGACTTGAGATTGCTCTCAACAAAAGTCCGAACTTCATCATACTTGTCATAGCGTAAATGAAGCGGTTCAAATGCCTTTGCTTCTTTTTGCTCCATTCCAGTCATGTAGGAACCGTTTAATTTATATAATACATGTCCTACTTCGGTTGCGTAAGGTCCGTAGTGATGAGCAACAAAGTTGAGCCGTAGGTTTTCCCCAAGTCGTTGAAGAAAATATGCTAATTTATTTGCAACAAATAAACTAGCGTGTTCTCCCATTTTCTCATAGGAGAATAGGGCATACAGTAACATCGCTCTAGCAGGCGTCAAATGGGTGTGTTTCTTGACTTGCTGTTGTTGCAAGACTTGTTTTACCGCTTCATTCGGCTCATAAATGTACACATCAGATGAGACCCCGTTAAGGTAACTCTCCATCATAGGACGTACTTTCTCCCATTTGAGTCCACCATTACCACACCCTAAGGGAGGGATAGCAATACTTGTTATGCGTTCCTCATCAATAACACGAACTAACTCTTTTAAACCAGATTCAATGTATGCGTAACTCGACTTGTGTTTCCAGTCTGTTTTTGTCGGGAAATTGATTATTATTCGTTCTCCGTCGAGCGTTGGCTCGTGAACAACTAATAGTGTGCCTGGCTGAAGTTTATGGTTGTCGCAAGACTTCTTGTAGAGCTTGAAATTGAGTGGAAAGTGCTCTCTGAACTGTAACGCAATTCCCTTACCCATGACGCCTACTGTGTTAACAGTATTGACGAGCGCCTGTGCATTAGAACTCAATAAGTCGCCTGTCAGAAAGTGGATCATTAGTAATAAAAGTTATTTTTAGGATTGATGTACACCGGAATCTTAAGCCCTACCTGACGTAATAATTGATTCACAAAGTTAGCCTTTTCTTGGTTAAATACAACAATTGCACCGATTAATTCAGAATTAACTTTGTTATGTACAAGAAATTCGGCCTGTTTGCGTCGCTGGCGGTCTGGATTATCATCTATGTTTTTCCAGTATCTTTCTTTGACAATAGACCAGTCAACCTGCTCCAAATCATCAAGCGATTGATAGAAACCGGTCAGTTTATCTGTAGCATGACCATCAGTAAACACAAAGGGTAGATTAGCCTCAACTATACTCTCCACTTTACAGCATAAGTAGATAATTTCCTCTTGTGGTCGTTGTGGAACTCTAAAACCTGTTTTGATACTCAACAACATAGGTGACAAAGGCCCAAAGTAAAACGGTACATAGTCACCCAAATTACCGCAATCCGGTAAACCAACAGGCCATTTATCTCTGAATTCAGTTAGTTCACTATCGCCAATGAACACATAGTTTGTGGTCGTCGTTACTGCTCGACGTGACAACATTCCTTCTCTCAGAATGTTCAATAGGTTTTGCTCGTGTACAATACGATGAATCCAAACAGGTGATGGTACAGGCATTGAAATCTACTGTATACTTTTAGAAACAAATCAAAATGAACACAATCATACGTAATAAACACTTAAATAATCACATCAGCCCTGGACCTGTTTTATAGCTCATATAGAAACTCGTTTGAAAAGTAGGCGGTATGATGAGCTTCTACAGTTTGCCATGCCCAGGTAATTTCAGATGCACCAATTCATAAACTATAGCGCCTTCGCTTAACTCTGCTTCTAGTGTCAGTAATCCGCTATTAAATGTTAGCTAGCTCTTCGTGTAACGGAACGCTTACTTATGCCGTTTCACCCTGACGCCTATACGCAGTTAATAATATACAGTTGTTGTAATGACCTTTCCGCTGCTCATATCGCGTAGGCTCCTTCAGGCGTTTGGCGCACTAGAGCTAGCGCGGCCAAAGTATCTAATAGCGGTTGAACCTTCTCCGGTTTGGTACGCTGGAACAGAGCAGCTACCTGTTTTGCGTTTAGTGGAACGCCAGCCTGTTGAACGGCATCCCGAACAGCCTGCATTTGTTGAGCCAATTCTCTCGGCCATTCTTGTTTATTAGCTTCAGTAACGGGAGTATTTAATACTAAGACTGCTTTAGCTGGTAAGTCGATACCTAACTGCTGTTGACCGGGGGCCTGATACGACGGGCGTAAATAGCGAATATGCCCTGCGGTTTCCTCAGCGGCTCGTTCGTGGTTCAGCCGAACAAGGCGGGTTAAAATTTCGCTATCTGGTAAATCGTAAGGCCAACCGTATGCGTCTGCAACGGCCGCGTCAATCTGTTGGTGCAAACTGAGCACCACCGACGCTAACCCCATTTGATTAATCGTTTGCTCTTTGGCTGTTAAGGCTTCACCCGCCCGTAACTTTTCGACCACGTTGTATAGGTCGGTTAGTGTGAGCGTGGGGTGGGTAGCCTGTTGGCGTTTGCGGTGTGCGTCTAGCTGTTCAGCCAGTTCACGAATACGGGCCTGCTGTTGCGGTGTAGCATCGGGAAAGGGAAATGGGTCAAAACAACGTAGTTTCCTATATCGTGGGGTATTGCCTCCTAAATCCGCACCAGTTGCTAAAGCCCAAATAATATGGATTTGACTTGATAATATCCCTAAGTGGTATCCATCATCTAGTGCAATAACTATTATTGCATCTTCAGCTAAAATATCAGTGTTTAAGAATTGAAAAATTCTATGTTTAGCTGTTACCACTGTAGCAATGTAGCGGTTTAAATCTTTGATCGAAATACGAAGTTCGTCTCGTGTACGACCATGTAACCACCAGTTTTTTTTAACATTTGGTTCTTTGTTTACTTCCCGTTCAGGCTTAACTCGTTCTAAAATATGTTGATAGGGAACAGGATACAGTAAGAGCGCTTCTTTTTCGGATAGTCCGAAAAAATCTATTACTCTTAAGCTTCTATTGTCACTAGTAAAATCTTTCCCATTCATGTACTTTTTGATTACAAGTGCACTCGATGGCTCCAAGGCCATAATGCGCTCAAATTCTTTATCATTAAGTAAAAAACCGGCTCCGTACAATTGAATCCCTTTATTACTTAGGTCTGCATTACTTTTCAAAGGTATTGCACTATCTAAATCTGCACCAATTGTCAAATTAGCCTGAATTTGTCCTTGCTGATCAGAAAATGTTACCTCAGCAGCATCTTCTCCTATAGGGATTGTTTCGGTTCTAACGCTCAGTAACTGACCAATAGTGACTATTGATTGAAATGAAAAGGGTTCAACCACAGTCATTGCAATACGTACAGCCGCCCCATCGGAACTCTCAACCCAAGGGTGATCGGGGATAGCGAATTTGATCGCCAAAGTCGGAGAATCGCCCTCTAAAAAAGGCTGCATCACGCGTCGATTTAAAGTTTGTTTTATACTGTTCGTGGTGATCAAACCAAACCGTTCAGTACTGTTATTATTCACCGCGTTTGCGGCATTATACCACCAATACATTACCAAATCGGCCGAATCTGGTACTTTACCAACATACGCCTTACGTAAGGCTTGAGTATATCCTTCACCTAGAGAATCACGCATTCTGTTTGTTCCCATAAAAGGTGGGTTACCTACAATAAAATCTGCTTCAGGCCATTGTGCGGGTTGAGGGTTTGGATAATCGTAAACGACAGTACGGGCAGTTTCGTCAGGTATGAGTTGACCAGTTGCCGGGTGTAGTTTAGTCGTTACTCCATCCCAACGCGTTATAGGTTGACCGCTGACATCTAAACGAGGTACGGGTGGGCCGTGCTGTAATACGGCGTCCTGTTGGCGTATATTCTCGTATTCGTCTAATAATGGTTCAGGTAATTCACTAACGCCGTGGGTCCGTAGATGCCATTGCAAATAACCAATTTTTAGCACCACATCAGCAATAGCAGCCGCGCGGGGGTTCAATTCAAGACCCAATAGTTGCCGGGGGGAAATGGTTGTACCTCCGCTCAGGTTGAGAAGGGCGGTTTGTCCATATGAGTTAATAGCCGCTAATACTTCACCCTCTAACCGTTTTAAGTGTTCTAAAGTCACATAGAGGAAATTCCCTGAACCACATGCCGGGTCGAGAATTTTAATTGTAGTCAGTCGACGTAAAAATCGTTCCAGTTCGGCACGGGCGTTTTTGTCTTTGCCCTCGTTTAATATTTGTGCGGCGGCAGCTTGAGCAGCAGCCCACTCCCGGCGCAAGGGTTCCAGCACCGTAGGCAGTACCAACCGCTCAACATACCGGCGTGGGGTGTAGTGAGCACCTAAACTGTGCCGTTCGCGGGGGTCTAACGCCCGTTCTAACAGCGTCCCGAAAATAGCGGGTTCTACGGCCGTCCAGTCTGCTTCAGCCGCCTTTAGTAGTAAGGCTATTTGATCGGCCGTTAACGTGAACGCCCTAGCATCGTGAAACAGCTTACCATTAAATTTGCGTAAACGTGCCTTTAGATCGGGCGAAAAACCGCCCGTGTCCATCGTACGCCAAAGGGTTTGTAAGGCATCTGGCAAAAATTCGCGTAGGTTGGGTTGGGCATATTGCCGCAACATTCCGGTAAACGATTCTTTGGGTATCAGGCCCACGTCCTCCGAAAACATGGTAAACAGACAACGCATAAGGAACTGTGCCACTAAATCGGGTGAATGTCCCGCCCGCTCTAATTGTGTGGATAGTTTTGCTAGATATTCAGCCAGTTCACGCGTAACGCGGGCCGCACGTCGGCTAGGGTCAAGTTCTTTAGGGTTAGTAAAGATGAGCCGTAACAAGTCCCGCGTTTCTTCCTCAGCCAGTTTTGACAATGGGAGCCGATAACGCGTTTGATCAGGAAAAGGTACGAACTGATCACCTACCCCCGCAAAGTTGCTGTAGAGGTCAATACAATAACCAACGTCGGCTACCAGCACAAACAGGGGCCGAGGTTCGTCAGCCGGTAACGCCCGTACATAGCCTAACGCCTGTTGGCGGGCGGTCTGCATCATTTGTACCCATTTAGTCGTTCCCCGTATGGCATGACCTTTCCGGCGTTTTTCGGGCGGTAGTCCTAATTCAGCTCGTTCTGCGGTCTTTAGTTGATCGGGTGTTTCGGTTCCCTGTTTAGTTTCCAATACAAAACAGCCGCGTTTGTAGAGGTCGATTCGGCCAATAGTACGTTTGCCGTGGTCGTTAAACTCAACGGCCCGTTCGAGTACGTAGGCATCTTGAATAGGGCTGTCGGTAGTGGGATCAGGGCGGGCAACGCCGATGAGGTCGCAAAGGTCCTGTAGAAAAAGGCTATAATTAGCGCGTTCGGCACCACCGGCCGGTTTCCAACGGGCTTCAAATTCAGGGTAGGTCACAGGTGAATAGAATACGAACAGATGAGTACTTGAATGTAACAAAGGCTATTTAGCCCAAAAAATAACTGCAAGTGAGCTTTTATAAGTATTTCATTTAGTTGTGATTTAGCAGATAGGGAGGGGTATATCAATCCTCTAGTCATAAAGAAATTTACGACCGGTAGACCAGGTTGAAAAAAACGGTGTCAAAATTAAGGGAAGGTTAATGCCTTCATATGGTGAAAATGTATGTATAATTTTACAGTGAAATAGCCAATTTACTATTGCTTAGTTTCTTTACCTTATTCACTTCTCGGATATTCACATCTTATGCGCCATTTTTATTTAGGAGTTGTTGTACTACTTACTTTTTCTCAACCAGTTTTCTCGCAACCTAAGCGGCCAACCGATACTGCATTAAGCAAACCAAAAGCGGTGACTGTTAACCAGCTCAAGAAAGTGGTGACTGTTGCCCAACCTAAGAAAGAAAGTCCAGCTGAAAAAGAAAAGGATACAAGTTGGCTGTTTAGAGAGACAGACAATCTAGCAACACTTATCGGCTATGTTTTAGTGGCAACTGCCACTGTTTTGACGTTCTGTCAATGGCGAGCAGACCAAAAATGGAAACAAAAAGAAGCACTTATGAACCGGGTGACGTCGTTTGATTCCACCCCCGGAGTCTGGAACGCCCTATTAATGTTAGGAACTCCAGACCGACACGTTCCCTTGTGGGACAAGGAAAAACCAGAGGATAAATACGAAAGGGTTACAAGACGAGAGGTGGCAACTGCATTGTTGCCTCATGAGCTTTTAGCAATCACCTTTAGCCCCAAAGAAACGGCAATACGGGATTCATTCGACGACTTTTTAAAGAGACTATGCCATTTAGAAGTTTATCGAGAATCGAACCTACTAAGTGCAGATGAAATTAATTCAGCCATTCATTATTGGGCCATTACGATCCAGAAGTTAATGGCAAGTACGGACCCGAATGATCAGGCATTGATGAGAAATCTTTCCCTATACATTGAATATAAGGGACTAAAAAAAGTAATTACACTTTTTAGCGTTTTCAATATACAATTGGCTGATAAAATGGTAAAATATCGGGCAATTGCTAAGCAGGAGGTTGTCAATAATAAATGGCATAGATTACCATAAGCCTAAGCCTAATAAAATCTGCATCGTCAATGATGTAACTATTTTTCACTGTTCTTAGTAGTCTTTAAAACCCAATTCTAATTTATTCAGATGCGGGATAACTTTGCCGCGAACAAGTTAAAGGATTTGAATTTGTTCGCGGCCCGTATTCGCCCGGCTATGTACCCGCAGCTGTTTACCGATCCCAGCCCATTGGGAGACAGGAATCAATTCCACGGACAATATTGATTGAGCTTGATTGGTTATCTTAAATTGTTATCTCACAAATCAATGTCTTAAATACCAAACCTCGCTTGAGTTTGTGATACAATTAAAAAATAAAAAGGTCGGGGGAACCACCCACCCGACCCGATGAGCCGGGGGAACCACCCGTCCGGCTCTGACCAAACCAAGAATCAATAATTCTCGATTCATCTCAAAAATACAAACCCCTGTTGGCAGTCCGTCCCCCTATTTTTAAATTTGTCTAATCTATTAGATCATTCGTCCCCTTATTCGTCCCCTGCTGATTTTCACGAATAGTAAACCTCTAATAATCAATAAATTAAACTCAAAAGTTCAAGTCCCTTCGGGAGCACATACAAGTTAAAAGCCCTGTCAATCGTTGATTGACAGGGCTTTTTTCTGAGTAGAAATGGAATAGGCTTAGACTGCTAATTAGCCGTATCGTCCTGTCAACTAGGCTTTCCCTCTAGCCTAGGCTTCAACGCCAAGAATCCTCCGCTCAAAATTCGGAATAGAGCAGGCGCAAATTTATCCATGTATATGAATAGTAGTAAGGTAGCTGCCAGAGCCAATATCGGACTGAGCCAGTATATGACTGTGCCCATCAACACCGTTTCCAGGCTCTTATGGAGAAAATAGTTGATCAGCGGGTGATACAAGTACAAAGGAAATGAGTAGCGTCGCCCGTAATATCCCAGTATATTATCCTGAGAGACCACTAACTGAAGCGACAACAAAAACATCCCAATCGATACAAATAGCGTTCCTCCCAAGAAATTAACTCTCGACGAATCCTGTCCCTGGCTTGACAGGAACCAACCTTCTAGGAGTTGTATACCAATACCAAAGACGACTAGTAAACACGCAATTGGCTTCGAAATGCTACCATCGACCCCGTGTTTAGAAATTAAAAAACCGATACATAAGAAGGGAATCGACAAAAGTGACCGGGCGTAAATTGGGTGTGTTGCCATCCCAACCAAGTAATTGTAAGGGGTTAACAGTAAGACAAGGGCGATTGTCACAGCAGCCAGATAAGGCAACAGCTTTACTAGTTTGTAATTCAGGAAGAACCACAGCACTAGGTAACTAACGAGGAGCGACGTTAGGAACCACAAATGAAAATAGGTTCCTGTCAGTAAGGTAAAACGTGTTAACAATGGTCTGAAAGATCCTTCGGTCACCCCAACAAACGCTAGATAAAATAGATTGATGAATAAAGTAACCGACAGTAAGGCTATTATGGTTTTAGTGAACGCAGAAGTAGACCGACGAACATAACTTTTCTCAAAGTAATAGCCACTGACCAGAAAGAAAAATGGAAGAGCCCACCGTCCTACTATTCCCAGTACGACCAGTAACGATAAATGATTGGAATAGACACTATGGCTAATAAAAACTACGCAGGCAGCTAAAAAACGGAAAACATCAACACTTGCATTACGTTGATCCATAGCTTATAAATATGATGTGGCGGTTAAGCACTAACTTTTTAGAGTGATAGCAAAAACGGATTACAGAGTCATGTAAAGAAAATTACATCGACAGATCATGGCTACGTGTTGATAATGAAGTCATCCCGTCCATTGCTATCTGAGTTACATCCACTGCTTTTGCACAGTACTACTGGTAAGCATGTCAACTCATGTACACACTTCATCGCCTAGTATAGTACCTGTTACGATAATGCTAAGTTATTTAACTTTATATTTACTTATCAAATCTTTATCGAAATAAATTTCATTTTCTATATATAATTAATTAATACATCAATCTATAATATTTCTCCTCTTATGAGAATAATACACATTCGTTGGCCCATACACACAATTAGGTAAGTTTTGCCTTATTTAATTACTATTGCAATCAATTATATTCATTAACAGTAGCCGTATTTACCAGCTTGTCAGTCGGAATAATAAGAAGGCCAGAATATTGCTCAACGGAATTAGTTAATAAACCGTCAACCAATTGATCTGTAACTTATCTACAATTCCCCGCTAACCAATAACTGGATACATTAGTGTATTATTAATTCAGCAGTTGAGCTTTCCGACACTATAATTAGTGGCTAGGAATGGCATCAGCCGACTTAAACTACTATGTTTAGCGCTCAGGAATCTTTTCGCCTTATCCATACTCATTTTGTAAATTCCCACCCGCAACAGAACCATTCCTGATTTTGTTTTATTTTTGCTATAAAAGCTCCAATCCCTTCACATGGAAACGCCTACAACCAATCACACATATCCCTGGCTACGCTTTTACCCGAAAGGCGTTCCCCATGACATAAATCCCGATGCCTACCCATCATTGGCAGCGCTGATTGACGAGGGTTGTCAGCGTTTCAGGGACCGTCCCGCCTATGCTTGCATGGGTAAGCAGCTAACGTATGGTGAACTGGACAGTTTATCCAAGCAGTTTGCCTCTTTTCTGCAAAACGACCTGGGCCTGAAAAAAGGAGACCGACTGGCGATTCAAATGCCCAATACACTACAATATCCAGTGGCGATGTTTGGCGCTTTGCGAGCGGGGCTGGCCATAGTTAACACCAATCCGCTCTACACGTCGCGGGAGATGCAGCACCAGTTTAAAGACTCTGGTGCCAAAGCGATTGTTATCCTGTCGAACTTCGCGTCTAATCTGGAAAAGATCCTCGATAAAACGGATATTCAGCATGTCATCGTAACGCAACTCGGTGACTTACTGGGTTTTCCAAAAAAACAGATCGTTAATGCCGTTGTCAAATACGTCAAGAAACTGGTTCCTTCGTATAGCCTACCCAATGCGATTTCGTTCAACGATGCGCTAAGTAGGGGAAGCCGTCAGCCCTTCCAGCCCGTAGCTATTAAAAACACCGATCTTGCCTTCGTTCAATACACGGGCGGAACAACCGGTGTGTCGAAAGGAGCCATGCTCACCCAACGGAACATGATCGCCAATGTGGAAGGGCAGGATGTCTGGATGAAACCAGCAGGTATACCCGAAGGCGAAGGTGTTTTTGTGGCCGCTTTGCCCCTGTATCACGTTTATGCCCTGACAACCAATGCCTTGTCAGCCCTGAGGAGTGGCTGCATGAACCTACTGATTACCAACCCGCGTGATCTCAACGCCTTTATAGACGATCTGAAGAAGTATAAGATCTCCGCCTTTACCGGTGTAAACACACTTTATAACGGCCTGCTGAACCACCCACGAATTGGCGAAGTAGATTTCAGCAATTTGCGCGTAACCTCTGCCGGTGGCATGGCTCTACAGACATCGGTGGCAGAACGATGGAAAAAACTCACCGGTAACACACCCTGCGAAGGCTACGGACTGACCGAGACCTCACCCGTTTTGTCATCTAATCCGGTCGATGGGTCTGTTCGGGTAGGTACGATTGGCGTTCCCTGGCCCAGTACCGCCTTGAAAATTATTCATGATGATGGTACGGATGCCCCTTTGGGTGAGCCGGGTGAAATTGTCGCGCGCGGTCCGCAGGTGTTTTCAGGTTACTTCAACCGGCCTGACGAAACAGCTCAGGTAATGCTGGGCGACTGGTTCAAAACCGGCGATATTGGGATGATGGATAAAGACGGCTTTTTCAAGATTGTTGATCGTAAGAAAGACATGATTCTCGTGTCGGGCTTCAACGTTTACCCGAATGAAATCGAAGATGTCGTTTCACAATGCCCTGGTGTACTGGAAGTTGCCTGCATTGGGGTTCCCGATCAGAAATCGACCGAAATCGTTAAGATTTTTGTGGTGAAAAAAGATCCGGAACTGACGGTTGACTCGATAAAATCGTACTGCCGCGAAAATCTGACCCCCTACAAAATCCCTAAACAGATTGAGTTCCGATCCGAACTTCCAAAATCGAATGTTGGCAAGATTCTTCGCCGTCCGCTGCGAGATGAAGAACTAGCCAAGCAAAAAAAATAATCATCTTCCGAATAAGTGATCTCCGAATCAAGAAAGGGCTCACTAATTAATGAGCCCTTTCTTGATTCGGAGATCACTTATTCGGAAACTAGGCCACCAGAACGGCTTTCGCTGGCGACTGCACGTCCAGTAATTGCACTTCTTCCTGAAACCCTTTCACCTGTTTGATAAAACGGCTTGCTTTACGGCGTGATACCTCAACGCGGTGACCATTGACCAGACACGCACTCAGCTGAGGGCGTCCCGGTTGAAGCAAGTCGGGGTAGATACCTTCCAGATACAGGAGGTTGATGATATTTTTCTTGTGAGGGCGCACGAAAACTTTCGACGATAGCCGACCTTCCATTTTCTTGAGCGTCAGCGAAACCATGAGTTGCGTCCCGTCCGAGAAATGAAACAGCGTGTAGTTTCCTTCGCCTTCCAACCGGACAATTTGGTGCATCGGCATTTTTTTGCGGTATCCCCAGAATGGTAGGGTGAGGTCGGGCATTTCGAATTGCAGGGCAATTTGCTCGACATAGGCGCTGGATAGCGGCTTTGGGATTAAAGCTACTTTCATGATTAATTATTTGGGTGTGAATAAGGATACAGCGAACCCGCTGATGTAGCCTAAGCTACGTACAACGAAGTAAGCTTAAGCAAGTTTACAAAATTTTCAGTATCAACCTATTACGGGCAATTATTTTTTTGAATCAGCGAAATTATCCGGATTATCTAGTGCGTAGAACTCATCCGGTTGTAACAGGAAAAATAAAATTGCGAACTTATTGAGTCGATTTGACCTTAAATCGTCAAGAGTACTTTACAGATTTATTGGCATGGCAACCCTGCTTGATTTGGTCGGCAATACGCCGTTGGTAGAATTGAATCGCCTGAACCCAAACCCGAACGTTCGATTATATGGCAAGCTTGAGGGCAACAATCCCGGCGGCAGTGTAAAAGACAGAGCTGCGGTCAGCATGATTCAGGGCGCTTTGTCGCGGGGCGAGTTGAAACCCGGCATGAAGCTTATCGAAGCCACCAGTGGCAATACCGGCATTGCCCTGGCCATGATTGCCCGACTCTATGACATCGAGATTGAGTTGGTCATGCCCGAAAATTCAACTCGTGAGCGCGTATTGACGATGGAGGCATTCGGTGCCAAGGTAATTTTGACCGAAACCATTGAAGGCGCGCGCGACTACGCGGAAGAACAGGTCAAGAAAGGTGGCTATCTGTTGCTCAACCAGTTTGCGAACGCCGATAATTATTTAGCGCATTATCGCACGACCGGGCCGGAAATATGGCGCGATACCGATGGACAAGTCACCCATTTTGTCTCGTCGATGGGAACAACAGGTACGATAATGGGCACATCCCGCTACCTGAAAGAGCAGAATCCAGCCATCCAGATCGTCGGATGCCAGCCAACCGATGGTTCGTCGATACCGGGCATCCGGAAATGGCCTGTAGCGTATTTGCCCAGGATCTTTGAACCACAGCGGGTCGATCGCGTTATCGACGTGTCGGCCGACGATGCCACGCTCTTAACCCGAAAGCTGGCAAACGTAGAAGGTGTATTTGCGGGCATGAGCAGTGGTGGTGCAGTATGGGCGGCTTTGAAACTGGCGCAGGAGCTTGAGTCGGGCGTTATTGTCTGTATCATCTGTGATCGGGGTGATCGCTATCTCTCCTCTGACTTATTCGGCTAAACTTAGCGGGTCCTAGTGGCCTTATAGCGTTGAGACAGTACCTTTGCGCTCATGTATAAGCGCATTATTCTGCCCTTGCTGTTTCGTTTTGATGCTGAACTGATTCATCATAACGTAACGACGCTGCTTAAGTTTGCGCTGGCTATCCCCGGAGTGTCAGCTATTTGCCGCAAATTCTACGTTCTTAGTGATCGGCGCCTGGAGCGCACCGTTTTTGGCCTCACGTTTCCCAATCCGGTTGGGATGGCCGCTGGTTTCGACAAAAATGCCGATCTCGTCAGCGAATTGAGTGATTTAGGGTTTGGTTTCGTCGAGATTGGTACCGTCACTCCCCGCCCCCAACCGGGTAATCCAAAACCCCGTTTGTTTCGGTTAAAAGCGGATGGCGGTCTGATCAACCGAATGGGATTCAACAACAAAGGAGCCGGACCAGCCGGTGGCCGACTCCGCCATTTTGCCCAGAACCGGGGTGGACGAAATGTGATCATTGGTGGCAATATTGGTAAGAATAAAGACACGCCGAACGAGAGCGCCCTCACTGACTATCTGATTAGCTTCCGGGAATTGTTCGATGCCGTCGATTACTTCGTTGTGAACGTTAGCTCGCCCAACACACCAGGTCTGCGTGACCTTCAGGAGCGGGAACCCCTGACCCGCCTATTAACAGCCCTACAGACCGAAAATCGCCAGCGACCCGCGCCAAAACCGATTCTGCTGAAAATAGCCCCTGACCTGACCAATGGCCAGTTGGATGACATTATTGCCATTGTTGCGGAAACGGGTATCGCCGGCATCATCGCCACCAACACAACGATAAGCCGCGACGGATTACTGACAGACCCGGCCACCGTGTCGCAGATGGGTGCGGGGGGCGTAAGCGGGCGACCCGTACGAGAACGGTCAACTGAAGTCATTCGATACCTGCATCAGCAATCGGGTGGGGCGTTCCCGATCATTGGCGTCGGTGGTATTTTCTCTGCCGAAGATGCGCAGGAAAAGCTGCGCGCCGGTGCAAGCCTGATTCAGGTCTATACAAGTTTCATTTACGAAGGCCCAGGGCTCGCCAAACGGATCAATAAGGCACTACTGAATGAGTTGACTACGTCGCCCCTGGCGTTCCCACGTTAGCCGCAAGACATGGTTTAGGACCGTTCCTACATTTTCCCCTAATTCCGCGAGCAAATACGCAACTTTTCGCCAAAAAATGGGAAATTTACCACTGCCGCTAAGCTTTACTCCAACGAATGGTCCAACCAACAACATCACCCCGTCAAAATACAGTCCGTCAACCCACAGCAGACCGTACCAGGCAGACTGTGCCGCGCCCAGGCCGTGACAACGGCGCAGCGGGAAAGTTGCGGGACAAGGGTCCATCCCTGGATTGGGGAGCTGCGCTCGATCGGTGGTTTAGCGACCAGCGCTCAACGCTGACCCTGGGTGTTTTGCTCATGCTGGTAGCCGTCGGATTATTTGCCGCCTTCATCTCCTATTTAACAACCGGGCAAGCTGATCAAAGCGTAGTCGGGTCAGCCTTTTCTCAGCCGTTGGCGGAATCGGGTCAGGAAACCCGCAACTGGGCCGGTCTTGTAGGTGCTTTCATTGCCCACGTATTTGTATTTCGGTGGTTCGGCGTTGGTGCGTTGACGCTACCGATCATCATGTTTCTGGCCGGCTACAAACTGGCGCTCCGCCGGGAATTGCTTCCCCTGAGCCGCGCCACGACAGGGTTACTTTTTCTTGCGGTCTGGAGTAGCTTATTACTGGGTTATATCGTGCTCGTGACCGATTCTGCCGAGACGTCCAGTGTCTGGTGCGGGGGAATTGGTTATGAATTTAATGTATCGCTTTACAGTCTGTTTGGTTGGGGGAATCTGGCCTTTATCGCCTTTATCTTCTTTTTCTTCGTCATTTATTTCTTCGACGTTCGGAACATAAAAATTCCATCTCTTTCAATCCCTGACTTTAGCGGAAGCACAGGACCGGGATCGTCCAAACGTCCGGATGCTACCCTGCAATCGTATGAGGAAAGTGAGCTTGAAGACGAAGACGAGGTTCTAGTGGACAAGGCGCCCGCACCCGTATCGAATGAGTTCGTTGCCGATGAGCCCGACGAAGAGCCTGTTGTCGCTACTAAGCCCCCTGAGCCCGAACCCTTCACCGAAAGCACTGCTCCGGAAACACCCGCGCCCGTTCAGGAAGCCATGCCTAAACCAACGGGTGTTACCCTTACCATAAAAAACCGGGAGTCGGTCACCGATGAGGTAGGCGCGGATCAGGGCGAACTTAGCGCGACACCATCACCCACGTTCGAGCCTGATCCGTTTCAGGAAGATGACCTGGTGGCGCTACATGGTCTCTATGATCCAACGCTCGACTTGCCCCAGTACCAGTATCCGGTCAATGAGCTGCTTACCGATTATCAGAACAACCGGAAGGCGCAGGTTTCCGAAGACGAGTTAACAGCTAACAAGGAAAAGATTGAAAGTACGTTGCGCAATTTTGGCATCGAGATCGACTCCATTCAGGCTTCGATCGGGCCAACGGTTACGCTTTATGAGATCGTACCGGCAAAAGGCGTTCGTATTTCCAAGATCAAAAGCCTGGAAGATGACATTGCGCTCAACCTGTCCGCCCTCGGTATCCGGATTATTGCGCCGATGCCGGGCATGGGTACGATAGGGATCGAGGTGCCGAACAAAAACCGCGAAATGGTGTCGATGCGCTCGGTGATCATGAGCGACGTGTTCAGCAGCAGCAAATTCGATCTGCCGATCGTACTGGGCAAGACCATCTCCAATGAGATCTATGTGGCTGACCTGGCCAAAATGCCGCACTTGCTTATGGCGGGCGCTACTGGTCAGGGTAAATCCGTAGGGTTGAATGTTTTGCTGACGTCGCTGATCTACAAGAAACACCCCTCTCAGCTGAAGCTCGTTCTGGTTGATCCCAAAAAAGTGGAATTGACGCTTTTCAACAAGTTGGAGCGCCATTTTCTGGCGAAGCTCCCCGATGCCGAAGAGCCGATCATTACGGATACGAAAAAAGTTGTCAATACCCTTAATTCGCTCTGTATCGAGATGGATAATCGGTACAACTTGCTCAAAGATGCCGGTTGCCGAAACCTGAAAGAATACAATGCCAAATTTGTGAAACGTCGGTTAAATCCGGATAAAGGTCACCGTTTTCTGCCGTATATCGTTCTCATCATCGACGAGTTAGCCGACCTGATGATGACAGCCGGTAAGGAGGTAGAGCAGCCAATTGCCCGACTGGCGCAATTGGCGCGGGCCATTGGCATTCACCTGGTTGTGGCCACGCAACGGCCATCGGTCAACGTGATTACTGGCTTGATCAAAGCCAACTTCCCGGCCCGTCTGTCGTTCAAAGTAACGTCGAAAATCGACTCACGGACGATCCTGGACGCGGGTGGTGCTGAACAGCTGGTCGGTATGGGGGACATGCTGTTATCATCGAACTCTGACATCATCCGCTTGCAGTGTCCCTTTGTCGATACGAACGAAATCGAAGACCTATGTGATTTCGTTGGCAATCAGCGCGGTTACGATGACGCCTATGTGCTGCCCGAGTTTGTTGGGGACGACGGCGGTCAGAGCGACGATAAAGACATAGACCTTGACAATCGTGACCCGATGTTCGACGAAGCCGCCCGATTGATTGTTATTCATCAGCAAGGCAGTACGTCACTCATTCAGCGCAAGCTTAAACTTGGCTACAACCGTGCGGGCCGACTGATTGATCAACTGGAAGCCGCTAAAATTGTCGGCTCCTTCGAGGGCAGTAAGGCTCGGGACGTACTGGTTCAGGATCTGCAAATGCTGGAAGAAATCCTGAAACGCCTGAAGGGTGAGTAACTCAACAAGTCAGCGTGTTAATCGATACAGGTATTAAACTTTCTGCTTCACTTTTTAGTCTAAATAAAAGATGACTGCTTTATAACGAGGCCGTTCTACAACCCGAGATTTACGAGTAAATACACAAAAATGAAAAAAGTAGCATGGATGCTAGGGCTGGCCGTACTGATGTCGTTCCCGACGCTAGCTCAGAAAGATAAGCGGGCGAAAGACATTCTGGACGCGATGAGCAAGCAATATAAATCACTGAAATCGTACCAGGCTGCGTTCACGTATGCAAGTGTTGGCGCGGGGGCAAACGAATCCTACAAAGGCGATCTGAGTGTCAGAGGTTCGAAATTCCGGCTAAAATTAGGCGGACAGGAAGTTTTTTCGGATGGCCAGACGATGTCTACGTACATCAAGGAATCCAACGAGGTTAACGTGCAGGATTACGAGGCCGCAGCAAATGGCGAACTGAATCCGACTCAGATTTATACAATCTACAAACGTGGGTTCGATTATAAGTTTTTGAAAGAACAGAAGATGGGCGGTCGGTCATTGGAAGTTATTGAGTTGACCCCGAATCGTCAGAAGAGCCCGATTTCTACTATTCAGATTTCAGTCGACAAGGCTGACAAATCGGTACGTAACTGGCTGATCATTAACAAAGACGGCAAACGGACGACGTACAATATCACGAAGTTTACACCGAACGCCAACGTACCGGATTCAGCCTTTATTTTCGATAAATCGAAGTACCCCGGCGTTGAAGTTGTTGACCTACGATAGCGTAGTTCAAGTCTACATAGAAAGGGGATGAATGAGCAGACTTACCATAGCCAGCTCATTCATCCCCTTTACGTTATAGAGGATTTTTACACTTTACCCCCATAGGCCAGATCACCGGCATCGCCGAGCCCCGGAACAATGTAGGAGTGCTCATCCAGATGGCTATCGATCGCGCCAAGCCAGAGGTGGCACTGCGGTAACTGCCGCTGTACATGACGCACCCCTTCCGGACTGGCAATCACCGCAGCAATGTGCGTTTGCGCCGGAATTCCGTACCGGAGCATGGCATGGTAAACTTTTTCTAGCGAACGGCCCGTTGCCAGCATTGGATCGCTAAGAATGAGTGTTTTACCACTCAAATCGGGTCCAACAATGTAGTCCATCGTTATCTCGAAATCATCGCTATCACTGGCGCTCACCCCCCTGTACGCTCCCGCGAACGCGTTCTCGGCCTGATCGAAATAATTCGCCAGTCCCTGATGAAACGGTAGCCCTGCCCGTAAAATCGTTGCCAGAACGGGCTGTTGTCTAAGTAGTTGTGTCTCAGCGGTACCCAGTGGTGTTTGCACAGAGGCATTATGATAAGGCAGCGTCTTGGATATTTCGTAAGCCATCAATTCACCAATTCGTTCGAGATTCCGACGGAAGCGCAAGCGATCCTTCTGGATCGAGACATCACGAAGTTCGGCCACAAATTGGTTCGCCAGCGAGGGCTGTTGAGCAAAAACAAACATAGATAAAGGAGACTTTCCCCGTAAATTAGCCGCATGACTGGCGTATATCCAAACCAATTGCCTAATTTGTCGCTCAGATAAGGCAAATCGAGTGGATCAACGGAGTGGATTGAGCTATCTAGTGACTTGTATGCAGCGTTTTTTTTACGTTTTAGTTTTTTTTGTACTATCCTTTCCGGCCTGGTCCCAAAGTCCATTCGTACCACTTAATGCGGACTATTATCACCTGATCGACCGGCTGGAAATTCGGCAGGGCCACTGGGCCGAAGGGTTTCATAGCTCCGTGAAACCATACAACCGGCAGAGTATTGTTCAGCTTACGGACAGCCTACTGGCTAAACCTGGCCGAAATTTTTCTGACAGCGATTATTTCAATTTCAACTACTTACGGGATGATAGCTGGGAATGGGTACGCCAGGCGGCTGACTCCACCAGACGCGATCCGTTCACGAAACATTTGCTTCCCCCACCCGGTCCGGGCGATAGCCAAACACCGTTAGGCGATAAAGTAGGCTTTCTCAGACCGTTTTATCACAAAAAAGCCGATTTCTACAGTGTACAGACGCCCGACTTCGATTTGCACGTAAATCCGGTTTTCTATTTCGGCATTGGTGGTGAGCAGGTTTCCGGACAGGCAGCCAATCCGGATGAATCCCTGCGGAACCCTTTTGTGAATACCCGTGGTCTGGAGATCCGGGGAACAATCGGGAAGAAATTAGGCTTCTACACATTTTTTGCGGACAATCAGGCGCTTTACCCTCAGTACATAAACGATTATGGTCAACTCTATAGATCGCCGGAAGCGGGTGGTGGTTTTGCGCCCGGCGAAGGGTTTACCAAAGTGTTTCGGACTAAAGGAGCTGACTTCATTACGGCCCGAGGCTATTTTACGCTTAACATTCTGAAAATAATCAACTTACAGTTTGGCCATGACCGCAATTTCTTCGGCAATGGGTTTCGGTCGTTACTGCTTTCAGATAATAGCGCTCCTTATCTCTTTCTAAAGCTAACGACCCGGCTCGGCCGAAAAATACAATACACGAACCTGTTCACCGAATTACAAAATACGCAGGACGTTGTGGCTGCCAATACGCTCTTCAAGCAGAAGTTTGCGGCTATGCACCACCTCAGCATCAACATTACGCCCCAGATCAATCTGGGTGTATTCGAAGCTGAAGTGTTCAGCAGAGATCGGTTGGATCTAAACTACCTCAACCCAATAATTTTTTACCGCTTCGTCGAATCTTACAGAGGCAGCGCCGATAATGCGATGATCGGGATCGACTTCAAAGCCAATTTCCTGACTCAGTTCCTGGTTTACAGCCAGTTTCTGCTGGATGAGTTCAGACTGAGCGAAATGCTCTCCGGCAAAGGCAACTGGACCAATAAGTTTGCGCTTCAGGTGGGGGCCAAATACATTGATGCCTTCAACGTACCCAATCTCGATATTCAGGCCGAAATGAATCTGGCCCGCCCTTATACGTATTCCCATTTGACATCACCGGTTGTAACAGCAGGTCAGGCCAACTACGCCCACTATAGTCAGCCACTAGCTCATCCGCTCGGCGCTAACTTTGTTGAAGCACTTGGTATCGTGCGTTATCAGCATAAAAAATGGTCGGGCAACGGTATTTTCGGCATTATGACGTACGGAGCAGACCCATCGCCTGATCGAAATTATGGTGGCAATATTTTGCTCAATTATGATACGCGTGTTCAGGATGACGGCAACTACATTGGGCAGGGTCGTAAAACTGTCACTACGTACGCCGACCTTCGGGCTTCGTATATGATTCGGCACAACATTTTTCTGGAAGGGCGTTTTCTGTACCGGTTCAAGGATAGCGAGTATCGTCCAGACGGCTATACGGATAAACTGGCCAGTTTTGCGCTCCGCTGGAATCTTCCGTATCGCAACTGGGTATTTTGATCAAGCCATTCGCCATCACCTTTTGAGTTTTCGGGTATAGTAGCCAACTTTACCAACTGTTTGCTGTCTAATCAACCGAAGGTGGTAGCAAACCGCTCAAAACTGTCTTTCAATGCTTGATATTATTCGTCACGAACTAGCCGAAGCGCAATCGGTTTTAGATACATTTCTGAGTAACCCGGATCATCTTACAGCCATCGACAAGGCGGCTCGGCTCATGGCCGATTCGTTAAAAAAAGGTCGTAAGATCATCTCCTGCGGTAATGGAGGCTCCCATTGTGATGCCATGCACTTTGCGGAAGAACTTTCCGGACGTTACCGCGATGATCGTCGGTCGCTGGCCGCCATTGCCATATCGGATGTCAGCCATCTTTCCTGTGTGAGTAACGACTACGGCTACGATCACGTCTTTTCACGCTTTGTCGAAGGCCTGGGTAACGAAGGCGATATTCTGCTGGGCCTTAGCACCAGCGGTAACTCAGCCAATATCATTAAGGCTGTCGAAGCCGCTCGGCAGAAGGGTATGGGCGTTATCTTGTTGACAGGAAAAGACGGTGGTAAACTGGCGGGTAAAGCCGACGTTGAGATCAGAGTACCCCACTTCGGTTACGCCGACCGGATTCAGGAAATCCACATTAAAGTAATTCACCTGTTCATCCTGCTGATCGAGAAACAAGTGATTGGCAATCAGACCAATTAATATACAATATACACAATTCAGTATACTTATTTATAACAGTAAGGGGACAATTTTATAACCTATATGGGTCGTTTCCGGCGGGATATTAACGGTTAGCTTACCATTATTGCTGTTTTTTATCAAGCGGTACAAGTTGATTATCTAGTTTTCTAAAACGATACAAATCTCGATTTAAAAACTCTTTTGTGAAAACTTATATTTATTTATGTTTTCACAAAAGAGTTTTTTTATAATAAGCATTTGGGTGAAAAAGTAAACTCAGTTGGCCTTAGTCAATACCCCAACGCGTACAGCATTGTTGCTGCTCTGAATTCAGAAAGTAAACGTCAATACCTCTTTATCAAACACTAAGTATCGTATTTTTCACCAGCTCCCTGTTTCGTGGCCTGTTAGTATAGCATTACGCTTGATATTTACTGAACTGCTAAATAAACATTTTAAATACTTCAGCTATATTATGTTACCAGCCGTTCCAGTTGAAATATTAGTTTCGTTATAGATTTACTAGTTTAGGGAAATAAATAGGTCACATTGCGATCCTGATTATAGTATACCCTATAGCCTAAAAGTATATTTATTTGACTTATATGTCTGCTACTATTAACAAAATTCAGTACTTCGGTTGGTTGGACGGCCTCGTTTCCCAATAATAGTCATATATAAAATTCTCATTTATCATTTCCTTCACTATAATTGGGCGATGTTAGTACACACCAAGAGCATACATCAGCTGATTTTTTAGCCGCACCAAAACTCATGCTCGAACCACTCAGTCTATTCAATCTGTACACAAATCATGGCTAAATCCAGATGTCCACGTTGTCAACACACATCTTTCGAACTACAACCAGCCCCAGTCAAAAATAGCGTGTATCAACTTTACTTTATTCAGTGCACCGCCTGTGGAACAGTTGTGGGAGTGACCGACGACAGTATGCACCTGGTTGTTACCCTAATGGATACGCTGAATATAAAACTCTAATACCTTAATGTCAGATATTGATTAATATCTACGTTCAATGGCGTATCTGGACGAAAGATCCCGTTAACAACTATCCGTCCGGATAACTTTACGGTTAATCCTAACGATTCAGCCTGCGTAATCAACGCGTCAAGTTCAATTACTTTGGCTCGTATCTCGTCAGCTATCTGCTGTTTATCATCTAATCCCATCGGTGCTACAGGTAGAATTATTGGTTCTAAATCAGTATACTAAGTATATTTCTGTATCATGAATCATGCCGGGTTGTTGACAATTCAACAGTCTTTTTGAAAAACTATT
Organism: Spirosoma agri; assembly: GCF_010747415.1. Lineage (NCBI taxonomy): Bacteria > Pseudomonadati > Bacteroidota > Cytophagia > Cytophagales > Cytophagaceae > Spirosoma > Spirosoma agri. Next base: position 232,372 of record NZ_JAAGNZ010000002.1, on the reverse strand, counting down.
GTAGGGATGTTAAGCCGGAAACCGGAAATAAGTAGTCACACCCGTATAAATTATCGCTGATGCGCTTTCTCTAAAAAACCAATCTCATCGCCTATGTTTTTCTTCAGACTACCTTTACTCTATAGTTTCGCCCTGCTGGTGAGCCTCACTACGTACGCCCAAATCTCATCCAAGGCTGGTACGCTTTCCGACATGGGTTTTCTGGAAGGACACTGGAAGGGAACATTCAACGGCGGACCGATCTATGCGGTCTGGATAGCACCCGCTGGCGATAACCTCACTGGGTTTATCCGAATGATGAAGGACAATAAGGTCACGATGTATGAAATGCTGATTTTTGAGCAAACAGAGCGCGGACCGGTTGCCTTGGTTAAGCACTTCAAACCAGGCCTGATCGGGCAGGAAGAAAAAGACAAACAGGACCGGTACGCCTTTATTGAAGCCAAAAAGGACTATGCATTGTACGAGAAAGAAGACGGCTCAATCCGGATCATCTACGAGAAACGCGCAAAAGACCAGCTAGTCATTCAGCGTGGCCAGAAACAGGATGGCAAATGGGTGTTCAATGACTTGTTCGTGTTTACTAAAGCTGACTAGAAGTTTCGATGACACATCCGGAAAGAGCCTGTTGACGAGCAAACCGGCTATCTGACTCTATTGAACGACCCAACCGCATGAACTGGCAGATTTGTGCCGTACAACCCGAGTACCTTGATGATCTGCGTCAGCTTTATCTGGAATCACGCATTCAGACCTTCACCTGGCTCGATGCGTCGACGTTCAAACGGGATGACTTCGACTCGGCAACGGCAGAAGAAAAGCTACTGGTTGCTATAACTGATGGGAAACCAATAGGCTTTATTTCGTGGTGGTTACCGGATAACTTTATTCATCATCTCTATGTCGATCCACGTTTTCTGCATCAGGGCGTTGGCACCGCATTACTTCGGCAGTGTTTGGCAAACATCGGCAGACCGGCTAGGCTGAAGTGTTTACAGCAAAATACAAACGCTCTGGCGTTTTATCTGGCACAGGGCTGGCGAATCAACGAAGAAGGCACCTCTGCTGAAGGTGCCTTCTGTCTTATGGTCTTTACCGGATAATGCAGCGAAAAGAAGAACGGATAGACTATAAACCTATTTCAACTGATTATAGGCTATAATGACCCCGAAGGTAAAAACGATATGGGCCACAAATAATGTCAGCAGGTAGGGCTTCAGCGGAATAGCAGGTGGGTTCGGATGAATAGCGAATAAACCGTACCAAAACGCGATAGCAACCAGGCCACTTCCAATCCCAAACCAAATACCCGACTGGAAATCAGGTTGCCCAACTCCCCGGGACCACAATAGCGAATAACAAAGTGTGAATACGATGCCAATAGCGTAGTGCGCGATGATCCCGACCGAAATAGCCCGTGGTCTATCAGATAGCTTACCATCCGGCGACGTCTGAAAGGTCAGCATCGTACCCAGAATTTTTACGACATTCATGATCCGGTCTGTCAGAAAGGTCATGATGTACATGAAGGCCGTCATGAGGGATGTACCGGCTACACTGGCCAAAATAAGGTTGAGTCCGTTCATTGCTTAGAATTTTGGCAATAGAGCCTGCTTTCATCAACCTGAATACTGCCGTAATTACTCGAACTTGTAGGCTACGTCCTCTCAACCGTTCCCGCTCAAATTCATATTAGTCATGTTCACGGTAAAATGTTGGACTCCATTGGGGTAAACGGTATCGCGGACATCCTGTCCGTACGGCTAACTAGTCAAAGAAAAGATTACCCGGCCAAGATACCCGCACTACGGGTTTACTTTAATGGCTGAATCTTCAGGTTTTTCCAGCGAACTTTAATGCCCCCCCCGTCGTGAATTTGAAGCGCGATAGACCCGTCGGCAGCGCCAATTTTTTCGTCGTGCATATCGACCATTGGCTGACCGTTCAGAAACGTCTGTACATGGTCACCTTCGACGCGGATACGCATCGTGTTCCACTCTTCTGGCTTCAGAATCGTCTCTTTCTCGTCCGGAATCTGTACTAACCAGCCACGGCCATACGATTCGTACACACCTCCCGTATCGTGGTTTTTGGGGGCCACTTCGACCTGCCAGCCGCTTACTTTAGTGCCTTCGATGGTAGAGCGAAAAAAGACACCACTATTTCCATTGGCTTCCTGTTTGAACTCCAGCGACAGATCGAAGTTTTTGTAGAATTTTTCGGTAGCCAGGTAGCCATATTGCTTATCAGGACCGCTTTCGCAGACGAGTTCGCCATTGTCGACGTACCATTTTTCGGTCCCGTAGATTTTCCAGCCTTTCAGATTTTTACCATTAAACAAGCTGATCGTTTTGGTCGGAGCCATGAACGCCAGTGTAGTCAGCACAAGGCCGAAGACAAGGAGGTGTTTCATTGAGTGTAGAAATTAGAGTTAACGAATGGCCTTACTCAGCTCATTCGCGGTTAAACATACGATAGTCATCGCGTTTCTTCAGCAAACAGACCGAAAACAACTATCGATTTGCCATGATCACGCAGACGGGCGCTGGTACCTTAACCGACTGCCCGGTATAGGTTAGTTTACCGGTTTTCTGATCGCGCTTAAAAATGGTGATGTTGTCGGAATCCTGATGCGCGACGAAGACGAACTCACCTTTCGGATCGATCAGAAAGTTACGGGGTGTTTTGCCCTCCGTTGGCTGATCGCCCACTTTCGTCAGTTTACCATCGCTGCCAATGGTGAAAATAGCCAATCCGTTGTAGCCCCGATTCGATTGATACAGAAACTTACCGCTCGGATCAATGTGAATGTCAGCACTCGTATTTGAATCGGTGAAATCAGCAGGTAGCGTTTTAATACCATCTTGGATGAGGGTCAACTCGCCCGTTTTCGGATTACGCGAAAATACCGCTACCGATGAGCTCAATTCTTCGACCAGATAGGCATACTTCCCATTGGGATGAAACGTGAAATGCCGTGGCCCCGAACCAGGTTTTACCGTTGCGTAAGGCGTCGAGGCTGGTTTTACCGTGCTTGCCTTCACGTCTGTTTCAAAAATATTCAGCTTGTCCGTCGTGAGATCGGCAACATACACAAACCGATTATCGGGCGCGAGTGTAGCCGAGTGTACATGTGCTTTGTCCTGCCGTTGCGTATTTGGACCCGTTCCAGCATCCTGAACGCTATCCGTGGCAACTTTCAGCTTGCCATCAGCACCGATGGGCAACACCGCCAGACTTCCTCCGCCATAATTGGAGACGAAGGCCGTTTTTCCCGTCTGATCGACGCTGATGTGGCAGGGACCGCCCCCAAGCGACGACTGACCATTCATGAATTGCAGTTTACCCGTTGCTTTATCAACGCTGTACGAGCTGACACCACCCAGTTTATCGGCTCCTTCATTTACCGAATACAGGTAATTTCCGGATGGATGCAACGCCAGAAAAGAGGGGCTCTTTGCATTCGATACAGCCTGTAGCTGTTGCATCGTCCCCGCTTTCCGGTCGAACTCAAATACGTAAATTCCTTCACTACCCCGAAGCGAATACGTACCAACATACATAATTTCTTTACCTGACTGGGCTTGCGCAACGGCACTCAGGCCAAGCATTGCGCCTAAAAAACAACGGACTACCTTGTTCATAACTGTGATGATATCTGCGTAATAAGTAAGACTTCCCTGTAAACTACCGATGTTGGTCATACTGATTGACGGGTAGTGTACCGGCGAGTTGTTGCCATTGGACCTCGGTAAGAACGCTACTAGGTTGGTCGTTTAGAATGTCGCTTAACTGTTCACCGGTTCGGATGCCTACCACAGCGGTTGCAACAGCCGGATGACGAAGCACAAACTGAATCGCTGTGGCGGTTGAGTTACGGTCGGCGTCAGACAAAGCCGCAATGGCATCAGCGGCCCTCCGAACAGCTTCAGCGGTGTACGTTAGGTACGGCTTAGCTGGCTTATTGACCAACAGCCCTTTCGCCAGACTCCCCCTCGCCAGCACACTGATTTGATGTTCGTGCAGTAGGTCTAGACTGGTTTCTTCCGGTCGGCGGTCCAGCAGGCTGTACTGCATCATTACGCTGACCATAGCTGAGCGATCGATCCACTGCTGGATAACGTTCGGGCGAATCGACGAGATGCCATACTCCCGGATCTTCCCCTGTTGTTTGAGCAGTTCGAAGGCTTCTATCGTTTCGTCGATTGGGTCATCGAGCGTACCGCCATGAAGCTGATAGAGGTCGATATAGTCAGTTTGTAAGCGCTTCAGGCTTTTCTCGACGGCTTGCAGAATGTAAGCTTTTGTCGGGTTCCAGTCCCAGCCGGAGCCATCAGCCCGCCATTGATTCCCGACTTTCGTGGCAAGCACTACCTGCTGTCGAATACCAGCGAAGGCGTTGCCAACGGTCGTTTCGTTCGCCCCCTGGTCATACAAATCAGCCGTATCGAACAACGTAATGCCGTTCTCAAACGCGCTATGCAACAGCGCGATGTTTTGGTCGCTGCCTGTTTCCAGTGACATACAACCGAAGCTAATCTCGCTGACGATCAGGTCAGACTTTCCTAGTGCGTGACTATTCATATGGTACTGTTTCTCTCAGTTACGTCCATTTATTTTTGAAATTTTGGGGGTTCGGTGAGGAAATAATGCAAAAGAATCAGTTTAGATAAAGAACGTGATTAAAAATGATTACGTAGAATCATTTACCTTTGCAAAACGATTGAGGCTCTGAATTGCTTATATCATTATAACCTAACTTTTCGTTACCTCTCAATATCTTAATCAACTCTATGAAACGTGTTTTGATTGTTTTCGCAGCTGTAGCAATGCTTTCTTCCTGCGGTAGCAAAAAGCGGCTGGCTGAAATCAAATCCCTGCAGGAAGCCCGTGATAAGGCTGTTGCATCCTTAACTGACTGTGATCAGCGTACTGCCGACCTGCGTACGCAACTTTCTGCGAAAGACAATGATCTGCAAGGTAAAGACAAACAGGTAGGCGATTTGCAAGCTCAAATCGATTATCTCAAAAAGACAAACACGAACCTCCTCGACCGGATGTCGGATTTGTCGATCGTCAGCAAGTCGGGTGCTGAAAGTATCAAGAAATCGCTCGAAACACTGAACGAGCAAACCAAGTATACCAATAATCTGAACGCCAGTATCCAACGCAAAGATTCGATGAATCTGGCCTTAGTGATGAGCCTGAAACGGTCATTGGACGATATCAACGATCAGGACGTACAGGTTGAGGTGAAGAAAGGTGTCGTTTACGTATCGATTTCCGATAAATTGCTGTTCAAATCGGGTAGTTACGACATCACACCCCGTGCCGAAACGGTTCTGGGTAAAGTAGCGAAGGTCGTTAATGATCACAAAGAGCTTGATATTCTGGTTGAAGGCCATACCGACGCAGTCCCCATTGCAACGAGCGCTATCAAAGATAACTGGGATCTGAGTGCATTGCGTGCCACGTCGGTGGTACGGACGCTGCAAGCTAAATTCAGCGTAGCTCCTGAGCGCATGACTGCCGGTGGTCGTTCGGAATTTAGTCCGAAAGATGACAACACGACTTCGGTTGGTCGTCAGCAAAACCGCCGGACAGAGATCATCATTACGCCAAAACTTGATCAGTTCTTCAACCTGTTGTCGAGCGGTCAGGCAGGCGGAAGCAAATAAGCATCCATTACGCAGACATAAAAAAAGGCCGGAATCATCGATGATTCCGGCCTTTTTTTTATGTCAATGAGCATTAAGCTACTGTAACGGTAAACGAAGCGGTAAAGACCTGCCCCGGCTCAACGTGCTGAATATCTTCCTTTTCCTCGATAGGCTTTTGTGGTCCTTCGCTGTCAGCGCATCCCAACCAGGGTTCGATACAAACAAATGACGCCCCCGGTTTAGCCCAGATTCCTAAATATGGAAACGCCGGATAATCGACCGTCACCGAATGCTCGTGCCTGTCGCTTCTGATGGCTACCCGGCGGGACGCAAGCTCCTTAAAAACCAGCGCATCCTGATCGAACAGATGTTTTGTCAGTGGCAGACGATTTCCTACGGTCGGTACTGGCTTTGTCTCCCCGTTGAAAAATCCGGCTGCCGATAACATGTGCGTTTCTAGCGGCTCCTTCTGGTCGAACTCGATAAAATAATCTTCGTACGCTTCCCCCGGCAAAAAAGGCACGGCAAATGCCGGATGCGCACCTACAGAAAAATAGACCATCTTCTCGTCTTCGTTGACGACGCGATACGTAATGGTCAGCGTTGAATCGGTCAGTTCGTAGATGATCTGAAAGTCAAACTCATAAGGGAAGTGGACCCTCGTTGCGTCACTGGAATGCAATGAAAAGACCGCGTGTGTAGCTGACGACTCCGTTGTCTCAAAAATCGACTGCCGCGCAAAACCGTGTCGCTCGATGGGATACGTTTTTCCGTCGATCAGCAACTGGTTGTTCAGGCAACCACCCACTACCGGGAACAAGTTGGGCGCGTGCCAGCCCCAAACGTCGGGTGCAGCCTGCCAGAGGTGTTCAATACCGCTTGCTTTGTGCAGGATGGATGTTAGCTCAGCGCCCTTAGGGCGGATGGAAACGCGAAGGTGATCGTTTTCTAAAGTCGTCATATCCTGCAAAACTAAAAAAGCCGCTCAATGTTGAGCGGCTTTTCCTGAATTTGGCTACCACCGGGACTGTGGTTTGTTGCCTTGGTTTAGAACCGGAAGTGCGAGAACGCCTTGTTGGCTTCTGCCATACGGTGCGTGTCATCCTTCTTTTTAACAGCTGCGCCTTCACCTTTTGCGGCTGCGACGATTTCGGCTGCTAACCGGTCTACCATTGTTTTCTCACCCCGCGAACGAGCATACTTAATAAGCCATTTCATGCCTACCGCGACTTTTCGGTCTGCCCGTACTTCGGTTGGCACCTGGAAGGTAGCTCCACCGACGCGACGACTTTTAACTTCAACTGATGGCATGACGTTGTTCAACGCCTTTTTCCATGTATCCAGACCACTTTCGCTGGTGCGTTTGGCAACCACGTCGAGAGCATCGTAGAAAATGGAGTACGCCAGGCTTTTCTTGCCTTCGTACATCAGGTTGTTAACAAATTTAGTTACGAGAACCTCCTTGTATTTAGGATCGGGTAATACGTAACGCTTGGGCGGTTTCGCCTTTCTCATGATTTCTTCAGATTTTTGATCTTACTCTGAACGTAGTCTTTCCAGCGTCCAGTCAGTTTTGATGTATGATGTCCTGTATATGATACATGTAGTTACGCACACATCATACTTCTCATAGCATACATCCTACTTACTTATTTTTTCTTTTTTGCTGGTGGTGCACCTTTACCTCCTTTAACGGGAGCCTGACCTGGTTTTGGCCGTTTTGCACCGTATTTCGAACGGCTTTGCAGACGACCGCTTACGCCAGCCGTATCCAGAGCTCCCCGAACAATGTGGTAACGAACACCCGGAAGATCTTTTACCCGGCCACCACGAATCAAGACGATTGAGTGCTCCTGGAGGTTGTGACCTTCACCTGGAATGTATGCGTTTACTTCCCGACCGTTCGTTAACCGAACCCGGGCAACTTTACGAAGAGCCGAGTTAGGCTTCTTCGGTGTCGTGGTGTACACACGCGTGCACACGCCCCGACGTTGTGGGCAGGCGTCAAGAGCCGGCGATTTCGACTTGAATTCAAGCTTCTCGCGGCCTTTACGCACTAATTGTTGTATAGTAGGCATTCTTTAAATTGTTTACAAAAAACAGTCTTCCCGAAATTTGAGGTGCAAAGATACGGAAAACTGTTTGAATGCCAAAGCACAAACCGACTATAAACGATAAAAGACGCTGGCTATCAGAGATATCAGCCCCTGACCGATACCCACCGATGCCTATCGTCTTCTACTTAGCTCCTTGTCAACTGGTATTAAGCCTGACCAACCGGTCCACCGAAGCCACCAGAGGGAAACTTGAATGTATCCGTAGGATTATTGATATCGCCGTACGCTTCTTCAAACCGGCTTACATTCTCGCGCAGGGCTTCCAATAAGCGTTTGGCATGCTCGGGTGTCAAAATAATGCGCGCTTTTACTTTGGCTTTAGGCACACCCGGCATCAACCGGATAAAATCAAGAATGAACTCACTGTTGGAGTGAGCAATCATGGCTAAATTAGCATATACACCTTCGGCAATTTCTTCGCTCAGTTCGACATCAATAGAGTTGTCGGGGTTTTGTTGTTGGGGAGTCATATCAAGCGCTGTTTTCAGCAAAAGTACAGTAAATAATAGGTTGTACTCGCCAGGTAATCACTATTCTTGCCAGGGTTTAAATAAAAACGTTTCGATCTTACCTTGCTTGTCCTGACTGATATAGAAATCAATTGGCGACAGGGCAAACGTAGCTTTGTAGCGGGCAACACCATCTTTCATACCTTTAGGTTCCATCGATACCCAGTTACCCAATCGCCCGGCAATCTGCCCCGTTACGTCTTTCATTTTTTCCGGCGAGATCTGTTGCTTGAACGAAGCACCCATCAATCCATACAGCGAATCCGGCTGATTCGCATTCATAAACCGCTGTGCGAGCTTGGCTAACGAATCGAGTTTGGCCACTTCCGGACCTGATGCGACAGGGGTTGGCTTAGCGGTTTGTGCCGAAACGGCCAGTGAACATAAGCCAAAAGTGATTAGTAAAAGGAGTCGTTTCATCGTATTAGCGTGTGTTTGTACGTCGTAAAAATAAGCCATTTTCTACGGGTAACCAGACGGAGACCGACGATGTCACTTGTTTTTGGTATAAACGGACTACCAGCTAGCCAAACGGAGGTAATGCCTGCCAACAGGCGGTTCATGATCAAACGGAGGGCTATTTTTATGCGGCAACAGGCCATACATGATTCTGTTTATTCGTATATTTACAGAACAATAAACAATCTATTGGGCTATACGCCAAATGAATACGCAATCTGAATTAATTAGTGGTATTTATAATTACTGTGACGCTTGGTGTGAACGCTGTTTGTTTACCAGTCGGTGTCGAAGCTACCAGATTCAACACGAAACAGGGCTGGCGAAACCACAAACGGCTGGCGACGACCTGATTCAGAAATTGACAGACGCGCTTACTCTCACAAAAAAATACGTCGAGAACCTGACTGGCACACAAGGCCAGCATGCGCTAATGGGCGAACAGGCTCAGGCCCTGGAAACAAAGGTTGTCCGGCAATCTGACTTCAGAAAGCATCCACTGGCGTTACTTGCGAACGATTATCTCCGGCAAACCGGCCTTTGGCTCCCGGTCGGAAAAGACTTACTGGAGGAGGCTGGTCAACGGCAAATAGGCGCGGTTGAGCTGGGCCTGCAAACGCAGGAAGACGCGATGCACCTATTGCATACGCTGAAAGATGCCTGGGAGATGATTCGATGGTATCGAACCTTAATTCCGGTGAAGACACTGGCTGTTCTCCGCGCGCTGGCTGAGCCGGTTACTGATCCGCAGCTTAGCAGCTACCATGCAGGCAAAGCTAAATTGATTCTGGTGAGTATTGATCAGTCGCTGCTGGCCTGGGAAACCATCATTCAGTTTTTCCCGGAAGAGACCGATGATCTGCTCGATCTGATGGCCTTATTGAGTCGGTTACGCCGGGAACTGGAGACATTGTGCCCTGATGCGCGAGCCTTTATGCGACCAGGGCTGGATTAAACAACAAGCGACAAAACCATAGAGACTTTGTCGCTTGTCGGTCAACGTTTCATATATCGCTGCTTATTTTTTCAGGATCACAAACTCGACACGCCGGTTTTTCTGCCGTCCTTGGTCAGTGTCATTGGTCGCGATTGGCTTTGCTTCACCAAATCCCTTGCTGGCAACCCGGTCAGGCTCGATACCCTTGCTGATGAAGTACTCACGAACGGCGTCGGCCCGATCCTGCGATAGTTTGGCGTTTATTTCCTTTGACCCTGTGTTGTCCGTATGCCCCTGTACTTCAATGACCAGCTTCGGAGTTTCGTTGAACGTGTTGACCAGACGATCAAGTTCAGGATTCGACTCGGGGCGCAGTTCGGCTTTCCCTACGTCGAAGAAGATGTTGTTGAGTGGGACGGATCGACCCGCTTCGATCGGAATCAAGTTTAAATCTTTGCCTTTAATTTCCTGGAAGCCCTTTGTCTGGGTCAAATCTACATTGTCACCTTCGGCAATGAAGTCCTTGGCAATGGCTCTCATGCTGTACTTCTGACCGTAGGGCAGCACGATTTTGTATTCTCCCGTAACCGGGTCCGATGTTGCTTCGCCCGCTTCGGCCCCGTCCGGCAAGGTCTGATAAACGATCCGGGCTTCGATTGGCTTGCCCGTTTTCTGATCGATCACTTTTCCACTGATCAACGCCACCGGGTCCGGCCGGGTGGTGGTTCCCTTACCAGCGACCTCATCTCCTCCTCCACCCAGTTTACCGGGTTGGTTCGATGGCTGATCATCGCTAAGTTTCACCCGAATAATATCGCCCTTGCCCAGCGTATTCTTGAAGGTCGTCAGGTACGCATAATCGCCGGAAGCCGCTACGGTGTAGTACGCGTCATAGCCTTCCGTATTCACGTCCGAACCCAGATTGACCGGTTTCGTCCAGTGCTTCCAGGTTTTATCGACCCGTTTGGCCACATAAATATCATTGCTGCCCAGCCCACCCTCGCGATTACTCGAAAAATAGAGCGTTGCCCCATCGGGAGCCAGAAAGGGAGTCGTTTCCGTAAACTTCGTGTTGATCTCTACGCCGAGGTCCATCGGTTTTGTCCAGGAGCCGTCTTTCTGCCGAAAGCTGACGTAGATATCATCTTCTTTACTATTTTTTTTCTCGCTGAAGGCCATTAGCAACACTTTCCCGTCTGCTGACATGAACCCGCAATCGAACTGGCCTTTGCTCATGTTCACGTAATTGGGAATATCCATTTTCTGGGGAGGACTCCAACCGCTGGCCGTACGTTTGCTGAGCGAGAAGCCCCGTGTTTCATAGTTCCCGTTCACGTACTGCCCTTTGATAAGCATCGTATTGCCATCGGGCGTAATGCTGTAGGCACAATTGTATTCATCTTTGTTCAACGGGAACCCCATCCGACGGGCGGGACCCCATTTGTTGCTGGCTACATCCAGGTCTGAATACCAGATATCTTGACTTCCCTTCGTACCATGCGTATTATTTGGATGACTGATCCGGGCAAAATACAGCGTCTTCCCATCCGGCGAAATCATCGGATTGATCTCGTTGTACTCTGAATTCACCAGGTTGCCCAGATTTTCGACTTTGGGATTCGGCGACGCTGCGGTTGAATCACGACCTCGCACGGGTTCGCCCGGCGTGGGCTGACCGGGTTGCCCATTGGCTATCGGAGAGAGTACGGCGATAAAAAGACTGGCAGCAACGATACCGTTGGCATTCATACAACTAGGCGAGGGATAGTGGGGTGTTTTACAGGGAAAACGATCATTGATACCAGTTTTGTATACCGAATAACGTATTGTGGGTTATACTACACTACCCGCAACTTCGCAAAACTTAGCAGCAACACTTTTTCGCCGGCTGTCTCGAACTGAATGGTAGCCTTGCGTTCCGTTCCGTTAATATCAACAGCCTTCACCGTACCAAACCCGAACTTGGCATGTTCCACGCGCTGTCCTGCGGCAAGATCGGAGGTGCTGGTAGGCGCAAAATCGGCGGAGGGCGTATGCGACACCGTTGGTTGCGGAGCCTGCGAACGAGCCGTCTTCTGCGCCAGCGACCGGACAAAATTCATTGAACCGGTCGACGTACTTTCGCTCCGGTCACGTTCTGGTCGATCAAAATCAGACCGACTCGGTGCCGACCGCATCTTCGACATTTTCAGGTATTTTTGATCCATTTCCATCAGGAACCGGCTCTGTTCACACATCTTGAGCCGGCCATAATGGTAGCGCGTTTCGGCGTAGGAGAGTGTCAGTCGTTTTTCGGCGCGGGTAACGGCTACGTAAAACAGGCGTCGCTCCTCTTCCAGATCGTTGCGGCTTTCGAGCATCATCTGGCTTGGGAACAGATCCTCTTCCATACCGACAATGTGGACGTTTTTAAACTCCAGCCCTTTGGCCGCGTGAATGGTCATTAGCGTCACTCTGTCGTTGTCGCCATCGTCCTCTTTTTCGTCGGCGGTGGTCAGCAGCGAAACCGATTGCAGGAACGCACTGAGGCTTTTCTCCTCATTATCAGGATTATCGACAAACTCTTTGATGGCGTTCAGCAATTCCTGTACGTTTTCGTACCGGGCCAGCCCTTCAACCGTTTTATCGTCATACAGCTCCTTCAGCAACCCGGATGCTTTGGCAATGTGCGACGCCACTTCGAAGGCATCTTTCTGATCGAGTAACAGCTTAAAACTTTTGATCAGATCAGCGAATCCTTCAATAGCGATCGACGACCGCCCGGCAATATGTTTACTGATTTCGGATACGATCTCCCAGATTGAATCCTCTTTTTCGGCCGCGATCACGCTGATTTTGGCAACGGTGGTGTCACCAATACCACGCTTGGGCAGATTGATGATGCGTTTGAACGCTTCTTCGTCCTGCTGGTTGACCGTAAAACGAAGGTAGCCGATCAGATCCTTGATTTCTTTCCGCTGGTAGAACGACAGACCGCCAATGATGCGGTACTTGATGCTTACCTTGCGGAGGGCTTCTTCAAAGGCCCGCGACTGGGCATTGGTTCGGTATAGAATAGCAAAATCGTTGTTAACGAGCGACCCGTTCATCTTGGCCTCGAAAATGGCCGACGCCACTAAACGCCCCTCTTCGTTATCCGACGATGCTTTGATCACATCGATCAGCGGTCCATCTTCGTTGTCCGTGAAGACGTGTTTCTCCAGCTGATTTTTGTTGCGCGAAATGATTGAATTGGCCGCCTGCACAATGGTTTTGGTCGAGCGGTAATTCTGTTCCAGCTTCACGATTTTGACGTTCTCCTTGCCGTAATCGCGCTGAAAATTCAGAATATTCTCGATGTTGGCCCCCCGGAACGCATAAATACTTTGCGCATCATCGCCCACGATACAGATGTTCTGGTGAACGGCTGCCAGCTTCCGCGTAATGAGGTATTGAGACACGTTGGTGTCCTGAAACTCATCGACCATCACATGCTGAAATTTGTGCTGGTATTTGTGCAGAATATCGAGGTGGTCGCGAAAAAGCACGTTCGTATTGAACAGCAGATCGTCGAAGTCCATGGCATTGGCCGCAAAGCAACGAAGCGCATATTGTTTGTAGATACGACCAATGTGCGGCATCCGGGCGGCTTCATCGTCGGCCAGAATAACCGCATTATTGATGTAATCGTCCGGACCGATCAGTCGGTTCTTAGCTCCCGAAATCCGACCGAACACGCTGTTGACACGATACACTTTATCGTCCAGCGCCATCTCTTTAATGATGCTCCGCAACAACGACTTCGAATCGTCGGTATCGTAGATCGAGTAATTGCTGGTGTAGCCAATGGCTTTCGCTTCAATGCGCAGGATCTTGGCAAAGACCGAGTGAAACGTACCCATCCAGATGTTACGAGCCTCCGTACCGACAACCGTTTCGATCCGTTTGCGCATCTCACCAGCCGCTTTGTTCGTAAACGTCAGCGACAGAATACGGAACGCGTCCGTACCGCTTTCGATCAGGTGAGCAATACGATAGGTTAGAACGCGTGTTTTACCCGAACCGGCACCGGCTATAATCATCAGCGGTCCATCGCCGTGCATCACGGCTTCCCGCTGGGGGTCATTCAATCCAGAAATATAATCAACCATACAAAGACGTTGGATTCCAGACGCTGGATGCTGGATTTAAGAAAAGTCCAGCTTTGGATGTCCAGCATCCAGTGTCTTTATATAACAATCAAAACTACGAAAAAATTTGGTTAGCGACAGCCCGAAAGGCAACTCGCTCTCGATGTCTTTCGATAGAACAGCGCGCTTTGGATCAACCCAGTTTTGACCGTACGGGCCGTTAACGCAAACAGGCCCCCGATGACCGGGAGCCTGCTTTAATCCTGATAGACGATAACAACGTTATTGCTTCAGTACTTTTACTGTCTGAACCTGCTGCTGCGTTGTTGCCTGTAGTAACAACATATTCGGTCCCGGCTGATTGAGCTGAAAATGCTGCTCTTCGACCGCTTCCACGCGCTCTACCGTCCGGCTTTGTAACAACCGCCCCTGTGAATCCGTCAACCGCAACTCAACCGACTGGCCCTCCGCTCCCCGAATCCGCACGCGAAGCAGTTCCTGAACGGGGTTTCCCAACAGTTGCAGCGAAAGGCCACTCCCTGCCTCTACTACCTCCGACACACCCATCCGCGCCCGACCACAGGCGGCTTTTAAATTCCAGCTATAGGAAACCAGTTGCTCACCCTGACGAGCCATAAGCGTAAAGGGCTGCACGTCCGTAGCCGTACGACTCTCGTTATCTACAAACTGATTCGGATTCGTTGTCCAGTCAGTAATGCCAATCGCTTTGAACTCGACAGGTGAACCATCGCCCCCGCTGGTGTTAAACGAAATAGCACCGGTCGTGCAATCGTAGGTGGGCGCGGCCAAGGTGAGCGGGGCATTTTTGGGTGGCGTGCCCGACGAATCGACTACGGTTAGTGTAAAGGTGCCAGAAGCCGCTAAGCTCTTGGTAATATAGCCGAACAAGTACGATGTTACCGTTACAGTATAGATACCTGGTTTAGTGGGAGCCCCCGAAAAATAAGCACTTACCTCCCCGGTCGACGATAGGGTAGCATCGACAAAGTACAAGCCCGGAGGAGTGTTCGCAGCGTTGAATGAGATAGGGTAAAAACTAGCTCCACGGTGCGGATTGGGATCGGTGAAGTGTTGACCGACGTGATACCTGTCCAGCGCTTTCCCTATCGTTAGCGTAAGATTATTGATGGGCGATACAAGAACCGGCGATAAGGCCGCTGGTACAATGCAATTCGTTCGCAGATCGAAGGTGTAGCTGGCGGTATATCCGCTTTGGGTAGCCTGAATAAGAATCGGCTTGGGATCGTTGCGCAGACCTGCTTCAACAACCCCCGTGTTGCTGGTGACTGATGAGCGGGTAATGCCCGGTGCCGTGTAGGTAATGAGTGATCCATCACCACCCGTAGTGAGGAACGTAATAGCACCGGTCGCACAATTGTAGGTAGGCAGACCAAGTTTTAGCGTGCTTTCATCGGATGGGTCTACTACCTTGATTTTGAACGTAGTGGTGACCGGCTGGTTTGGAAAATACTGCGTGGCTGCGGTTACGGTCACCGTGTAAACACCACTTGTCGTAGGGGAACCCACCAGCGAAACGTTCAGATTATACCGTAAATCGCCGTAGCTGTTTTGCGATATGCCAGCCGGTAATCCCTTCATCGACGCCGTCCACTCCGGAAAATAGCGCGGCTGTCCTGGCGTTGGATCGGTGATGTAATTCGCCAGATTAAAATTCTCCTGTTTGAGCACCTGCCCTACGGTGAATGTCTGATCAGGAAGGGCTTGAGCGAGAACCGGCGGTTTAAATTGATACGCACAAGCGCCTGCTAGATCGAAGGTGTAGCTGGCGGTATATCCGCTTTGGGTAGCCTGAATAAGAATCGGCTTAGGATCGTTGCGCAGACCCGCTTCAACAACCCCCGTGTTGCTGGTGACCGATGAGCGGGTAGTTCCCGGTGCCGTGTACGTAATAAGTGAACCGTTGCCCCCCGTCGTATTGAACGTGATTGCACCCGTAGCGCAGTTGTAGGTGGGCTGCGTCAACGCAAGAGTCGACTGCGCTATACTTCTGATAAATGGCAGACTAATAAGTGTGCCAATCAGCATCAATGACCAACTTTGGCGAATTAATTTTCTGTATTTGTTTATCATAACTGACGGTACTAGTGTAAACTATTTATTGAAAGGGGACGTGATACTGGATAAGCGCTCTTTTTTTTGAAAAACAGCTAAAATTACGTGTACAATTGAGCCATGAAAAGTTATTTATTAAATGATATGTATAACCAGTTACTAATACAGGCAATTAGTGTACCATTATTTCAAAAAATATAGTTTCAGGCTCGAAATTTCCTGGAAGATTTAGCCCTTTCGACTGTTAATCACTCACCACCATGACCAAGTCCGACATCTCAGTAATGCCTCAGTTCTTCGACCGCTATATCAATCTGGCCGAAAACATTGACATCATTGACGCGCTTACCCAAACGGCTTCGTACGCCAGCCTGATTCCGCTCGAAACGCTTGACGCTCTCGGCGATCGTCGCTACGCGCCGGGCAAATGGACAGCCAAAGACATATTACAGCATATCATTGACAACGAGCGCATTATGACCTACCGGGCCATGCGCTTTGCCCGTAACGATAAAACAGCATTACCGGGCTATGACGAAGCGTTATTCGCTCAGTTTGCCAACACCAGCCGACGAACGCTTGCTGATCTGTACGATGAGTATGCCCTTGTTCGCCAATCGAGTAGTTGCTTGTTCAGGAGTTTTGATGACGACATGATGCTTCGCACGGGTGTTTGCTTCGATCAAACCATTTCGGCGTTAGCCCTCGGCTACGTCGTCGTTGGCCACGCGCTTCACCACGCCACCATTATCCGGGAGCGGTATCTGCCCTTGCTCGACCAGTAGTTTGCTACGATTGGCCCAAGCGGGAGCTTGGGCCGTTAACCTATGCATCAAGACCAATCTGGAGCCTGGCTCAGCCAAATCAGCTACGCTTTATTTTGGTAGCATATCAATTGGCCTGCTATCGGTGTGAAGGGGGTACAGCATGATCGTTCTGTACCCCCTTTTTCGTATTTTCGCCAAATTATAACCTGAATCAACATGCTAAAGCAAACGTTCTTCCTCTTTTTTCTAACGGTACAGCTCGTCTGTGCGCAGACTAAAACCAAGGTCCTGGTCACCGATCTCACCCGTATTAAGCAGATTGGTGGCATTGAGGTATCACCCGATGGGAAACAGGCCGTTTACACGGTGACGACGATCGAACCGAATCCTGATCAAAAAGAAGAGTATGAGTACAAAACGCACATTTACCTCACCGGACTTAAATCCGGCGACAGCAAGGCGCTGACGCGCGGGGCCGAATCAGCCCGGCAGGCAGTGTGGTCGCCGGATGGTCAACGCATTGCGTTTGTGCGCACGATCAAAGGGAAAGGTCAGATTTTCATTATGCCGCTCAGTGGTGGCGAAGCATGGCAGCTGACGAACAGTACGTATGGCGCATCGAATCCGCTTTGGTCGCCCAATGGCAAGCAGATTGCGTTTACGAGTGGGGTCACAACGGCGCAAATGCTGACCGATTCGATTCTGAATCCCACGAAAAATGGACCGCTCTGGTCGCTGGAGAAACCAGGTTTTTCCAACAACAACTTCATCAAAACCGACAAAAAGATCAAAGCCAATCCCGACGGTTCGCTGGCCGAGATCCGCGCTTATCTGAACAAAGACGTTGAGGACAAAAAGGCAAAAGTCATCAACCGGCTCAATTTCCAGGGTGAATCGACCACCGAGCCCGACATGACGTTCACGCATATGTACGTGACCGATGTAACGGAGGGGGCAACACCCAAAGCGCTGACGCGTGGCTTCTGGTCATTCCAGGCTGCCAACTGGCTGCCAAATGGGCAGGGGTTGCTGGCCGTAACGGATCGTGATTCGCTCAAACATCCCGACCGGGAGCAGGACAACGCGATTGTTTTCATTCCGGCCAATGGCTCCGGCAACCGGACAGTCGTGCTGGCGGAAGCAGGAAAAAGTTACGGGTCGCCGGAAATCTCACCCGACGGCAAACAACTGGCGTTTCTGGTAAGTCCCTCCGAAGGGGTCAATTTTTCGCAGATTGGGTTAGCTACCTTAACCGGCACCACACCATCGAACAGCCAGCTCGTTACCTTCGACCGGGCAGCCAGTAATCTGACCTGGACGCCCATGCCCACATCGGGCAAAGGCAAAAAGGCCGCAACCGGCTATGCCATTTATTTTACCGCATCGGCAAATGGTGGTGCTCCCCTCTATCGGCTCGACCCGGCAACCAAGCAGATTGCGCAACTCACGCCGTTTGAGAGTGGCGTCACCAATTTCGATATTGTCGGCGATCAGGTGGTTTTTGCCAAAACGGAACTCGCCAATCCATCGGAGTTATACCTGACCAATGCAGAAGCCAAAGCGCAAACGAAACTGAGCAATCACAACGACTGGGTTGCCCAACGGCAATTGAGCACTCCCGAAAAACGGACGTACAAAAACTCGCTCGGCCAAACCGTCGATTATTGGATCATGAAGCCCACCTTTGCTGAAGCTGGCAAAAAGTATCCCCTTCTGCTGAACATGCACGGTGGGCCAACGGCCATGTGGGGACCGGGCGAAGCATCGATGTGGCACGAATTTCAGTACATGTGCTCGCAGGGCTATGGTGTGGTATACGCCAATCCGCGCGGATCGGGTGGGTATGGCCTGAATTTCCAGCGGGCAAATATCAAGGACTGGGGGACCGGACCCGCGGAAGATGTATTGGCTGCGGCCACCGATGCGGCCAAAGAAGCGTGGGTCGATACAAGTCGGCAGGTGATTACGGGCGGTTCCTACGCAGGTTACCTGACAGCCTGGATCGTTGGTCACGATAACCGCTTTAAGGCTGCGTTCGCGCAACGGGGTGTTTATGATCTGACCACCTTCCTCGGCGAGGGGAATGCGTGGCGGCTTGTTCCGAACTATTTTGCCTACCCTTGGTCAGCCGAGGCTAAAGTACTGGATGCCAACTCACCCTACAGTTTCGTGCAGGACATCAGAACCCCTTTGCTGATCAAACACGGTGAGAATGACCTTCGTACGGGACCGATTCAAAGCGAAATGATGTACAAGAGCCTAAAAATTCTGGGACGTCCGGTCGAATACGTCCGGATGCCGGGGGCTACGCATGAGTTGAGCCGTACAGGTAATGTTCGTCAGCGGATTGACCGGATGCTTCGGATCTATGAATTCTTCGAGCGGTACGTTGGCCCCGATGCACAAGGACTCACCCAGAAGTAAACAACAGCCGGGAGTAGGGCAGATTTCCACGGCAACGGCCGACCGTCCGCACTACTCCCTACTGCATTTGAACACGTATGAAAGTCAGTTTCTTTCTTCTAGTTGGGGCACTAAGCTCGTTTACCATTCACGCGCAGTCGGTAACAGATTCGCTACAGGTCAAAAACGCAGCTTGGCGAAACACGCGCGTCGATCGGCACGTTGTCTGGCAGGAAGCACATTTTGATAGCCTGTTTAACGCGAAGCAGAACGTAAATCTGATCGTCCTCAAAAACCGACGGAGACGGCCAACAATAGCTTTTGCGTCGGCGGGCGACAGCTTGAAACCAACGAGTTGGTTCGGGCAAAAATTTAAGGCGCTGCTTACCCTGAACGGCACATTCTTCGATACGAAGAAAGGCGGCTCGGTCGATCTGATCAGAATCGATGGTCGGGTGATGGACACGACGCGCCTGTCGGGTAAAACGATGGTTGAACATCAGCAGGCAGCCATCGTGATTGACCGAAACAAGGTGAGTGTGGTCTTCGGTGGGAATCAACCCGGCTGGGACCGTCAGCTAACCGCAGCGAACGTGATGACAACGGGACCGCTCCTGCTTCGGAACGAAAAACCGCACCCGCTGCTGAAAAACGCCTTTAACGATAATCGCCATCCACGCACTTGTCTTTGTGTAGGACCCGGCAAGCGGGTCCTGCTGGCCACGGTTGACGGTCGCCATGCCAATGCGCAGGGTATGAATCTACACGAACTGACCGATTTGATGCGTTGGCTCGGCTGCCGTGATGCCATCAACCTTGACGGAGGTGGCTCAACGACCCTTTGGATAAGTACCGTTGGGCAGGGCAGTAATGGCGTCGTAAATTACCCGTCCGACAGCAAGCAATGGATTCATACCGGCGAACGACCGGTTAGCAACGTTATTTTGATTCGATAAACCAACTATGAGTAAACACGAAGAGGCTCTTCAGGACGCGCCGAAATTTAAGTACTGGAAAAGTCAGGCGGAGAGCAATGGGCTTACGATCAACGCGATCAACGATTTTTACATTCGGCGACGGCATAATGGCGAAATCTTGTTTGCCATGCTCGAAGTGGATGCCGATACACCGGAAGGCGACAAGATCCCGCCCGCCCTTTTTCTGAAAGGTCACGCCGTTTCAATGCTGGTTTGCCTGATCGACAAGGAGACAAAACAGAAATTTGTCGTACTGGTGAAGCAACGGCGCATTGCCGACGGATCACAAACGTATGAGCATCCGGCCGGAATGGTTGACGCCAGCGACGACCCCAGCGATGTTGCCGCGCGCGAACTTGAGGAAGAGATTGGCCTGAGCGTTACCGCAGCCGAACTGACTAAGCTCAACGCCAAAGTCTGGCATCCAAGCACCGGCACCAGCGACGAGGGCATGCACTTTTTCTATATCGAGAAAGAAATGTCGCGCGACGACATTATGGCTTTTCACCTCAAAAGTATGGGCAGCGAAGCCGAGTTCGAGCGCATAACGAGTGTTGTCGCTACCTTACCCGAGTCACATAAGCTCGTTACAAACGTAAACGGTTTACTACTTAATTTTCTCTACCTGCAACATATCGGCGATTACGAGACAATGAAGTTGTTATAACAGATGGTGTCAGGTTACCGAACTTGACACCATCAAGCCACGTCAAAAATTGAGCGGGTCGAGGTTTTTGAAGTGGCCATTCATGCGAATACGCTGTTTGGTACGCTCCATATCGGACACTACGGGCAGAACCGTGTTGAGGTGCTGAATTAGAAAGAGCTGCCGTTCAGCCTCGGTCTCAAGCGTCAGCAGCTCGTACTCCTGCTCGACCGATAAGCCAACTTTGTGAGCGACTTTATACGAGAAATTCGCGCTGGCCGGGTCATAGTCGTTCTCGATCTGTAGTAATTCGTACAGCTGTTCCAATCGCTCTTTCAGGGGCATGGCGTGTGCGCTAAACCCATCGCCCGGTTCAACCAACTCTACCTCTCCACCAGCATAGAGCTTGCCGGCAACGGGATTCTCGAAGTTGACCAGCCGAAAGACCTTGAGTCCTTTCGATTTAATATCCATCCGCCCGTCGTTATAGCGTTTATGCAGGGTTGTCACGTGCATTTCCGTGCCATAACCGGGTAGTTTATTATTGATAAAGGCTGGAATACCGAACGTACGTTCTTCTTCCAGGCATTCGCTGATGAGCTGGCGATAACGGGGTTCGAAGATATGCAGATTTAAATCTTCGCCCGGATATACAATCAGATTCAGCGGAAACAGCGGTAACGTCTTTTCCATAACGCCGATAAGGTACGGGTTTTCAACCAAAAATTGCGTCTGATTCCAAAAAACGCACATTCCGGCTGCGCGCTTCGGCATAAATTTGATCGGCCAGATAGCCCAGACCGGTCACATCCGACATGCAATCCGTCACGACCACAACCTTTGGCACAAGTTCCGGTGCAAAGTCCAGCATCTGTTTCAGGCTGTTGGCAACGCAGTGTGACTTGGCCTCACCCATCAGGTAAACCGTGTCGAACCGGTCCAGATCGGCAATCAGGGCCGTGTTAAGTTGCGACTCGGGAACAGCCGGATCCGAAACCTGCGCCCGGAAGATGCCAAAATGCTCGGACAAGGGGTGAAGTCCTTTCTGAACAGCTACATAATCGCGTTCGCGTTGCCGTGTCCAGTCTTTCAACGCGTCAAGCAGTGTATCGTGCAAAGCGGCTCCACGAGAACCGATCAGGCAATGCTCAGGCCAAATGAAATGCTGAAACTGCCCACTCGATTCCAGCTCATGCACATACTGCCGTGCCTTTTCACCCGCAAAGCAGGGCACCCAGCGCCCCGCATCTACGTCAGCGGCAGAAATTCGGGTAAAAGGATCGGGATGTTGTCCGTTCTCATCCTGCCAGAACAACGGATGAGCAATGTCGATCAGGTGATGCGTATCGAGCGTTACGATAATATGATCGATCTTGTTGGTATGTTGGCGAATCAGGGCCGCCATGCGATCAACGTCCTGCTCGGCCCCCGGCACAAACAAAGCACCGTCGGGATGACAGAAATCGAACTGTGTGTCGATGATTAAAAAAGCGTTTGTCACAAGTCCGGAATTCTTGCCTGAATTAACTGTCTTTGCGGTGCGGAATCACGGTCCAGTGCTTTACACCGGGTTTGTGTTCGTAGATGATGTCGGTGGCAACGTCTTCCAGATTTTCCTCGTTCGTCGTAAAGAACAAACTTTCGGGATGATCATTATCCTGCGTAATTCTCAATTCGTAATACTCGTTGTGGTGTTCGATGTCGTGTTTCTCGACAAGTTTGTATTGAGTCATAACAGCAATGTAGTTTTGTGAGGTATGATTGACAACAGACAATAAACTTAGGCTTTATAACCCGGTTTTCAACGGGATGTTTAGCCAAGAACAGTGATCATCACGGCTCCGGCCACCATAATACCCGCCCCGATGAGCTTACGAAGGATCCCTTTTTCGTTGAAGAACTGGTATCCGAACAGCACGCTTACCAACGCCGACGTCTGGAACAGGGCGAGCGCATAACCCACCTGCATACCCGCCAGCGCGATGTTACTCGCTACCTGCGTAACACCAACGGTCAGGAATAGAGCGAAGTACGTGCTTTTCTGCGAAACCAGCAGCGTTGCCTGTTCCCGCCAGCGTTCCCGACGGGTAAACCCTATCCAGATGATCGTAAATCCGAAGCCAAACAAGCACCAGTAAAAGAACGCAATGGTTGGCGTTGACAGCACAATGGCTTTTTTTAGGAAAGCACCGTCGATGGCGGAAAATACGAGCGCGGCCAGCCTTAGTCTGACTTCGGGACGCTGGAACAGGCGCCAGGAGAAGCCCGTTTGCGGTTGCTTCGTAGCCAGTACCACATAGCTCCCCACCACGATCAGTAGAACACCCACCAGTCCCCACCAGCGCGGAATCTCGTTCAGCAAAAAGATACCGACGATAAGCCCCACCACCGATTTATAGGCATTGATCGGTCCCAATACCGACAGATCGCCGAGATGAAGCGCCTTGACCAGAAATACGTTACCGATCATGGCAAACAGCCCCACCACCAGCATACACGACCAGAACGCGACCGGTAGCCCGGCGAAGCGAAGCTGTGACCAGAACGCCAGACAAACCAGCGCCAGAAAGCCATACGTAGCTGATATGACAAACAGGGGATCCGCAGCCCGATGAGTGAGCTGTTTCTGAAACACATTCGACAGCGGATTGGCCACAATTCGGATCAGGACGGCGAACGTAGTGACGGTAACAACGGTAAGTAACATAGCATATTCGGCGGCAATCAGGAGAATATACACCCAAATCTCCGAAAATCCAGGTCTTTCGGTTAAACTGTCAACCTTTTTTCAGTATACCACTTTCCTGATTAACAAACGTTTCGTACCTTTGCGGTCTTATTTTTGGACCGGGCCACCGGAGCGGAGGAGATACGAGGTGAACACATTACGCGCATACGACATCAACATTGTCGGTCTTGAAAAGAAACGATACGAGTACGACTTCACGTCGGACGACGCGTTTTTTGCTGCGCTGGACCAGGACCTGATTCCGAAAGGCAACGTTCAGACGCACCTCATTCTGGATAAGTCGGAGACGATGATCCGGCTGGATCTTCACATCACGGGCACTGTTGAGCAAACCTGCGACCGGAGCCTCGATGAGTACGATGAGCTGGTCGACACGCAGCAGACGATGCTGCTTAAGTTCGGTGATCATAATGAGGAGTTGAGCGATGAAATCGAACTTATTGAACGTAACACGGCGACAATCAATGTTGCCCGTTACATCTTCGAGTTCATCATCCTGTCGCTGCCAATGAAACGGTTGCATCCCCGTTTTCGGGATGAGGATGACGGTAGCGACGATGAGCAGAATGGTAAATTAATCTACCGCTCTGATGATGAAATGACTGACGAAAACAACCAGCCGCCGATAGACCCGCGCTGGGCGGCCCTTCGTAAATTGAATGATAATTAATTTGACCGTAGAACTGGCCGTTGCCGCCTTATCAGCACGATAACAACCGCAATTGTCAACTTTACAGCTAGAGCAACTAGACAACTTTATAACTAAACAAAATGGCACACCCCAAACGACGCCACTCCAGCACCCGGCGCGATAAGCGCAGAACGCACTACAAGGCTACGGCCGTAACCCTCTCGACTGATGCCCAAACCGGCGAAGTCCATGAGCGGCACCATGCCCACGTTTTCGAGGGCAACTTATTTTACAAAGGACAAATTATCATTGAGAATTACGCTAAAACAGCCTAATTGTCATTCAGTTATAAAGAGTATTTCGCTGACGTCTTCCTGAAGATGAACGCGAAATACTTTTTTATTGCCCGCCACCTCCCTATTTTTACGCATATTTTTTGCAAGCCAGTTTAGCTGGGAGGTATTGAACAAACGGAGTCAATGAAAATTGCAGTGGACGCAATGGGTGGCGATTTCGCTCCCGAGGCAATTGTAGAAGGGGTTATGATGGCCGCTGCTGAATTGCCGGAAAACGTAACTATCGTGCTGATAGGCAAGCAGTCCCTTGTGCAGGAATTAATCCGCAAACACGGTGCAGAGGCCGTTGCCAATGTTGAATTGGTCAACGCTGATGACGTCATAGAAATGAGTGAGCACCCAACCAAAGCGCTCTCCCAAAAACCCAATTCCAGCATCGGAGTTGGGTTTAAGCTTTTGAAAGACGGTCAGGTCAATGCGTTCTGTAGCGCTGGAAATACGGGAGCCATGCACGTTGGTGCCTTATTCAGCATCAAATCCATCGAGGGCATTCTACGGCCTTGTATAGCTGGTTTTGTACCACAAATTACGGGCGGTTACGCCGTTATGCTTGACATTGGTGCCAATGCTGACTGTAAACCTGAGATGCTGGCCCAATTCGGCGAGGTCGGCTCTATTTATGCCCAATACACCTTTGGCATCGAACGCCCGCGAGTGGCACTGATGAATATCGGCACTGAAGAGCAGAAAGGATCGCTGGTAGCTCAGGCTGCGCATCAGTTGCTCAAAGACAGTCGTAAAATCAATTTCGTTGGCAACATTGAGGGTGGAGATTTCTTCGCCGGAAAAGCAGATGTCATTGTCACGGATGGCTTCACGGGTAACACGATGTTCAAACTGGGTGAGTCGTTCTATACGATGGCCGCCGAGCGGGGTATTCGTGATGGATTTCTGGACAAAACGAATTACGAATCTGTTGGCGGCAGTCCCATTCTGGGCGTTAATGGCAACGTAATCATTGCTCACGGCATTTCGTCGCCATTGGCCATCAAAAACATGATTGGTCTGGCCATCCGACAGGTAGAATCCGACGCGTATACAAAGATTGCACAGGCTCTCAGTTAGTTTACAACGGTCCGCCGTATTGGTTTTGGTCTACAGTTTTCTTAATGGCAGGTAAATAAACCGGAAACTGTAAACCGCACACTTTTCTTACTACCGACTTATGAGTAAAGCTGCCATAACAGGAGTCTACGGCTATGTTCCCGACTATGTGCTGACCAACGCCGAACTGGAGCGCATGGTTGATACAAACGATGAATGGATTACAAGCCGTACGGGCATTAAGGAGCGGCACATTCTGAAGGGCGAGGGTATGGGCTCGTCGCATATGGGGGCAAAAGCCGTGGCAGGTTTGCTCGAAAAATTAAGTATCAAACCCGAAGAAGTCGATCTGCTCATCTGTGCCACCACCACCCCAGACTACGTGTTTCCGGGGACGGCAAACCTGATCTGCGACATGGTTGGTATCCGCAATATTGGCAGTTTCGATATTCAGGCCGCCTGCTCAGGCTTTGTGTATGCCCTGACCATTGGTTCGCAGTTTATTGAAACCGGTAAGTACAAGAAAATAGTTATTGTCGGTGCAGACAAGATGTCGGCCATTATCGACTATACCGATCGCGCTACCTGCGTTCTGTTCGGCGATGGAGCCGGTGCCGTTATGCTTGAACCGAATGAAGACGGATTAGGCATCCTCGATTCGATCATCAAATCGGATGGCGTTGGGCAAAACCATTTGTATCAGAAAGCAGGCGGCAGCCGGTACCCACCCACGCACGAAACGGTCGAGAAACGCTCGCATTACGTTTATCAGGACGGTCCCGCTGTGTTTAAATTTGCGGTTAAGAATATGGCCGATGTCTCGGCGGAGATTATGGAGCGGAATAACCTGGCGGGCAGCGATGTAGCCTGGTTAGTACCACACCAGGCCAATAAACGGATCATCGACGCCACGGCGCACCGCATGGGCATTGAGGCCGACAAAGTTATGATGAATATTCATCGATACGGCAACACCACCGCTGCCACGATTCCGCTTTGTCTGTTTGACTATGAGTCCCAGTTAAAAAAAGGGGACAACCTTGTATTGGCGGCTTTTGGTGGTGGATTTACCTGGGGAGCCGCTTACGTGAAGTGGGCCTATTAATTTTCACAGATGATCTATGATAAAAGTAGGGATAACACCTGTTGCAACTTTATCATACATCATACTTTTACATCATACAATTTCAACATGGCAACGACCGCAGACATCCGCAACGGATTAGTCTTGAGCTTCAACAACGATCTCTTTCAGATTACTGACTTTCAACACGTTAAGCCCGGAAAAGGTGCGGCTTTCGTGCGTACCAAGCTGAAAAGCCTAACAACAGGTCGGGTGATCGACAATACGTTCAACTCGGGCGTAACGGTCTATCCGGTTCGGGTGGAACGCCGAAAATTTCAATACCTTTACAAAGACGAAACGGGCTATAACTTTATGGACCAGGAGTCGTTTGATCAGATAAATATCGACGGCAAGCTCATTGACGGCGCTGATCTGATGAAAGAAGGACAGGAAGTTGAGATTCTGATCAATGCCGAAACGGAGGTTCCGCTTACGTGCGAATTACCACCGTTCGTTGAGCTGGAAGTGACATACGCTGAACCCGGTATCAAGGGCGACACGGCCAATAGCCCCAAAAAGCGGGTTGAAGTGGAGTCCGGTGCTAAAATCATGGTACCTCTCTTCATTGAATCGGGTGAAAAAATTCGGGTCGATACCCGCACACGAGACTACGTAGAACGCGTGAAATAAGTTTTTGAGTGATGAATGACGAGTTCACTACGAAGCTTGTCATTTACCTATTCACAATTCGTACTCATCACCGCTCCGGCGATCCGGTCAGCATTCGAAACCTATGAACACACAAGACATTCAACAACTCATCGATTTCATTTCTCAGTCAGGTTTGGATGAGGTAAATATTGAAACGACCGATCTCAAGATCAGCGTAAAACGGTACGGTGCGGGTGCTCCCGTTGCTGCTCCCACACCAGTTGCGCCAGCACCGGCACCTGTCGCTACAGCTGCAGCTCCCGCACCAGCGCCACAGACTGCAGCAGCTGCTCCGGCGGTTGTTGCTACTCCCAAAGCTGATACGTCGAATTATATTACCATCAAATCACCAATGATCGGTACCTTCTATCGGTCGTCTACACCCGAAACGCCTTCGTTCGTTGAGATCGGTGATAGCGTGACGGAAGGGAAAGTGGTCTGCATTATCGAAGCGATGAAGCTGTTCAACGAAATCGAGTCAGAGGTATCTGGCCGGATCGTAAAAGTGCTTGTTGAGAATGCTACTCCGGTAGAATACGATCAGCCGCTGTTTTTGGTAGAACCTATTTAATTTAATTGGTGAATGAGTGAGTGTGTGATTGAGTGAATAGCTTTTCAGAAGTCATTCACTCAATCACACACTCACTCATTCGCTCATTTAGACCATGTTCAAAAAAATATTAATCGCCAACCGGGGAGAGATCGCGCTGCGGATTATTCGGACGTGCCGCGAGATGGGTATCAAAACGGTAGCCGTGTTTTCGACGGCTGACCGCGACAGTCTGCACGTACGCTTCGCGGATGAGGCCGTTTGCATCGGTCCTCCGGTGAGCAAGCTATCCTACCTAAGTATTCCCAATATCATTTCGGCCGCCGAAGTGACCGGAGCTGACGCCATTCACCCCGGCTACGGATTTCTGTCTGAGAACGCTGAATTCTCGCAGATCTGCGCTGATTATGGCATCAAGTTTATCGGAGCTACCGCTGAGCAGATCAATGGTATGGGCGATAAAGCCACGGCCAAAGCGACCATGCGAGCGGCTGGTGTTCCGGTCATTCCCGGCTCCGACGGCCTGCTCGAATCGATCGAAGAAGGAAAGAAATTATCGGCAGAAATGGGCTATCCCGTCATTGTCAAGGCAACGGCCGGTGGTGGTGGCCGGGGTATGCGGATCATTCGGGCAGAGGATGAGTTCGAAAAAGCCTGGAATGATGCCCGTACCGAAGCCGGCGCGGCATTTGGTAACGATGGCCTATATCTGGAAAAATTTGTTGAAGAACCCCGCCACATCGAAATTCAGATCGTGGGTGATCAGTTTGGTAAAGTATGCCACCTCTCTGAGCGTGACTGTTCAATTCAGCGTCGGCACCAGAAATTAGTCGAAGAAACCCCGTCACCCATTGTTTCGCAGGAGCTTCGGGAGCGTATGGGCGAAGCAGCCATCAAAGGTGCTCAGGCCATTGGCTACGAAGGAGCCGGAACAGTTGAGTTTCTGGTCGACAAGCACGGGGAGTTTTTCTTCATGGAAATGAATACCCGGATTCAGGTCGAACACCCGATTACGGAAGAAGTAACGGATTTCGATTTGATCAAAGAGCAGATCAAGGTAGCCGCCGGGGCCGAAATCTCGGGTCGCAACTACACGCCGAAGCTGTACGCAATGGAGTGCCGTATCAACGCGGAAGATCCAGCCAACGGTTTCCGGCCATCGCCCGGCAAAATTACGGTCCTGCACATACCCGGCGGGCATGGCGTTCGCGTAGACAGTCACGTCTACACCGGCTACACCATTCCGCCCAACTACGATTCCATGATCGCAAAACTGATCGTATCGGGTCAGTCGCGCGAAGAAGTCATTACGCGTATGAAGCGGGCGTTGCAGGAGTTTGTGATCGAAGGCATCAAAACCACGATCCCGTTCCACATTAAACTCATGGACGATCCCAAGTTCAAATCGGGTCAGTTTACCACAGCGTTCCTGGAAACGTTCGATTTTAGTAAGCTATAATAGTTGAGGGGAACAGACTTCCTCGCTATTTGGTATAAAAAAGGGGTGTTTTGCTTTGTATAGCAAGACACCCCTTTTTCTATATTTTTACCCTTCATGAACCATCTGGCGACCGCTGATTACGCTGTTTTTTTCATTTATTTAGTTATCGTCGTTGGTTACGGCTACTGGATCTATCACCGCAAACGGCGGGACGAAGTCAATACAAACGATTTTTTTCTGGCCGAAGGGTCATTAACCTGGTGGGCTATTGGCGCGTCATTAATTGCCTCAAACATCTCCGCCGAGCATTTTATAGGCATGGCGGGCTCGGGTTTTGCGATGGGCCTGGCTATCTCCTCCTACGAGTGGTTCGCGGCCGCTGTGCTAGTGATCGTTGCGGTTTACTTCATTCCGATCTACCTCCGCAATCATATCTACACCATGCCACAGTTTCTGGCGCAACGCTACAGCGACACCGTCAGTACTATTCTGGCCATTTTCTGGCTGGTGGTCTACGTGCTGGTTAACCTAACATCCATTCTCTATTTAGGCGCTATTGCCATTGAGTCTCTGGCTGGTATCTCCTTTACAACCTGCACATTCGGACTGGCTATCTTCGCCATTTTCATCACGTTGGGCGGCATGAAAGTAATCGGCTATACCGATGTCATTCAGGTAGTTGTCCTGATTTTTGGTGGGCTGGTCGTCACGTACCTGGCCTTGCAACTCGTTGCCCAGCAAAGCGGCTCAACCAGCATCTGGACCGGATTAGCAACGCTACGGGAGCAGGCCGACAGCCATTTCCACATGTATTTCCCCAAAGGACATCCCCACTACGACGTTCTGCCCGGTATGGCACTGGTGACGGGCGGTATGTGGATCAACAACCTCTCCTACTGGGGCTGTAATCAATACATCGTGCAACGGGCCTTGGGAGCTGATCTGAAGACCGCACGGAGCGGCATTTTGTTTGCGGCCTTTCTGAAACTGATGATTCCCATCATCGTGGTCATTCCGGGTATTGCCGCGTATGTCCTGTACCAGAGCGGTCCGTTCCGGGCGGCCATGACCGATGCGTCAGGCGTGGTGAAACCCGATCACGCTTACCCCGTATTAATGAATTTACTGCCGGTGGGCATGAAAGGATTGGCATTTGCCGCCCTGACAGCGGCCGTCGTAGCGTCGCTGGCGGGCAAGTGCAACTCCATCTCGACCATTTTTACACTCGATATTTACAAGAAGTTTTTCGACAAAAACGCGTCCGAGCAGAAACTGGTCAATGTGGGTCGTTGGGCGGTGATTGTTGCCTTCGCCATTGCCATTGCGCTGGCTCCCATGCTGCGGTCACTCGATCAGGTGTACCAGTACATTCAGGAATACACCAATTTCATTACACCGGGAGTATTCGCGATCTTTTTGCTGGGTTTCTTCTGGAAACGGGCGACAAACCGGGCGGCTTTGACCGTTGCCATTGCGACGATTCCCCTGTCGACACTACTCAAATTCTGGCCGGAAGTAACCGAGCTATTTGGCATTCAGTCCGACCCGATTCCATTTTTACACCGTACAACGCTGGTATTTTGCATCGATATAGCCCTGATGGTCGTTGTCTCACTGACCGGCTCACTCAACGCAAAATGGCTGATTGTCGATCGTCAGATGTTTCGGGTAGCGCCCTCATTCGTAGCGGGGGCCGTAGGGATCTTTAGTATTTTAGCCGTGTTATACGCTGTTTTCTGGTAATCACAAATGACACGACTCCTCCTGATGGCTCTTCTCGTTGCAACAACGTCGGCTACCGCACAACTACGCGAGCGGCTCGATTCGCTGATGCGAGCGACAACGCAGGCGAATCAGCCGGGTTCGGCGCTGCTGGTTGTCCTTAATGGCCAGGAGGTATACCGGAAGGGGCATGGTCTGGCCAATGTCGACACAAAATCGCTTATAACGCCCTCGACAAATTTCCGGATGGCGTCGGTTACAAAGCAGTTCACAGCTATGGGCGTTCTTCTGTTGGAGAAAGACAAAAAACTATCGCTCGATGACCCACTGGCCCGATTTTTCCCGGAACTCAACGGTTCTGTCAGCCGGAAGGTTCGTGTTCGTAATCTGCTGACCCATTCGTCGGGGTTACTGGATTATGAAACGGTCATGAATCCAAACCAGAAAGAGCAGCTTCTTGACGCCGATGTGCTGGCGTTATTGACGGATCGTGATTCACTCTATTTTGAGCCGGGTAGCCAGTTTCGGTACAGCAATTCGGGCTACTGCTTGCTGGCATTGCTCATCGAACGAGTATCTGGACAAGCTTACGCGTCATTTATTCGGCAGCGCATTTTCGAACCCCTCAATATGACACAATCGGTCGTGTACGAAGTGGGAAAGCCGATTCCAAACCGAGCAATGGGGTATGCCCGTAACAAAGCAGGTAAGTTTGTTTTTTCGGACCAGAGTGTTACCAGTGCGACCAAAGGAGATGGTGGCGTGTACACATCACTGGACGACTATCAGAAATGGAGCGACGCCCTGCGACACCATACGTTGCTGAACCTGACGACCGCATTGGCCCGAACGGGTCAGGCTATCGGCTCCGCACCGGGTAGCTTTTATGGTGATGGCTGGTTTTATCGACAACCGGCAAGCCCTGTTCTATTCCACTCAGGAAGCACGTGCGGATTTAACAACTACGTCGTCGCCATACCGGAGAAACAGGTTCTGGTCGTTTATTTTTCCAATAGGGCCGATAACAAAGCGAATGCCGAAGCCCTATTTCGTATTCTGGGCGATGCCGGGCAACCCGAGCTAACCGACATGCTGGCGCTGGACGATCTGACCCGATAATAACTTCTGAGCTAACATCTGCCCTATCCTACTGGTTAACAGCAATAAATTTGTAGATTTACTGTCAAAATTTTCACCTGGCCATGATCAGCGAAACCGCCCCCCTTACCAGCCTCGATCAGTGGGAAGACGACCTACTGAGCCGCTACCCTGAACCGGAGCACAAATCAAAAGAAGATTACCGAAATTATGACTCACCGGAGCGCGACACGGTTCGGGAGTTCTATCGGCTCAACCATACATACCAAACCTACGATTTTGTTCGGGAGAAAGAGCGCGAATTTCTAAAGTTCGACAAGAAGGAACTACCGGTATGGGGTGCGATGGAGTTTTTGAACACACTCGTCGATGATTCCGATCCGGACACCGACCTCGACCAGCTGCAACACCTTCTCCAGACGGCGGAAGCCATCCGCGCCGATGGTCACCCCGACTGGTTTGTGTTGACGGGTTTCCTGCACGACATGGGCAAAGTTCTGTGTCTGTTCGGTGAGCCGCAGTGGGCCGTTGTTGGCGACACGTTCCCCGTGGGTTGCAAGCATTCCGACAAGATTGTTTATCCCGAGTTTTTCGCCAATAACCCGGATACTTACGACGAGCGTTATAACACAAAATATGGCGTTTATGAGCCGAATTGCGGCTTGCGCAACGTGCATATGTCGTGGGGCCATGATGAGTATCTATACCAGATCATGAAAGATTACCTGCCCGAACCGGCTCTATACATGATGCGGTATCACTCGTTCTACTCACAGCACCGTGAAGAGGCCTATAACCACCTGATGGATGAGCACGATCACGAGATGTTCAACTGGGTGCGTAAATTCAATCCGTACGATCTGTACTCAAAGAGCCCAAAGCCGCCGGTTGTCAGCGAATTGAAGCCTTATTACGAAGCGTTGATTGCCAAGTACCTGCCATCGACGTTGCGGTTGTAAGGATAAATAAGTAACCTTGCTCAGAAAAAGAACTACCTACCGATAAAACACCGTATCGATGTATCTGGAAGAACGTATTGAGCAAGTTGAACGACAAAGCGAAACCACCGCCCGCGCGGTCGCTGACCTGACCGTGGACGTACGGGCTATCCGTCATGACCAGACTGAAGGCTTTAAACAGGTCAATTTGAGGTTTAATACCATCGATGCCCGGTTCGATAAAGTAGAACGGCGGCTGGATAGAGTAGAGACCGATATTGCGGAACTAAAGCAGGATGTAGGCACCATTAAGCAGACCTTGCAGTTGGTTCTGACTTACCTGCACGAGAAATTGCCTTGACATAACCAGAAAGGTCCAACTTTGTGGCTACAATTCATTGAGGCACAAAGTACACAGCTAATCTTTGTGTACTTTGTGCCTTGATTTTTTAATTGCTGTCGATGCTGCTCTTCTTCATCGCTCTCTACCTTTTTTCCAATGTGGCTGTCGGGGCCTGGGCTGCCCGACGTGTGACGAACTCCCAGGATTTTGTCCTAGCGGGTCGGCGATTACCCTTGTTTCTGGCGGCCTCTGTTACGTTTGCCACCTGGTTCGGCTCGGAAACGATAATGGGCGCACCAGCCATGTTTGTAGAAGGTGGTTTGTTGGCCGTTATCGAAGAACCGTTCGGATCGTCGCTCTGCTTGTTTCTGGTCGGCGCTTTTTTCGCCCGTCCGCTTTATCGGTTGAGCATCACCACATTCAGCGATTATTTCCGAATTCGGTTTGGCCGGTCGGCTGAGTTATTGTCAGCGTTGATGGTTATCCCTTCCTATTTCAGCTGGATTTCAGCCCAGCTTGTCGCCATCGGTATCGTCTTAAGCGTTGTCACCGACGTGCCCCGCGAATACTGCATTATTGCCAGTGCAACGATCGTGATGATTTATACACTGCTGGGTGGTATGTGGTCTATTTCGGTCACGGATTTCTTTCATAACCTGATCATTATCCTTGCTTTAGCGGTGCTAGGTGTTATGCTGTGGCAGGAAGTAGGCGGTTGGGAAACCATCCAGAAACGAACCCCGCCTGGATTTTTCCGATTCATTCCCCAGTCAACCGGTAAAGACTGGCTTGCTTATGTGGCGGCCTGGATAACTATTGGCCTCGGCTCTATTCCTCAGCAGGACGTTTTTCAGCGGGTTATGGCGGCCAAAACCGAAAACACCTCGGTTCGAGCTTCTTATCTGGCATCGGGCATGTATTTGACGGTAGCCATGCTGCCCCTCTTCATCGCGCTTAGTGCCCGGTTACTACACCCCGACCTTCCCAAAGACAATCAGCTGATTATTCCGAACATGGTCATGCGCCATGGCAGTATGCCGTTGCAGGTGTTGTTTTTCGGGGCCGTTACGTCGGCCATTCTCAGCGTATCGAGTGGCGCGATTCTGGCGCCGGCCACCGTCTTTGGGGAGAACGTCGTCAAGTTTTTTCGTCCCGACATCAGCGATAAAAATTTGCTGAAAACAATCCGCTGGGCAATCGTTGTCATTACGATCATCTGCGTGCTGATGAGTACTACCCGCGACACGACTATTTTCGATCTGGTTGGTGAGTCGTCAGCGTTTAGTCTGGTTTCGTTATTTATACCACTCGCGGCTGGCATCTACTGGAAGCGCGCCAATCTAACGGGATGCCTTTGGTCAATGACGATAGGCTTTAGCGTCTGGCTTTTTTGTTTATGGCTGAAAACGGAGCACTCGCCAATGCTGTGGGGCTTGCTGGCCAGTACGATTGCCATGATCACAGGAAGCCTGCTCAGCCAATCGGCCCAGCGAACCACACAAGCCGTATAATCCCAGACTTGAATCAATCGATTAATTCGTCTATGGTAAAAATTGCGATCATTAGTGATATTCATGCCAACTTACCGGCCCTCAAGGCTGTGCTGAACGACCTCGGCGAGCGGAAAATAGATCAGGTCTTTTGTTTAGGCGATTTGGTTGATTTTGCGCCCTGGCCCAATGAAGTGATTGAGTTGATCAGACAGGAGCGAATACCGACGCTGATGGGTAACCACGACGAGCGAATTGCATTCAATTACCCCATCGTTCCGCTGGCAAAACACAACGGTTCCGAAACGACGGCCAGAACAGCCGCTATTGATTATAGCCGCCAGGTAATCACACCGGAGAATAAAGCCTTTCTAGCCAGTTTACCCCGGCAATTACAGTTGCGGTTTTCCTTCGCGGATGTATCAATCAATGTCCTGCTGGTACACGCCAGCACACGAGCCATCGACGAATACATCTATGCAAACCACGATCCGGACGATCTGAAAGCAATAATGAGCGAGAAAGAAGCGGATGTGCTGATTATGGGGCATACGCACCGGTCCTACATTCGCGCTCTACCGGACGGGTCAGGTTCGTCAGACAAGAGGTTTTCTAAGGTGGCCATAAACTGCGGTTCGGTTGGTCGTTCGAAAGAAACGAATCCATTTGCAACGTACCTGATCATGACTATCTCGGGCGAAAAAACTGCCTTTGGTCCAGATTCGCTAACATTCGATCTGGTTCACGTCACATATCCCATTCGGGAAACCATCGACAGTATCTATGCCAGTACCATTCCTGATTTTTACGGCGACTACCTAGCCGGAATTACGCAGGATTTCCTCTCTGAAACCAAGGTTTGACTGATCAGTTGGTGAAAAAATCGGTAGACTACCCTCTATCTCATACATCCAGCAATCGCCGGTGGTAGTTGATCTGGCCAAGGTGGTACGTCAGGTGCGTTGTTAGATGCACCAGCAAATAGCCGGTCGTGGTCGTCTCGTCAAAAACGAGAATCGGGTATTCCTCGTCAAGTTGCCCGGCGGTCAGCGAATCAAGTGCGTTATCGACAACATGAATCGTTTCGTCAATCTTAGCGACGAGTTCTGTTCTGGGAATGTTCTTTAGCGAGAATTCAAGCTCGCGGTGCCGGACATAGCCTGTCCCGCCCAGTTCGGCACCAACGTAGGTATTCAGATTTCCGATCAGATGCAGGCAAAGATTCCCGGCGGAGTTTGCAATTCCCCGTTCGATGTGCCAGATGACCGACTTGTCTTTGTAGGCGTTTATCTCCTGCTTCAACCGGTTCAAATCCCGGCCAAACAAGGCTTTAAGCGTTTGTATGAGCATTAGTTCAACGGGTTTATTGTAATCCGGGAGTCGCTACCCAAAGTACTGCTGCTCGATCCGGCCAACGTACCCTAAATACGTGGCTGAACTGAACCACGGCTGAATTTTCAGGCCAATGTTTGGGTAAAGATTCAACTGATCCAGCTCCGCGATCGGTTTCCAGGTCAGTTCGAGCGCGGTTGTTTCGGCAGGATTTAGCGCAGGCTCCCCCTGCAGATTTCGAGCCGCAAAAACGACGTGCAGAACGTCATCGTTTCGCTGGGTCAGCAGCATTTCACCGGCCAGAATCATTTCGCTAACATCGACCGAAACGCCTAGCTCTTCCCTGATTTCGCGGATAACGGTTTCGGTTAAGATTTCACCCCGGTCGGGATTACCACCGGGCAACGCGTAAACATCCTGACCGCCATAGTTGTAGCGCATCAGCAACACTTCGGTTTGGCCAGCATTTTGTCGCCAGATGAGGGCAGACGGACGAACTTTCATAAGAGCAATGTATAAAAGAGCGGTCGTCCTTCCCAATTTTTTGTTGGGAAAGGCGACCGCTGTAAAAAAACTCACGAGCTTCGGCTCCGTAAGCTTCGGGATTAATTCAGTTCACGGGTGGTTTCAAACAGGAACCATACCCGGCGTTCGGTTTCGTCGATGTAATTTTCTAGCAAACTTGCCGTCGCTACGTCTTCCGCATCGTCGCAGATCTGGTGCGTATCGCGCATGTTCTTAGCCATTTTTTTGTTCTCTTCGACCAAGTCCAGTAGCATGTCTTTCGGGGCGACAAAATCCTCATCATTGTCTTTTACCCGTTGCAGCTGCGCAATGTGCGCTACCGAACGAATTGTATTGGCTCCCAGCTTCCGTACGCGTTCGGCCAATGGATCGATCGTCGCGAAAATCTGTTCGGCCTGCTCGTCCAGCAACAGATGGTAATCGCGGAAATGTCGACCCGACATATGCCAGTGGTAATTTTTCGTTTTGATGTATAGTGCGAACGAATCGGCTACTAGTCGGTTCACAGATTCAGCCACCTTTTCACGACCTTTTTCTTTCAGATCAGAAGGAGTGTCCAACACTTCGTTTTGATTTATGGCGTTCATGACTTATTGGTTTTGTATCCAGATTTCTCTACTCAGAAAACCCCATGCACGCCCAATTGTTTGTTAAGATTGTCTTAAAAACGAGCCATTGCTTTCTCTGCTACCGTCTTCCCGATGGATAACGACGAGGTAGCAGCTGGCGAAGGTGCATTGACCACGTTGATCGCCTTATCCGTTTCCAGAATAGCGAAATCATCGAGCAGACCACCCGTACGATCGCAGGCCTGCGCCCGAACACCCGCCCCACCCGGCTCTAAATCCGACTCCTGAATTTCAGGAATCAAGGCCTGCAACGCTTTGGTGAAAGCCGCCTTCGAGAATGACCGATACATCTCCCCCAAACCCGTTTCCCAATACCTAACGGCTACCTTCTGAAAACCCGGCCACGATAGCGTTTCGAACAATTCTTTTAGATTGATATCCGACTTGGTGTAGCCTTCCCGCTGAAATGCCAGCACCGCATTCGGACCGGCTTCTACCCCCCCGTGAACCATGCGCGTGAAGTGAACCCCCAGAAAAGGAAAATTCGGATCAGGGACCGGATAGATCAGGTTTTTGACCAGGTATTCCTTTTGCGGTTTGATCTTAAAATATTCACCCCGGAAGGGCACAATGCGCACATCAACGGCTTCGCGCTGGGTTAGCTGAGCGATCTTATCCGAGTACAATCCCGCGCAGTTAACGACCAGTTTCGTTTCGTAACGGGCTTTATTCGTCACGACAATGCTCATACTCGTGCCCGGTGTTACTTGCTCAACGCGTTCGGCCAGCCGAATTTCTCCGCCTAACAGCTGAAATTTTTCGGCGTATTTATCCGACACCTGTTTATAGTCGATGATGCCCGTCTGTGGCACGAACATCCCCGCAACACCCGTGACGTGCGGCTCGATCTCGCTCATTTCGGCTAACGATAGCTTTTTTAGACCGGTCAGTCCATTGCGCTGGCCCCGGTCATACAGCGTGTCGAGTTGAGGCAGTTCTTCCTGCTTGCTGGCGACGACAATTTTACCACAGAGGTCATACGGAATCCCTTCAGCGTCGCAAAAGTCGATCAGCATGTGATACCCCTGAATGCAGTTGGTTGCTTTCAGGCTGCCGGGCTTATAATAGAGTCCCGAGTGGATAACTCCGCTGTTGTGGCCAGTCTGGTGGCGGGCCACAGCCGGTTCCTTCTCAATCAAAACGACTCTTAGTTGGGGTCGTTGCTGTTTTAGTTGCAGGGCTGTTGCTAATCCCACGATGCCCCCGCCAATAATTACTACGTCTGTCATGCCCAAAATGGCTAAATGCCAACGGCAAAGGTACGGCGTAACCGGCGTTTATTGCTATAAAAGGAACGGAACAAACCAGCAACGTCGCTCCTTCCTATTATTCCTATACGTCAGAACGATTAGCCGGGTAATACTACGTTAATTGCCCCTGTACCCAGTCCAGCCCACGCCCGTAGAGCGCGTGAGCGAAGTGAACCCGATTGTCAAAATCCGCATTGCCAGTACGGCCATCGGCCATGAACTGCTGAACGAGTTGGGCATTGTCCATTGCCTGGGGATTTTCGTACTGTGCATCGCTCTCCGTGCGGAATGATGCAAACGGGGCAGAGTCGCCTTCGAAATGCTGGTGGAACAGATGCCCACGCGGTGTCCGGACCGCACACAATATACCGCTCGACCGACTGGTCGATGGGGAAAGGCTACCTTCCAAACCACGTTTGAGTACGATAGCTGCGTCAAAACCGGCCAGTAGTGCCAGTTCAGCCATTTTCATCTGGTACGTGATGTGAAAAACTGACGTTACCAGGATCTGCGCGTGGCAGGGATTCAAAACTTTTTCCAGCGTAGCCAGAAAAGGTCGCTTTATAATGATGTGCCGGCGATCTACCCAGTGATTGAGCGCTGGCGACAACGCTTTCTGGTCGAGAACCCAGCCGTAGCGATCCAGTGGCGTATCAAGTTCGTGATTGCTTTGCAAAAACTGACAGCCCAGATGCATATATAAATCAAGTGCGTTCAGGGTAAATTTCGGACCACTTGAACGGCCAACCATCGAAACAGCGCCGTAACCGCGTTTCTGAAAAAAATGACCCAACAAAGGCGTGATCAGGTAACTGTTATCGACTCCATCGAACGGTTCGGCCAGTTGTACCAACGGGCGGTCAGCACAACTGATTGGGGCAAATCCAGGCGAAAACGTCTGTTCTGCGGCCTTCATCAGTCCCTGATACTCTTCATTGGTTTCATGCCTGACACGCATGATACTAGCCGCCAATCCCCGAAAGGTTTCACAATCACCACTCCCAAACAGGTAATCGCCTAGTTGATGCGCTTCGCTGACCTGCAAATTATGCCCTCGTACTAATTTTGTGGCTATCGGATGCAAACCAACCGGCAAATCAGGACACACTTTATTGATAAAAAAGGTAGGATGCGAAAAAGCACCCTTTCCGATTACCTCTTCCAATGCCATCTCGGCGGGTGACGGTCCCTTCGCAATCAGTGCACCCAGAAAAGCACCCCGTTGGAGTGGATGCGAGGCTGGATCTTCCAGCGCTGCCCGGCATTCGGCCAGTAGCTCAGGCGTAAGCGGCTTACTACCGTATTTGCCAATGCCAATATGTTTAATACCCCGACCTAGTGCGGTATCGACGGGCGCATCTAAAGCTACATTAACGATTGACATACGATATAAAGGGAGGATATGTGTAAGTTCGTAAAAGTAAGTATAACGTAGTGAACTACTT
Organism: Spirosoma agri; assembly: GCF_010747415.1. NCBI lineage: Bacteria > Pseudomonadati > Bacteroidota > Cytophagia > Cytophagales > Cytophagaceae > Spirosoma > Spirosoma agri. The sequence goes on along the minus strand of NZ_JAAGNZ010000002.1, from coordinate 192,374 downwards.
ATGTACGGTCAAATCAAGCGTGTGGCTACCGTTGGCGTCCTTATTTTCTTCTCTAGTCGTTAGACGACCCGTGTGCAATCGATCCTACGTTCGGCTTGTACAGTTTAGTGATCCGGTTTTAGTGATCGACGGCTCTATTGAGTAGGGTAACAATATTCAGCGATAAAAAGCGGAAATTAGTAGGTAATGGTGACAAGGGGACAGCGTTTTATTCACGTTCTGCAAGCAGCCAGTACCACTTTAAATTCGCATACTTTAACTGCTGAATAGATAGCAAATTACAGACTCTTAACTATTACTTCAAAATTTTTTCTACATAGTAGCCATATAAATACATATATTATTTTGCATTTACATTATTTATTAAAATTTCACAAAATGACTTACTATCGTTCTGATCAACAAGCCGCATTATTGAACAAAATAACTACTGATGCTCAAAAATCGTTAAACCAGACAGCGCTCAACTCAACTGCGCTATAAAACACTGTCGCCGGGACATACCACGCCAATTTGAACGTTACTATAGGAAGGCATCGATCCAATTCATGAGATAGCCCTGCCTGTGAACTGACAGAAAGCGTGTGTCCGGATATAGCACAACGTTTCCGGTTCGGCATAAACCCGTTACTTTTACACCTAAACTCTTTTTTCAGCATAGATGGCGGAACGCATCACCTACGGCAAAACGTGGTGGGGACAGCAATGGCTCAACGCGCTGACAAGCATTGACATGGCAAATCGGTTGCCCCGGGGCAAAACGTACGCCAACAAAGGGGCTGTGCAGGGATTGACCATTTCGGATAACCAGATCTCAGCCTCAATCAAGGGGTCAGCCCCCCGCCCTTACCGGACCAAGTTAACGGTACAGTTATTTACCGAAGCGGAAAAGGAAAGCTTCCTGACTGAAATCCGGGAAAATCCAGCCATCTTAGCCCAACTCCTTAATCGCCAGTTACCACCCGAACTTATCGAATTCGCGAATCGGCAGGGAACGCAGCTGTTTCCCCATTCATTCAGGGATTTGATTATGGGTTGTTCCTGCCCCGACGAGGCCGTGCCCTGTAAACACCTCGCGGCCGTTATTTATGTAGTAGCGAACGAAATCGATCGCAATCCATTCCAGGTATTCCTGCTGAAAGGGCTTGATATTCTGGCGGAGTTACAGAAAGGACAGCCCGAATCAGTTGCAGGCAGTATGAACACTGTGCTGTCATTTCACGAAATCGGTACCGATGATTTACCGGATGACGAAGACTGGCGACCAAACGATAAAATTCGCGCAGGCATCGACTTTGCCACGATTCCTCCACTGGCCGATCAGTTGCTGGGCCTCCTATCAACCGATGTGACGTTTACCAAAAGTGACTTTCATAAGTCGCTCAGCAAAGCCTATAAATTATTCAGCAAGCCACTGGCCGAAAAGCCCTTCGTACAGTCGGCATCAGCGGATGAACCGCATCCTAACCCGAGCGACAGCATTGAGCTGCAACTCGATGAGGTAATGAAGGTAAAGAAGATCAGCATGTTCAGCGAGCACGGCGATCCCCGTTCCATTGCCGGGTTCACCATGAGCGATCTGACCAACTGGCTCGATAAACTCACCGAAGCCGACTGGCCGGAGATGAGCGATTCCGTGCGGGCACTCTACCTGACCCGCCAATTTGCCGCGGCCTTACTACGGCGGGGGGCTATCGTCCCACAGTTGCTTCGCGTGGGTCCAACGGAAGATCAGTACCGGGTGCGCTGGCTACCCGCTACCCTGAACGAAACGATAAAAGACCTGACCAGCCAACTGGCAACCCAGATTCCACCAACCCTTTTAACGGTACGCTGGCAAAAAGAATGGCTGGCCTTACCCAATGATCAGCAGGTGCTGACACTCTGCTCGTTGTTTTTGCGTCGGGTCATCAAACCTAATACGATTGAACTCTGGGAACGTTGGCCGCTGGAAGATGCCGACCGTTTGTTCTTCGGCGTTGAAACGTTGCGCTTCGAAGGGTTTGGCCGGAAAGAAATGCCACTGGCCATTCAACTCTGGCTCAACGATTTTTTTCTGACCCACAAGCGGTTCGTTCCGATTCTGGCCGTCGAAGACAGCGAACTCGGTGACGAGTTTCGAATTAGTCTGCTCATTCGCGACCGCGAAGCATCCGATACAGCGGCAACACCCGACCAGCCGATTCCGTTGGCTGACCTACTCACAAAAAAGAAACACGAGCGAATTCGGATGGCCGTTTTGCAGGATTTACTGGTTCTGTCGCGGCACTTCCCCGATCTGGCAAAACTTACTAAAATAGGCGCACCTTCTTATCTGGCCTACTCGCCGGATCAGTTTGTGCAGGTGTTGCTGGAAACGCTCCCCCGAATGCAGTTGCTGGGCATTGCGCTGTGGCTGCCCAAATCGCTGCAACATTGGGTCAGACCACAAGTGGGCGCACGACTCAAAGCCAAAGTCACGGACAAGAGTGCCTTCATGCGTCTGGAAGATATGCTCACCTTCGACTGGCAAATTGCCCTTGGCGACGAGATGGTGGGCATTAAGGAGTTTCAAAAGCTGGTCAGTACCTCGAAGGGCCTTGTCAAAATCAAGGATCAATACGTGCTGATCGACCCGGCGGAGCTGACCAAGCTTTACAAACAACTCGAAAATCCGCCCGAGCTAACGGGCTCTGATTTGCTGAAAGCGGCCCTGGCTGAAGAGTACAAAGGTGCCCGAATTGGCTTATCGGCGGAGGTCAGAAAGCTGGTTAAACAGTTCACGGACAGCGAAGCACAACCACTCCCCGACGCGCTAAACGCCACCCTTCGTCCGTATCAGCAACGCGGGTACGATTGGCTCGTCAAGAACACAAGCCTGGGTATGGGCAGTTTGCTTGCTGACGATATGGGCCTGGGTAAGACCATCCAGATCATTGCCTTACTGCTGAAATTCAAGCAGGAAGGCCGTTTTAAAAAGCAAAAAGGGCTAGTTGTCCTGCCGACAACACTACTCACCAACTGGCAGAAAGAGATTGCCCGCTTCGCCCCCGATTTGAAAGCCCGTGTTTATCATGGGTCGAATCGGAAACTACCCGCCGGTACCGGTAAGGAAAACGACTACGATTTACTGCTGACGACCTACGGAGTGATTCGATCAGACCTCGATACGCTCAAAAAACTGACCTGGGCAACCGTCGTTATCGACGAAGCGCAGAACATTAAGAATCCGGACACCGAGCAGACAAAAGCCGTAAAAGCCCTGAAAGCACCGATCCGCATTGCGCTCAGTGGCACGCCCGTCGAAAACCGGCTGTCGGAGTTCTGGAGTATTATGGATTTCGTCAACAAAGGGTATCTGGGCGGATTGGGTAAGTTCAATGAAGATTTTGGCAAGCCCATTCAGCAGGAGCGCGATCACCAGAAACTTGATTTGTTCCGACGCGTAACGAGCCCCTTCCTGCTCCGGCGGGTTAAAACGGACCGTACCATCATCAGTGACCTGCCCGACAAAATCGAGAACAACCAGTTTTGTTCCCTCACGACGGAACAGGCAGCACTCTATGAGAGTGTCGTGCAGGAAAGTCTGCGATCGATCGAAGAAAAGGATGGTATCGCCCGCCGTGGTTTGGTCCTGAAACTGATGACCGCTCTAAAGCAGATCGGCAATCATCCGCACCAGTACCTGAAGCGTGGCAACAATGCGCCAACGCTTTCCGGCAAAGCAACGCTACTCCTCAACCTGCTCGAAAATATTTACGCCAGTTCCGAGAAAGTACTGATATTCACGCAATATCGCGAGATGGGTGAGCTGCTACAGCAGTTTATTCAACAGGCCTTCGGTACGCAACCCTTGTTTCTACATGGCGGAACATCGCGCTCGGAGCGTGATGAGATGGTGGAGCAGTTTCAGCGCAATCGAAGCGACCACACGTTCATTCTGTCGCTCAAAGCCGGTGGTACGGGGCTAAACCTGACGCAGGCAAATCACGTCATTCACTACGATTTGTGGTGGAATCCGGCCGTCGAATCCCAGGCAACGGACCGGGCATTCCGGATTGGTCAGACCAAAAATGTGCTCGTCTATCGACTGATGAACCAGGGAACGCTCGAAGAGAAAATCGATGCCATGATCCGATCGAAGCGTGAACTGGCCGACCTCAGCGTCAAAACGGGCGAAACCTGGCTCGGTGATCTAAGCGATGCCGAACTGAAAGAACTGGTGAGCCTGGGGTAAGTTTCTCATCTCGGCAAATCACCGCGTTTCAGCGCCTTAACGGCATAATCAGCCGCGCGGGCCGATAGTGCCATGTAGGTCAATGATGGGTTCTGGCAGGGTGACGATGTCATGGACGCGCCATCGGTGCAGAACACATTTTTGACGATATGGTGCTGGTTGAACTTGTTAAAAACCGAATTTTTCGGACTGGTGCCCATGCGGGCCGTTCCCATTTCGTGGATGCTCAGCCCTGGATGTGCCTGACTATCGAAGCCGTTTATGTTCGAAAAACCGGCTTTCTCTAACATCGCAACGGCCTGCTCCTGCGCATCTTTACGCATAAGCGTTTCGTTTTCGCGGTAATGCACGTCCATTTTCAGGACGGGTTGCCCCCATTTGTCGGTTACGTCTTTAGTCAGCGAAACGCGGTTGTCTTCGTAGGGCATACATTCACCGAAGGCATCCAGCGTTATTTTCCAGGTACCAAACTGCGTCGCTTTTTCTTTGAAGTCAGCACCAAAACCGTCTTCATGGCGGGCGTGATCCCAGTTTTCGCGATTCGTATATACTTCAAAGCCGTATCCACGCGTGTACTGCTGTGGCCGTTGGCCAGGTAGGTTTCGGAAACGGGGAATGTATAATCCAGCCGGATGGCGACCATAGTAGGCTTTATCCAGATCGTGGTTATAGTCCGCCGTGGCGCCCACGTGAAAGTGGTGATCCATCAGATTACGACCGAGCTGTCCGCTATCGTCCATGCCGTTTGGAAACCGTTTCGAGGTCGAGTTCAGCAGGATATAGGTCGATCCCAGCGCCGACGCATTCAGGAAGATAACGCTGCCGTAGAACTCATGCCATTGGTGCGTCTGCTCATCAATCACCCGGATCCCGGTAGCCCGTCCCAATTTCTCATCATAAATAATCGAGTTGACGATAGAATGCGGGCGAACGGTCAGGCGTTTGGTTCGACGAGCCGCCGGCAACGTGGCGGATTGCGTGCTGAAATAAGCGCCGTAGGGACAACCGCGCATACACAGGTTACGATATTGACATTTGGCACGGCCCAGGTTCGTCTGCTCCTGCGTAGGCGCGGTCAGGTGAGCCGCCCGCGCCGAGATAACTTTCCGGTCCCCGAACTGCTTATTGATGGATTGCCGAAAATGCTGTTCGACGCAATTATCGGGCATAGCGGGTTGAAACTGTCCGTCGGGCAGGTGCGGAAGACCATCGCGATCACCGGCAATTCCGGCGAACTTCTCGACATAATCGTACCAGGGCGCAATGTCTTTGTAGCGAATAGGCCAGTCGGTGGCAATACCCTCTTTGGCATTCGCTTCGAAATCGAGATCAGAAAAGCGAAACGAATACCGACCCCACATCAACGACTTACCACCCACGTGGTAGCCCCGAATCCAGTCGAACGGCTTTTCTTCGACGTACGGATTGTCCAGATCATTGACAAAATGCTGATGTGTGGCTTCCGTGATGGTGAACCCCGTCCGATTTTGCACTGGGTAGCGTTTCAGTACCTCCGTCGGCATTTCCAGATTATGATGCGGAAAATCCCAGGGATTCATGGTAGCCGTGTGGTAATCTGACACGTGTTCAATCATCCGCCCCCGTTCCAGCAGAAGCACATTCAGTCCTTTCTCACACAGTTCCTTGGCCGACCAGCCGCCACTGATGCCGGAGCCGACAACAATGGCATCAAATTTTTTGCCGGATGGAATCGGCGGCTGCGCGGTTGAATTTGAGCGGTTCATGGGGCTTAGCGTTTTGTTGGAACAGACAAAGTTAACCAATCACGGACGGACTTAGTAGCGCTACTCTTGCAGAAAAGCGGCAATTTCCATACCCCACGCAATGCCGATATGAATCAGCAGTCCGCCCCAGATACTACGCGTGCTCAATGCCAGCACACCCAGTAGATAACCGCCAAACAAAGACGATATTGCTTCGCCCAACGGTCGCCCGAAATGAATGGTACAATACCAGACAATCATGGGCAATACGGCCCCGCGTCCCAGCACCCGACTCATGCCGATAACCAGAAATCCGCGAAACAATAGCTCTGTCGGTACGAAATCCCAGCCGTAGCACAGTTCATAAATCAGCATCGTTACCCATTCGGGTACACCAAAAAACTCGTCAGCGTTCGTGTCGTGGTAGGTTGGATAGGAGGCCAGAAAATCCGGCTGAAAGGACGCCAGTGTAATCAGCGGTATCATCAACCCCAACAGAATCAGATACAGAACCAACCCTTTCCGCTTTGGAGCCATGCCGTAAAAATTCGTCGGATTCCGGTCAACAAGTTTGTAAAATACGTACAGCGGCAGCACGATGGTCAGCACCGACTGGAGGTTATGCAGGCAGTAATAGGCGAACGCGTAAATCTGCCCGTTGAACAGCTGGCGGCTCCATTCGCTATGGGCGTAGAAGCCCGAATAGATCGAATAACAGATGAGTGCCCAGCCACTACGCTGCCAGAATTCCCGGTTTCGCCAGATGTCGGACCGCCGGTGGAAGTGGGTCCAGAGCCAAACGCTGACGTAATATGCCGTGGCGTAGAGCAAAAAATACAACACCGGCCAGCGCGGATCACCCTGAAACGTGTCGATATACGAATCTTCGAGGTCGATGTAGTAATTAACGGACAGTAAGAAAGCAGCCCATAGCGCCGTAGCCAAATAAAGGTCGGGTCGAAAGTCGGTGCGGAGATGATCGCGAAGGTCGCGCCAGAGAGTTTTCACAAAATAGTACGGAAGGAAATTGGTTACGGATCGGCGAATAGACTGCAAAATACCCTTATTTTCGGCGCGTCTTTCGACTTTATAGCACTTAGCAAGATATGTCAAAATTTGTCGATCAGGTAGCGTTCATCACGGGTGCCGGTTCGGGCATCGGTCGGGCAACGGCGCTGGCCTTTGCCAAAGCGGGCGCGCAAGTCGCGGCAACAGATGTTAACGAAACAACTGGTAACGAGACGGTTGCTTTGATTCAAAAACTGGGGGGCGACGCTTTTTTTTCAGTCTGCGACGTCGCGGCTCCGGACCAAATTGACGCGGCCATTGAGCAAACGGTCCACACCTACGGTCGGTTGGATATCGGCATCAACAATGCCGGGATCGGCGGACGGTTTGCCCGATTGCTCGATCAGACACCCGATGATTTCAATCAGCTAATGGCGATCAACGTCGGTGGCGTTTTCTACGGCATGCAAGCCCAGATCAGACAGATGTTGAAACAACCCGAAAATGTCCATCGCGACCGGGGAAAAATTGTCAATGTATCGAGTATTGCGGGCGTTCGGGGCATGGCGATGGGCGCACCGTACAGCGCGTCGAAGCACGCGGTCATTGGCCTGACTAAAACGGCGGCCCTGGAATACGTCAAAAAAAACATCCGCGTCAACGCCGTATGCCCGGTTTATACGCATTCAGCCATGGTCGATGACCTGATCAACGCAGCGCCGAACATGGAAGAACGAATGCGTCGAGTTATTCCTATCGGGCGATTCGGACAACCCGAAGAGATTGCCCAGGCTATTTTGTGGCTCTGCTCCGACGAAAATGCGTTTTGCACCGGGCAGACCATTCAACTGGATGGCGGTATGACGGCGGGGTAATGGGTATCAGTTGCGATTGGCCAACTCCTCGATCGTAGTCGGAACCTCGGGTTCGCCTTTAAAAAAAGTACCTTTTTTGCCCTGCGTCAGTGCCCAGCGGTGTAGCCAGGAGATGCCGCCCTTCCCATAAAAATGATCGACCGATTGATAGGCGGTATCGCTCAAAGCTTTCTCCAGTGACACAAATGCGTAGCCGCGTTCTTTTAGTCTGGCCAGCAACGTATCGAGATAATCAGCGTTGATGGCATTGGCGTGGATCAGCAGCGTCTGCGAAATTGGCCGGTCAAAGAGCGAATCGCTCTGGGCTTCGTAATAGGCCACACAGTTCATCATATAGTCCACATAGGTTTTGCCTACGCGGGCAGCCAGCACCGTATCGTTCACCAACAGCGCGTTAGCATAAGCGCGGGAAAACAGCCAGTCCGAATTGTCGATGGTGACCGGTGCTTCGCGGTAACCACGTCGTTTTAGGAAGGCTTCGAGCGAATCTTTCTTGGCCTGCGTATCCCCTTTCCGCAGGTACGGGTGCCGAAAATAGCGGAAGGGTTTACCGCGCTTTTGCACCAGCCCTTTCGTGATCTGCTCGCCACCAATCACATCAGCCTTTAGTTCGTCGAACGAAACAAGGTTGTAATCTTTATGAGCCAATGTATGATTGCCAAGCTCAAGCCCGGCATCCAGCCACATCGACAACAGCTTGATCCTGTTCGGATCGGGTTGCGAGTTGGTCCGCAGGAAATCGCCGATGACAAACCCGACGGCGGGCACCTGGTAAGCCGTTAGGTGACGTAGTATTTTTCGGGTCAGGTTTTGCTGCGCTTCGGAGCTGGTATGGTATTTCGATACCGTTGGCAAATCATCAACCGTGATGGCCATCTGCTTCTGGCCGTTTACCGTTGTCGCCAGCAGGACGAAAATACACGTCAGTAATCGCATAAGATTCCTTTTCGATAAAGCTACTACTTGAAAGTCAATGGTTACGAATGCCGCAGCCATTCCTCTTCCTTGGTCCGCATCAGCGCTTCTTCCTCGTCGGTTTTGTCACCATACCCGCATAGATGAAGCAGACCATGCGCCAAAACCCGGCGCATTTCCTGCTCCGCCGGAACGCCCAGTTGGGCCGCATTGTCGGCTACCCGATCGACGCTGACAAAGATATCCCCTTCGATTTTACCTTCTTCTTCACTCTGATCGAACGTGATAATGTCGGTGTAATAGTCGTGTTCCAGGTAATCCCGGTTGACTTGCAGGACGTATTCGTCGGAGCAAAAAATATAGTTTAGGTCACCTACTGCGTAGCCCTCCCGTTCGGCCTGTTGTTTGAGCCACTGCCGGGTTGCCTGCTTCTGCGGTAGTTTGTAAGGAACGTCTTCGTTGAAAAACCGAATCATATATACGTATCTTTAGCTAAGCTGTCGACCACCACCCAACCCAAATTAAGGCGTAAAGATAAAGACCAGATCACGATGAATCATGTTAATAGCCTATACCCAATAAGAATCCATCCATGAAAGCGATTTATCTCCCTGGTATACACCAGCCAATTCAGTACGTTGATAGGCCAATGCCCACCGCCGGACCGGGCGAAGTGCTCATCAAGCTCAACGCTGCGGCCCTCAATCACCGTGACCTGTTTATTCAGCAAGGGCTATATCCTGGCATCAAATTGCCTGTCATTCTGGGATCTGATGGTGCCGGGGTGGTCGCCGAGGTTGGCGAAGGCGTGGATTCCGTCTGGCGTGGTCAGGCCGTGATCATCAACTGCGGGCAGAACTGGGGTGAGAATCCAAAATTTTACGGTCCTGATTTTCGCATTCTGGGGATGCCCGACGATGGCACGTTTGCGGAGTACGTAACGGTTAGTGCAAATTACATTTACCACAAACCGGCTCATCTTTCATTCGAGCAGGCGGCTGCCATTCCGCTGGCGGGTGTAACGGCCTGGCGTACGCTCATGACACGCGCGGGGCTGGCCTCCGCTCATAGTGTCACGCCCGAAAAAGTGCTGATCACCGGTATTGGTGGCGGGGCTGCTTTATTCGCCCTGCAATTTGCGGTGGGTGCGGGTGCTGAGGTTTGGGTAACCTCAGGCTCCGACGAAAAACTAGAGCAGGCCAAAAAGATGGGGGCCGCCGGGGGCGTCAATTACCGCGAACCGGACTGGGCCAAACAACTCAGTGCCCAGACCGGCGGTGGCCAGGGTAGCAGCCTGACAAGGGGCTACTTCGACGTTATTATTGACAGTGCGGGTGGCCCAAACTTTGCCCGGTTGGTCGACCTAGCGGCTCCGGGCGGACGCATCGCGTTCTACGGAGGAACGACGGGTAACATTACTGACGTCGTTCCGGCCAAAGCCTTTTTCAAGCAACTGAACATCTTCGGATCGACGATGGGAACCGAACACGAATTTGCGGATATGATCGCCTTCGTAAGCGAAAAAAAGATCGTTCCCGTAATCGATGAGATCTTTTCATTGGCCGATACGGAACAGGCCATGAGTAAGATGAACGAGGGTAAACAGTTCGGAAAGATCATTCTGAAAATCAGCGCATAACGATAAACAACCAGAAATGTTTGACTTATTATTGGTCCACTGAATCATTTTTTATCGAAAGATTTCCAGTTATGACTAGTTATCCACAGAGCGAGTGTGGATAACTAGCGTGTTATACACATTTTGGCAATTGATCACTTTTACCATCGATCGTTCAGCCGGTCGCTTTACCTTTGCGGTCATGACTGAATCGATACTCTCTATCGCCCAAACGTTGACCGATCGTTTAGCGGCCCGGCGTCAGTCTGGCCTGTTACGGCAACTGCGCACCGCCGATGGTCTCGTTGACTTTTGCTCGAATGATTACCTCGGCTTTGCCCGTTCGCCGGTGCTCAGAACGATGATTCAGGAAGCGGATTCAACCCATACACGGTTGCGGACTGGTGCGACGGGATCCCGATTACTGGCTGGTCAGACGCAGCTGGCCGACAGCGTGGAGCAGGAGTTAGCGGCATTTTACCAAACCGAAGCCTCACTGATTTTTAACTCGGGTTACGATGCCAATCTTGGGCTGTTAGCGTGTTTGCCGCAGTCGGGGGATACGCTCATCACGGACGAACTTATCCATGCCAGCATGATCGACGGGGCGCGGTTGAGCTACGCCACCCGGTCTCGTTTTCGGCATAACGACCTGAACGATCTCGAATCGAAACTTCAACAGGCTAGTAACTCGACTCAATCGGGTCAGGTATTTGTCGCCGTCGAATCGGTTTATTCTATGGATGGCGATCAGGCTCCGCTCGGCGAACTGGTCCGGCTTTGTGAGCGATATGGCGCGGCATTGATCGTCGATGAAGCCCATGCCACGGGCGTCTACGGACCAGCGGGTGAAGGCCTGGTGGTGGCGCTGGGGCTCGCCGATCGCGTACTGGCGCGGGTGCACACATTCGGCAAGGGGCTGGGCGTTCACGGTGCGGTCGTGGTTGGTTCGGCCTTGCTTCGTGATTACCTGATCAATTTTGCGCGACCGTTCATCTATACAACTGCCCTCCCACCGCATAGCTTACTGGCCATTCGTTACGCTCATCAGTATGTACAGGCAGCAGCAGACACACGTGATCAATTACAGACGATCATTCGTTATTTCCAGCAGCGCGTAGCGAGTGAGCGGCCGGGAACCAACTGGACAAACAGCCCATCACCCATTCAGTGTCTGCTCATTCCGGGCAACGAGCAGGCCCGACAACTTGCTCAGCAGGCCCAGCGGGCAGGCTTTGACGTGCGGGCCATTCTGAGCCCAACCGTACCGATCGGCCAGGAGCGATTACGGATTTGTCTGCACGCCTTCAACACTGTCGACGAAATCGACCGATTGATTACCGTGTTACCTGTAACTCCCTTACCAAACGAATTATATGCTACCTGATCATTTCCCAACCCAACTTATCGTCGCTGGTATCGGTACCGAGATCGGAAAAACTGTTGTATCGGCAATCCTAGTCGAAGCGTTGCAGGCTGACTATTGGAAACCCGTTCAGTCCGGTGCGTTGACCGATTCGGATACCGAAACGGTTCGTCAACTGGTGAGTAATTCAACGGCGCAATTCCATCCGGAAGCGTATCGACTTACTCAGCCGCTGTCACCGCACGCAGCTGCCGATATCGACGGTATTCATATTGACCTTAATTCGCTTGCTCTACCAAAAACGAGCAATGCACTGATTGTCGAGCTGGCGGGTGGTTTGATGGTTCCGCTCAACGATCATGAGTTGAACATTGATCTGGTTCAGCGACTCGGGCTGCCGGTTATTCTGGTGTCCCGTAACTATCTGGGCAGTATTAACCATACGCTGTTGTCCGTTGAGGCTTGTCGCAGCCGCAACATTCCGATTGCTGGTATTATTTTCAACGGTCCGACGGTTACGACTTCGGAATCGTTCATTCTAACTTATACAAACCTTCCCTGCCTTGGCCGAATCGGGCAGGAACCTACTTTTACACAAGATGTTATCCGAAAATACGCCAACCAGTTTACAGAATTTATCGGAACGCGATAAAGCCGTAATCTGGCATCCATTCACCCAGATGCAGACGGCTCCGCTGCCCATTCCGATTGTGCGGGCGAATGGGTCGGTACTCTACGACGCCGATGGCCGAGAATACCTCGATATGGTTGCCTCCTGGTGGGTCAATCTCCACGGACACGCGCATCCATACATTGCCCAACGGGTTTCGGAACAGTTACAGGTGCTGGAGCACGTCATTTTTGCGGGTTTCACGCATCAGCCCGCCGTCGAACTGGCGGAACGGCTACTCGCGTTGTTACCCGCTAATCAATCGAAAGTTTTCTATTCCGACAACGGATCGACAGCGGTTGAGGTCGCCCTGAAAATGGCGTTTCAGTACTGGCATAATCTGGGTGCACCGCGTTATAAAGTGATTGCGTTGGAAGGAGCGTACCACGGCGACACGTTCGGTGCGATGGCAGTAAGTGGCCGAAGTGCATTCACCGCACCGTTTATGCCGTTTTTGTTCGACGTTGAGTACCTGCCAACGCCCATTGCCGGTCAGGAAGACGCGGTGCTCGACCAGGCGAAGAAACTCTTCACAAACGAAGTCGCGGCCTTCATTGTCGAACCGCTGGTGCAGGGCTCCGGAGGCATGGTCATGTACGAGCCGGGCGTTCTAAACGACTTATTTAGTCTGGCTCGTCAGCACGGAACGCTCGTTATTGCGGATGAAGTGATGACGGGATTCGGGCGAACGGGGAAGCTATTTGCCTCGGATCATTTGCGGGAAAAACCGGATCTAATGTGCCTGTCGAAGGGACTGACCGGCGGAACAATGGCACTGGGTGTAACAACTTGCACCCAGGTGATCTATGACGCGTTTCTGTCCGGCGACAAGAGCAAAACGCTTTTCCACGGCCACTCCTTCACGGCTAATCCCATTGCCTGTACGACTGCTTTAGCCAGTATGGATCTGCTGCTATCCGCCGAAACACAGGCCAGCATCCAGCGGATCAGCGAAAGCCATGCGGCATTTGTTCAGAGACTGCGCACGTATTCAACTGTCGATAACATCCGGCAACTGGGCACGCTACTCGCTTTCGACCTAACGGCGGGTGGCCAAACGTCTTACTTCAATAGCATTCGCGATCAGGCGTATACGTTTCTGCTTGATCGGGGGGTGCTGATGCGTCCGCTAGGCAATGTGCTGTATATGATGCCGCCTTACTGTACCACCGACGAGCAGTTGCAGTACGCGTATGCGCAAGTTGAGAAGCTGTTAGCGAGTTTATAACGAATTAGTGGAGTGAGGGAAGCTGGTCGTATGCCGTGTCTCATAGATACGGCATACGAGCTTCCCCACTCCACTAATTCAACTGTCGGGTCGTGTATTGATCAACGATGTCACTCGGGTGGATTTCGAGAACGTTGGCCAGTACCAGCAGAACGAGCGTTCGGGAAGCAATCCGGCGGGAGATTCCCGCTATCGACGCGAACAGATCGACTGTGATGGTATCGTGTTCGCCGAGATGCTGCATGAGCTTATGTTCTTTCTCACCGTAGTTGAACCGAATGTCGCGATCAGCCTGCTCCCCTTTGAGGATTTCACGCACTTCGCGACTAGCCTGCACCGACTTGTCAGCTACCCGGACATAAACTTTCTTCGTTTCGGGTTCGGCCGGATCGGGAATGATGTAATGCGGACGGGTTGGGCTGGGGGGCACCCGAATCACGAGCACTTCACGTTCGTCGTAGAGTTGAACACGATCGATAGTGTAGCTGATTCGCGGGAAGCAATATTTATTGATGGCCCGGACGAGCAGGTATTCGTCCTCATCGGCGTATTTCAGCCCGACAATCTTTTTGTCGTCGCCGATGCCGATCAGCATAATGCCGCCATTCGTGTTAGCGAAAGCGACCACACCCCGGATAATTTTCTCGGGATGGTTCGTTTTCAGTTTGAACTCTAAATTGCTACCCTCTCCCCGTTTGACCAGGTTTTTAAGCGCCTGATGGTCCATATCTGATGGGTTCATCTGGTTGAGCACTGAATTGGGATAAAGATACGTATTTCCGTGAATCATGCAACTATTCGTTGTGTATCTCTATTTTCCGTTAAAAAGTCAGCTTACTCAAACCAACTTTTCAATAAAACAAACCGTTACTAGGTAGTAATTGGTGACTGAGCGACGCTCAATTACTACTTACCTTTGTCTACTTAAATAACACAAAAATGCTGCTAAACGTTGTCTTGGTGCTAGGGACTTTTCTGTTTATGGAGGGTGTCGCATGGTTCACTCACAAATACGTAATGCACGGTTTTCTATGGGATTGGCACCGCGATCATCACAACCATCACAAAGGTTTTTTTGAGCGAAACGACCTCTTTGCGGTCGTATTCAGCCTGACAGCCATTGGCCTTATCCTCATTGGGGTAGATATTCCAACCTTGAATTTTCTGACCTGGATTGGCGCGGGGGTTACGTTATATGGTCTCTTCTACTTTATATTTCACGATGTTATCGTTCACCGACGGGTGAAGATGAAGATCGACACGAGTGGCCGCTACATGCAACGCATCATGCGGGCACATTACGTTCACCACAAAGTTCACACGAAACAGGGTGCCGAAGCATTTGGATTCCTGTATGCGCCCAAAAAATATGATCGGTCGGTAAAGAACACATCGACAGCAAACGCTGTAAAGGAACAGTAAGTGTATATAATGGCTGGATGATCGTAGTCGCCGGTCAGCGACAGATCATTTGATGTAAAAACGAAAGGCGTAACCCACTCATTGGATTACGCCTTTTAATTTTTGATTTGAAGACTGTCCAGCCGGCTCAGTACTCGTCTTCGTTGAAGAAGAAGTCGTCTTTGGTCGGATAGTCCGGCCAGATTTCTTCGATGCTTTCATACGGTTGGCCGTCATCTTCAAGCTCCTGTAAGTTTTCGACAACTTCCAGTGGGGCACCGGAGCGGATCGAATAATCAATCAGTTCGTCTTTAGTGGCAGGCCAGGGAGCATCTTCCAGGTAGGATGCGAGTTCGAGTGTCCAGTACATAGTGTCTTCAGTATTTAATGACTATTTTTCAATGAGGGTGCAAAAGTAAAAAAACGGTTAATATCCAAGCACTTTTCAGCAAAAATGTTTGTAAACGCCTTTAGACCGGCATTTAGGCCATTAACAGTCATTCCTTACTTTTGTTTTAATCTCCAGGCAAATCTGGTTGCGAAGAGAACTTTCAGTTAAAATACACACTTTTCGCACGAGTCAATGCATTTGCCCTTACTATTTTCTATTTACTTATCGCTTTTTGTTCTTACTCTTGATCAAGTCCAGCATGCAAATTGAAGTTTGTGCTTATTCATTTGACTCCTGCCTGACGGCCCAACGCGCCGGAGCCGACCGTATTGAACTGTGTGGTGGCCTGAGCGAAGGCGGCACCACACCCAGTGCCGGCCTGATTCAACTGGCCCGTCAGCAGCTGTCTATCCAGTTATTTGTGATGATACGCCCACGCGGGGGTGACTTTCTCTATTCAGCGACCGAGCTTGATGTGATGCGAACCGACATCGCAGTTGCCAAATCGCTGGGTGCCGATGGTGTTGTATTCGGTATTCTGCAAGCCGACGGCACTGTCGATGAAGTGACGACCAAAGAACTCGTTGATCTGGCCTATCCGATGCAGGTTACCTTCCATCGGGCTTTTGATATGACCCACGATCCGGTAGAAGCGTTGGAAGCCGTCATTCGTACGGGTGCCATCCGCATACTTACGTCTGGGCAGCATCCTTCCGCCGAGTTGGGTGTGGCTGTACTTCGTCAACTGGCCGAGCAGTCCGCCGGACGAATCGAGATCATGGCTGGCGTTGGCGTTTCGGGCCGGAACGCAGGCCAGTTCACGACCATTGGTCTGGATGCGCTGCATCTGAGCGGTAAAAGCAGTCAGCCAAGTCCTATGATTTATCGTCGGCCCAGCCTACAAATGGCGTCGGCTATACTGGGCGAATACGAACGTATCGAAGCCAGTGCCAACGCCATTCAACGCGTGGTGGAGCAGGTTAAGCCCTGATACCTACCAGAATATTCCGTACAGAACAACGACCAGAAATAAAATCAGGCCAGCACCTATTGCAAACGAAGGGGCGACCTTGAACATACTGGCGTCGATAGCCAGCCCTTTTTCGCCAGGCTTCTGAATACCAAGAACAATCATCACCGCTACGCAGATCAGGAACACAAAGCCCATCGTGTCT
Source organism: Spirosoma agri (assembly GCF_010747415.1). Classification (NCBI taxonomy): domain Bacteria; kingdom Pseudomonadati; phylum Bacteroidota; class Cytophagia; order Cytophagales; family Cytophagaceae; genus Spirosoma; species Spirosoma agri. Next base: position 175,787 of record NZ_JAAGNZ010000002.1, on the reverse strand, counting down.
AGGAAAGGTATTGTATAGACACCATTCGGGTTTGGTACGGCGAATCCGTATGGGGCCAGAAACTCCAGATTGACCAGGTCGGGCAGTACGAATTTAAAAAACAACGAGAGCAGGAAGCCGCCGACAATGGCAAACATGGCTCCTGCCGAGTTCGTCTTTTTCCAGAAGAAGCCCAGTAGAAAGGCGGCAAAAACGCCCGGAGAAACAAGGCCGGTCATTTCCTGAATAAACTGGAACCCACCCTTCTTGTCGATACCCATGAACGGCGAAATAAGAATCGCCATCAGCATAGCCACCCAGATCGTGATTCGGCCGACCTGAACCAACCGCTGTTCACTGGCTTCCGGCGAAATGTATTTTTTGAAAATATCGAGCGTAAAAATGGTCGAGATCGAGTTGGCTTTACCCGCCAGCGACGCAACCACCGCAGCCGTCAAGGCCGCGAACGAAAGCCCTTTCAAACCAGCAGGCAACAGGTTCAGCAATACCGGATACGCGTGGTCTTTATTGACTTCGCCGGTAGCATCCAGCATTTCCTGGTGAAATAACCCATTCTGATACAAGGTGTAGGCGGCAATACCAGGCAAGACAACGATGACGGGCATCAACAATTTCAGAAAGGCCGCAAAGAGAATACCTTCGCGGGCCGTTTTCAGATCCGCCCCAAGTGCGCGCTGCGTAATGTACTGATTACAACCCCAATAGTTGAGGTTCACAATCCACATACCGCCAATCAGTACGGTTAAGCCAGGAAGGGATGAATAATGCGGATTGCTTTTTTCGAAGATCATGTGGAAGTGATCCGACGACTGGGTAAGCATGATGTCAAACCCATTGAGAATTCCTTCCGTACCATTCTGAGTTGACACCAGATTGATCGCCAGGTAGGTCGTCGCCAAGCCGCCCAGGATCAGGAAGAACACCTGAATTACATCGGTATAGCCAATTACTTTCATCCCCCCCAGGGTAATGATAACCGCAAAAACGGCCAGGCCAATCATACAGGCCGTAAAGTTCAGACCCGAAATGGTCGAAACGGCCAGTGCTCCCAGAAACAGAATAGACGTCAGGTTAACGAGAATGTAGAGGAACAACCAAAAGATGGCCATGATCATGGCTACGGTGTTATTGTAGCGCTGGGTCAAAAACTGCGGCATCGTGAAGATGCGGTTCTTGAGGTAAATGGGCATAAAAAAGACTGCCACCACAATCAGCGTAGCGGCTGCCATCCACTCGTAGGTAGCGATTGCCAAACCCATCGCGAACCCATCACCCGAGGCACCAATGAACTGCTCAGCCGAAATGTTAGACGCAATCAGGGAAGAACCGATAGCCCACCAGGTCAGCGACCCTTCCGCCAGGAAGAAGTCGGTGGTAGACATGTTGGCCGAATGTTTTTTCTTGTAAATCCAGTACCCATAGGCACTAACAATAATGAAGTAAACAAAAAAGACTGTGTAGTCTAATGTTTGGAGTTTTTGCATGATTCAGCAGGGAACAGGAAATCGACGTTAATGGGATTTTTCAGGCCCGAAATATACCATATTCCTGATAGAAAGAGACGAGCTTTTTTGCTGACTCTATTGACAAATGGGCAATAATCTCGCTGTTTTGATCAGGATTACCTAAATCGACGTCTAAAATCAGGTTGTCTTACAAAACAATAGCACGGTTTCCCGCGATAAAGACCCGATCGTTGAAGACCAGTTTCAGCGCCTGTGACAGAACAATTTTCTCCACATCCTTGCCTTCGGTAGCCATGTCAGCCGCCGTATGTCGATGGTCAACGTCTTTCACGTTCTGCGCAATGATCGGTCCTTCGTCGAGGTCGTTGTTAACAAAATGAGCGGTTGCGCCGATAATCTTAACCCCTCGCTCGTAGGCTTGCCGGTAGGGGTTAGCGCCAATAAAAGCGGGTAAAAAGGAATGGTGGATGTTGACAATCCGGTTTGGAAACTGGTTGACAAAGCCGGGGGTCAGCACCCGCATGTACTTGGCCAGAACCAGGTATTCGGGTTCATAAATAGCCAGTGTGCGTAGGATTGCCTCTTCGTGTTCCTCACGGGTTTTGCCTTCGTGTGTAACGTAGTGAAACGGGATACCAAACTTGCTAACCAACGGTTGCAGGCTATTGTAATTACTGACAACGGCCAGAATATCGGCGTCCAGCTCATCAAACGCGTAGCGGATCAGCAACTCACCCAGGCAGTGGTGTTCTTTCGTGACCAGAACGACTATATTTTTCTTGCGCTTTGGATTCAGGCGAAAGGTGATTCCCGGATCGGGAAGTGTGGTTTTCAGCTCGTTCAGGAGGGCAGCACTGTCGAATTCACCTTCGAATTCGGTTCGCATAAAGAATCGCCCCGACGGGCTGACATACTCGTCGTTGTGAATAATATTTAGGCCGTGGCGGAATAGAACGCCCGTTACGTGATAAATCAGTCCCTTGTTGTCGGGACCATCCATCAGCAGAATATGCTTTCTGGAATCTTCCATAGTTCATTCGTAATAAATCGGCTAAAAGTAGTAAATGCCAACTGTTTATTCCTTTATTTTGGGCCATTCGTAGCTATATTATGGTAAATCGACGCCGTTTCCTGTCTGTCAGTTCACTGGCTGGCCTCTTTCCGACACTCTCGTTCAACGCTAGTTTACCGACCCCGAATGAGACTCCCGCAGCCGGGCCAATGGTCATTTCAACCTGGAAACAACCTAAAGCAAACCAGGCAGCCCAGACTGTACTTGATCGGGGTGGGCGGGCGCTGGAGGCTGTCGAAGCCGGGGTTCGCATACCCGAAGCCGACCCCGATGACATGAGCGTTGGCTACGGCGGTCGGCCCGATCGCGACGGTCGCGTAACGCTCGATGCCTGCATCATGGATGAGAAAGGCAACGCGGGTTCGGTCGTCTTTCTGGAACACATCATGCACGCGATTTCGGTAGCCAGAGCCGTCATGGAAAAAACACCGCACGTTATGCTGGCTGGTGACGGAGCGTTGCAGTTTGCGTTGTCGCAGGGGTTTAAGAAGGAAAATCTGCTAACGAAAAAGGCCGAAAAAGAATGGCGTGAGTGGTTAAAAACGGCCAAGTACAAACCCATCGCCAACATCGAACGGCACGACACCATCGGTATGCTCGCGATCGATGATCAGGGCAATATTTCGGGTGCCTGCACCACCAGCGGATTGGCCTACAAAATGGCGGGTCGGGTAGGCGATTCGCCCATTATCGGTGCTGGATTATACGTCGATAATGAGATCGGTGGCGCCTGTGCAACGGGCCTGGGTGAGCTTGTTATGCGGACCTGTGGCTCATTTCTGGTCGTTGAGTTAATGCGACAGGGCCGGACACCCCAGCAGGCCTGCGAGGAAGCAGCCCTTCGAATTGTGAAAAAACAAGATTATAAAGACATTCAGGTTGGCTTTTTAGCTGTAAATAAACAAGGAGAGACAGGCGCATTCAGCATTCAGCCGGGTTTTAATTATACCATATCCAAGAATAAACAGACGCAGGTGTTGGACGCCCGCTCTTATTTGAAATAAACAAGTTTGTCTTTTATTGTTTATAGTATTTGATTGCAGGGCTAAACCACGTGATCTCTACTAATCCACAATATCCCAAAACTATCAGCTAATTTGGAATCGGTATTTTCAACATCAAAGCGGAAGTTACTGCTTGAAATCGCCTGGGAGGTCTGTAATCAGGTGGGCGGTATTTATACGGTCATTCGGTCAAAAGTACCGGCCATGGTCGAAAAATGGGATGATAATTATGTAGCGATCGGCCCGTACTTTCCCCAACGGGCAGCCGCCGAATTTGAACCGATTACCGACTCCGATGAGACCGAGATTGGGCAAACTGTTCGCAAAATGCGACAGATGGGCTACACCGTCGAGTATGGCTACTGGCTAGTTACAGGTCGTCCGCGCGTGGTCTTGTTCGATGTAAACAGCATCGGCCAGGATCAGCTAAACTATATCAAAGGGCAGCTCTGGCAGAATCACCAGCTGTCGACGATGAACGTCGAAGATCTGGTGAATCAGACCATTGCCTTTGGTGAAATGGTGCGGCAGTTTATCACCCTGCTGGCAGCCGATCATTCGCGCCGGGTCGACTTTGTCGCTCACTTCCATGAGTGGATGGCCAGCACCGGCTTGCCCGATCTGCGCCGGGACAATGTCAAAGTAGCCACGGTTTTCACCACCCACGCCACAATGCTTGGCCGCTACCTGGCTCAGAACGAAGCAGGTTTCTACGGCAAACTGCCTTTTTTCGACTGGAAACGGGAAGCCCTGCATTATGGCATCGACACGCAGGCAACGGTCGAACGGCTGGCGGCCCTGCAATCGCACGTATTTACGACCGTTAGTGACGTAACCGCCCGCGAGTGCGAGGTTTTTCTCGGTCGAAACCCGGACCTTATTCTGCCTAATGGCCTGAATATTACCCGATTTGCCGCTACGCACGAATTTCAGAATCTGCACGTTCGGTATAAGGAGAAGATCCATGAATTCGTGATGGGTCACTTCTTCCAGAGTTATTCGTTCGATCTTGAGAAAACGCTTTACTTCTTTACATCAGGTCGATTCGAATTCTCGAACAAAGGCTATGATCTGACGCTCGAAGCCCTCGCCCGGCTCAATTTCCGAATGCGGGAAGCGGGTATGGACATGACGGTCGTGATGTTTATGGTGACCAAACAACCCTACACATCGATCAACCCCGACGTGCTGCACTCACGGGCACTCCTCGACGAAATTCAGGAAACGTGCGAAAGCATCGAGAAACAGGTTGGTGAACGACTATTCCTGGCAGCGGCCTCCAACACCGAGAACACCCTGCCCGATCTAAACAAATTTGTCGACGATTACTGGCGGCTTCGGCTCCGGCGCACAGTCCAAAGCTGGAAAACCAAGCATTTGCCGCCGTTCGTTACGCATAACCTGGTACGGGAAGATGACATGACCCGCTTTATTCAGCAGGCCAATCTGGTCAATAACGAATACGACCGGGTCAAAATCGTTTATCACCCTGACTTTATCGCATCGACCAACCCGCTGTTCGGCCTAGATTATAGCCAGTTCGTGCGTGGCTGCCACCTTGGGGTATTTCCAAGCTACTACGAGCCATGGGGTTATACACCACTGGAATGCGTTGTTCGGGGTATTCCGACCGTTACCAGCGATCAGTCAGGCTTTGGTGACTTCATCATGCAGATCATGCGGGACTACGAAAACCGGGGCATCTACGTGATCAATCGCCGGACGCAGAATTTCAACGAAGCTGCCGACCAGTTAGCCAGTGTGCTGTTCCGATTTGTCCGGATGGCGCAACGGGACCGGATCGCACAGCGCAACCGTGTTGAAAGCATTGCCGAGGTCTTCGACTGGAGCAATCTTCGCTCCTATTACGATACCGCACACGATCTGGCGCTGAAACGCCGAAAACCTTAATTCAATGGCTGGTAGCTGCACCATACGGCAGCTACCAGCTACCCTATAACACACATGATCAGAATTGGCATCATCAACGTTTCAGACCGGGCCAGTGCAGGCGTTTACGAAGATATTCCCGGTAAAGCCGTTGTTAAACTCCTGACCGATTGGTTAACCTGCGACTGGGAACCGGTTTACCGGGTCATTCCCGACGAACAGGATCAGTTGGAAGCCACCATGATCGAGTTGGCCGACGCTGAGGGTTGCTGCCTGGTCGTAACAACTGGTGGTACGGGTCCCGCCCTCCGCGATGTAACCCCCGAAGCGACCGAAGCTGTCTGTCAGAAAATGCTCCCCGGTTTCGGTGAACTGATGCGGCAGGAAAGTCTCAAATACGTACCAACGGCCATTCTATCCCGCCAAACGGCCGGCATTCGCAATCAGACGCTAATCCTGAACTTACCCGGCAAACCGACCGCGATTGGTCAGTGCCTATCCGTCGTGTTTCCGGCTATCCCCTACTGCATCGACCTCATTGATGGCCCTTTTCTGACAACAAACGAAACCATCTTGAAGGTGTTCAGGCCAAAGTCATAGGCCGGATTAGAGCCTTCGTTCAATCACTTCGGAAAGCTCACTTTGCCCATCGAAACCGTTGGAACGCCCTGTCGGTCGCCAAATGACGTTGTGCCACCCGCCAGACTTTCATTGGCCAGTACGGCAAACAACACGGCTTCCTTTGCGTCTCCGTTGATACCCAATTCATTCGTTTGACCAAACGAGCAGGTTGGCAATAATTTCCGGATAGCACCTGTCAGCATCGGGTTGTGCGCACCGCCCCCGCTCATGTACACGTGCGTTTCCGTATCATTGATAACCCGCTGAATGGCACTGGCAATCGTATCGGCGCTGAATTGAACTAGTGTTGCCATCAGGTCAGCGGACGATAGATTAGTGGTCTGGCTACGGGTCTGTGCATCGGTTACATAAGCCACGTTAAATACTTCCGGACCCGTCGTTTTGGGGAAAGGAGCGTCAAGAAAAGGATTCGTTCTCAGCGCTTCGAGCAAGGCAGTATTGACCCGACCGCTGGCTGCTAGTTGCCCATCTTCGTCATACGGTTTGTTTAGCAATCGGCGCGCGTAGGCATCCAGGAGCGTATTGCCCGGACCCGTATCGGTCGTAAACACTTTACTGGCATCTCCATCGGCAGGCAGATAGGTGAAGTTGGCAATCCCGCCCATATTGAGCAAAATACGATTTTCGCCCGGCTCAGAGAACATAAAGTAATCGCCATACACGGCCAAAGGTGCCCCTTCGCCCCCTAATGCCACGTGTTTCTGTCGAAAATCGCTGAACGTAATAATGCCGGTCGTGGCCGCAACATGGTCGCCGTCGCCAATCTGGAGCGTAGCATTCGGGAACTTATCACGCCGGTGCTGGCTTTTGGGAGCATGATAAACCGTTTGGCCGTGACTGGCGATCAGATCGATGGCGTTAGGTTCGATGTTCCAGCCGCGTAGACAGTCACTGATCATTCGCCCGTGAAGCCGACCGACGTACGGATTCAGCACACATAACCGTTCAAAATCAATCGTGCGTTTGGCAAAGATGGTCCGGATTTCTTCCTTGAACTCGTCATCATACGGCACCGTTGTAAATTGCTCGAGCACAACCGCAGTCGCTGGACCGTCGCCTGAGATGCGGCACAGCGCAACGTCGAGTCCATCGAGCGAGGTGCCTGACATTAACCCAATGATCCGACGTTCTGATTTTTTAGCAATATCGTAGAGGTGCTGAATCTGCGCGTTCATAAACTGAGTTAGATTCGATGGTCGATCGATACTGGCGCAGTGCCTTTGCTTAACGACCATCATTACGCGAATAACGCATGAATTTCTGGGGAGACGAACAATTTTCCTTTTTTGAAAGCATTCTATTTTCTGCCCTGGGCCAGCCGGTAGACGTACTGGAAACACAGTTTTTGTCGGGTGGTGACATCAATACGTCGGCCCGGGTATTCTGTTCGGAGGGCGTTTTTTTCGTAAAGTGGAATCACGCTGAACAACGGGACATGTTCGGAACGGAAGCTCTTGGACTCGATTTACTCCGTCAAACGGATGCGTTACACATTCCAACCGTGATCGGCTACGGGCAGGAACTCGACAAATCGTACCTGATCCTCGACTACATCGAGCCGGGTACGCCTGATAAGCAGTACTGGGAGACCCTGGGTCAGGCACTGGCGGTACTGCATTCGCACACCCAGCCAAAATTTGGGTTGAGTTTCGATAATTACATTGGCTCCTTACCCCAGGCCAATACACCAACGGTCAATGGGCTCGACTTCTTTTTCGAGCAACGGCTACTGCCCCAGGCGGGTATGGCACTTTACAAAGGATTGCTATCGAAACAGTCGTACGATGCCCTGTTCCGGCTAAAGACCCGCTTACCCGACCTACTGCCGAACGAACGGCCGGCCCTACTCCACGGCGATCTGTGGTCGGGGAACGTGGTGGTTACCGAAGCGGGTCAGCCGGCGTTGATCGATCCTTCTGTCTACTTCGGATTTCGGGAAGCGGAGCTGTCGTTCACGAAATTATTCGGTGGTTTTACGCAGCGGTTTTACGACGCCTACGACGAAGCATTTCCGCTTCAGGACAATTTCGACGAGCGTGTTGCCATCTATAATCTCTATCCGCTGCTCGTTCATGTGAATCTGTTTGGCTCCGGATACGTTAGCGGAGTGGAACGGGTGTTAAACCAGTTTTAAAAAGTAGCCTGCACCACAATTAGATAGGTCTACGATACAGCTGCCATTCTTTGTTTTGGCGACATAACACCGACAGTCGTACGCTGTCGGATACACTACATGGAAATTACTTCTTTCGAGCAATTCGATCTTAACCGACAGTTGCTCAACGCGATTGCCGACCTCGGCTATACCGAACCGACCCCCATTCAGCAAAAAACCATTCCGCTGAGTCTGGGCAATCACGACGTGCTGGGTATTGCACAGACCGGAACCGGCAAAACGGCAGCCTATCTGTTACCTCTGTTGATGAAGATAAAATACGCCCAGGGTTCCATCCCAAGAGCACTTATCCTGGCTCCAACGCGGGAACTGGTCACGCAGATCAACGAAGCGGTCAGTCAGCTAGGCAAATACACCGGCTTGCGGCACGTCGCGCTGTACGGTGGTCTCGGCCCCAAAACGCAGATCGAGAACCTGCGTAAAGGCGTTGACATACTCGTGGCTACCCCCGGTCGATTCATGGATCTGTACCGTTCGGGTGAGATCAATACGAAAGATATTCGGACGATGATTCTCGACGAAGCTGACAAGATGATGGATATGGGCTTTATGCCGCAGATCCGCTCTATCTTGGAGATCATTCCCACAAAACGGCAGAACCTGCTCTTTTCGGCAACCTTCGGCGGACGTGTAGAGCGGCTTTCGTCGGAATTTCTGGAAGCGCCGATTAAAGTTGAGGTGACACCACAGGCATCGACAGCCGACATGGTCAACCAGGTGCTGTATGAAGTACCGAACTTTCGTACGAAGATCAATCTGCTGGATTACATGATCAGTAAAGACGCCTTCAATCGCGTCATTATCTTCGCCCGATCGAAAACGACCGCTGACAATATTTACAAATTTTTGGCACGAAAAGTGGTCGAGACCGACAAGATTCGGGTCATTCACGCGAACAAAGGGCAGAACACGCGAATGAACTCTATGGATGCGTTCAAAGAGGGAAACATTCAGGTCCTGGTTGCGACGGATGTAGCCGCCAGGGGCATCGATGTGGTTGAGGTAAGCCATGTTATCAACTTTGACGTGCCGCTCATTTACGAAGATTACGTGCACCGCATTGGTCGTACGGGTCGGGCAAACCACACCGGCGAAGCCATCACCTTTATGACTATAGCCGAGGAATACCACGTGCAGAAGATTGAAAAGATCATCCGCATGACCATCCCCCGGCAACCGCTACCCGCTCTGGTCGAAGTCACCGAAACGCCTTTTGACGAACAACAGGCTATGCTGCGTGAAATGGACGAGCAACGGCGGAAAGAAGATCCGACGTTTTTGGGTGCCTTTCACGAAAAAAAGGAGAAAAATACACCGAGTGGAAAGGACCGCCTAAAAGCGAAATCGAAGATGACCGGAGCAAAAAAAACCACTTCTCGGCCTACTGGGCCACGTTCTGGCGCTTCGGCACGAAAATCAGGTGGGCCAACAAGTGGTGCAAAACGCTCCGGGGCAAAGGGAGGCCGTCGGTAGTATCAGCGCAATGTACTAACTTGGATTCCCCATTCGTTTTACCCATAATACCAGCAGTGTGTTAGTCAGTATGAACGTCCGGATGAATCTGGTGCAGTGGAGTTTGGTCATGTTGCCTATCTTATCATTGGCACAGCCCAAACAGCTTGTAACGTCAGCGCGGCCTACTGCCACGCGGGCGTTAAGCAGCACAGCAGCTACGACAGAACGCAATACGGCAAAAGCGGAATCGACGGCGTCGGATAGTGCAACCCCGGAATCGGCAGGTTCAGCGAATACGTTGCCTCTTTTTGGTGAACGACCTAAAACTGCCGCTCAAATCGATCAGGAAATTCATTTTCTGAATGACTGTGACCGAAATTTTGCCAGTCGGCCCGAAGCCAGCGACTTTTTTGCGGCCCGTGGCTGGGACTATGTGATGAAGGGTGATCTGGATACAGCGGCTCATCGCTTTAATCTGGCTTGGTTACTCAACGCGCAAAATGCCGATGCGTATTGGGGCCTGGGCGTGGTCTGTTATCAGAAAGACAATACGACCGACGCCATCCGAATGCTGAAGCGAGGGGTAGCCATCGCGGATACCAATACCGTACTGATGACGGATCTGGCGACTCTCCAGATAAAAAATTATCAGGACAAAGCGGATCCGAGTGATCTGGCCGAAGCGGAGCAGTATTTGCAGAAATCGCTGGCCATCGGTCCGGCGCTGGCTACTTCCTACCAGAAATTATCACTGGTCAATTTTCTGAAGACCGATTACGACAAAGCCTGGGAATACTTTCACCAGGCTTATACGCTCGACTTTTCTATTCTGGATCTGACTTACCTGGCCGATCTACAGGCGAAACGTCCCGACCCAAAAGGCGTATTCAAGTAGTTTGTCCAAATGAGGCTGGAACAGCGTTGTTCTGGCCCGTCTAGTTTTCGGTTTCCTCTTCCTGGATTACCTTTTCTTTGGCCCGCTCGAAGGTCACTTTTCCTTTCTCATCCCACTCCGTAATTGTATAGGGCTCGAAGTCCGTATCCCACTGATCACTGGCGTGTTGGGTGAGTTTTTTGCGCATACGACGACCACTCGGACTAATCGGGTAAAATTCCGTCCAACGCCCAATTTTAACGCCATTGTCGTATTTCCCCTCTTCGGCAAGCAGCCCATTTTCGTGGTAAGCCGTATACGTGCCTTTGACTTTACCGTATTCGATCGGGACAATTTCTTTAACTTTCCGGTGGGTCGAATCGTAATACGTTATCCTCGACTCTGCCGGAACCCCCTTTGCCCACCGCGATTTATCTTTTAACATAAACCGGGCATCGTATTTCTCCCAGCGACCATCTTTCATACCTGCGTAATAAAACCCTTCCTCAACCAAATCACCGTTTTGGTAACGCTTGTAAGGACCATGCAACAGGAGCCCCGTCCCTTCATCTTTTATGATAGAACTGGATACCCGATTACTCCGCTGGTAGTAGCGATACACATCCCGGACATACGGCAGTGGTTTGGCGGCATCGTTATCTTTCAGAATATGAAACTCTTCAACTATGGTCCGGTCACCACTGCCCATTTTCGTATAGGCTTTGATCATGGTCAAGCCTTCATATTCGTTCTTCGATACCTTTTTCTTGTCTTTTTTATCAGATTTTAGCTTCTTTAGGTGTTTTATCTTCAAGCCCAGATCAGGCATACCATCGGAGACGAGCGCATCTTTACTGTCTTTCAAGTTGGTGAGATACTCTTCCTTCTTCTCTTTCAGCGAGGACATTGATGGAAGGCCAAGGGACGATGACACCGAAGAAAACGACATAGCCGACGATCCGGACGGCGCCAGAACTGGCTTCGACGCTGTTGTCAATGATGCGGGTTGTGCAGGTTGAGGCTGGGCAAACAATGTTCCCGTCAACGAAAATAAGACAACAAAAGGAAAACGTTTAAATAATACGGTTAACATAACTAGTGTAAACGATTGGTGCCCTAAGTTTGTTAAGTTTGCAACGCTTGGCTATATAGTATTATTTTGTAAATCCGTTTCCGGTGTAACCGGCATTCTCACATAAATAAAGATCGTGGAAAAACAGGCCCGCATTTACGTTGCCGGACACCGAGGTATGGTCGGCTCAGCTATTGTTCGCAAGTTACATGCCGAAGGGTATGAAAATATAATTGTCCGTACCTCATCTGAATTAGATCTTCGTAATCAGGCAGCGGTAGCCAATTTTTTTGCCGAAGAGAAGCCCGAGTATGTGTTTCTGGCAGCGGCTAAAGTTGGCGGCATTATGGCCAATAATATATACCGCGCCGAGTTCCTTTACGATAATCTATTGATCGAATCGAACATCATCCATAGCTCTTACGAAACAGGGGTGACTAAGCTATTGTTCCTTGGTTCGTCGTGCATCTATCCGAAGCTGGCTCCGCAGCCGCTTAAGGAAGAATATTTGCTGAGTGGCTTTTTGGAATCGACCAACGAGCCATACGCGATCGCTAAAATAACGGGTATTAAACTCTGCGAAGCGTACCGAAGTCAGTATGGCTGTAATTTCATCTCGGCGATGCCGACGAATTTGTACGGTCCCAACGACAACTACGATTTGCAGGGATCGCACGTGTTGCCCGCATTGATCCGTAAGTTCCACGAGGCTAAAATCAATGATCAGCCTTCGGTTGAAATCTGGGGGACGGGTTCACCAATGCGTGAATTCCTCCACGCCGATGACCTTGCCGATGCCTGTTTCTACCTGATGGAACATTACAGCGACGAACTGTTTGTCAACATTGGTACGGGTGAAGATGTTACCATTCGCGAACTGGCCGAAATGGTCAAAGAAACGATTGGCTTCGAAGGCGAACTGCGCTGGAACACCGAAAAACCCGACGGTACACCTCGTAAGCTGATGGATGTTTCGCGGCTTCACGCTATGGGCTGGAAACACACAACCGAGTTACGTGAGGGCATTGAACGTACCTACCAGGATTTCCTTGCCAACGAAGTGTTGTACGTCGAGTAGAGACCGGTCCGCCGGTGCGGCATCATTATGTCTTACGAGCGTCAGCAATGGTTTATTTCGTTGATCATTGCTGACGCTCGTAAGACGTAACCAGTCAGTCCAGTCACCTAAACTATTGCTGACGCGCAGGAGACGCATGGTAATTCGTCTCTACAGTTTATTGGCGGGATTGCCGAATACGGTTGCGTTCGCATCGACGTTCTCCACAACCACTGAGCCCGCTCCCACACGGGCGTTTTTCCCGATGGTCACCCCGGCAATGATCGTTGCCCCTGTGCCAATGAAAGCCCCTTCGCCGATCGTCACGCCACTGTTAATGACGCTCCCGGTTCCTACATTTACGTAATCACCGAGCTTGGCCTGGCTTTCAATAACAGCTCCCGATTGAATAATGCAGTGATGACCGATTTCCGAAAAGGGATTGACGACGGCACGAGCCGCAATCAGGTTACCATGTCCGAGTAAGACCATTTTAGACACAACGGCTGTGTCGTGAATAGCATTGACGGGCTGAACCTTACGCCGTTCGTTGAGTAATTTAACCAGCCGTTTGCGAACGCGCGAGTCGCTGATGGCAATGAACGCTTCGCATTTTTGGCCGATAAGCTTCAGGAAGCCATCATCGTCCGTTTCGCCCAGCACCGTTACCTCCCCAAACTCTTTCCCGTGCAGTTCTTTGTTGTCGTCCAGCAACCCATAAACGACAACGTTATTACGCTGGAATAAATCTAAGGCTGTCAGGCCCAGGCTTCCTGCCCCAAAAATTAGCACCGGATTTTCCATATATGGTTTTGTATTAAGTCAATGTGAATAACTGTCCTACAAGGACATTAAACTTGGCAATTTGGTAACATTAGCATAAATCCTACTTCATACATGGAAGGTAAATTCGTCCATGAAATCAAGTACGCAGTTCCGCACCATTGTACTCTCTGACATTCACCTCGGCACTGCCGGTTCAAAAGCCAAAGAGGCCACTGAGTTTCTGCGCAATTATTCGTGCCAGCGGCTCATTCTCAATGGTGATATTATTGATGGATGGCAGTTGAAACAGTACGGTACCTGGAAGAAGAAACATACTGCTTTTTTTAAGACGGTTTTAAAGCAAATCGTTCATTACAACACAAAAGTCATCTATTTACGCGGTAATCACGACGATTTTCTGGATCAGGTGATGCCCCTTAAAGTGGGACGGAACTTCTGTATACGCAAAGATTATATACTGCTGTCCGGCGACAAAAAATTCTACATTACCCACGGCGACGTTTTTGATTCGATCACCTCACAAATGAAGTGGCTGGCCTATCTGGGCGACATTGGCTACACCTTTCTACTTTGGGTAAATAAGTTTTACAATCAGTACCGCAACTGGCGAGGCTTGCCTTACTATTCTCTCTCCCAGCAGGTTAAGAGCCGAATTAAACAAGCGGTTAGTTACATTTCCGATTACGAGCAAAAACTGACGGAGCTGGCCCGCGCCCGTAACTGCGACGGCGTCATCTGCGGCCATATCCACCAGCCCGCCATTCATGACTATGACGGGATCATGTACATGAACTCCGGCGACTGGGTCGAAACGATGAGCGCACTCGTCGAGGACCATGATGGCAACTGGAGTTTGCTCTACTATACGTCTGACAACGATGAAGAAGAACAGCAGCCAGTGCAAGTTGGCCCAGCACTAAGCATTCAGATCGACTAACCTCACCATCATGCGTGTTTTATTTTTAGTTCAGGGCGAAGGACGTGGCCACTTGACCCAGGCATTGTCGCTGGCTCAAATTCTAACGATTGCGGGTCACGAAGTTGTAGGGGCTCTGGTGGGCGTAACAGCCGAACGAAGCGTACCGGCTTTTTTTAGCGAGAAATTTAGCGCACCGATTACGCCAATCTTCAGTCCAGGGCTGGTTTACAACGCGGGCACCAATGAACTCGAACCAACCAGAACAACGATTCGGGCCATTCGGTCTATCCGTCCCTTCTGGCGCAGTTTGAAGCAGGTGCGTGACCACATCGAAACGAAGCGGCCCGATGTAGTCGTTAACTTCTACGAAATGCTCGGTGGCCTGACGTATGCCTTCCTGCGCCCATCGGTCCCGATGATCTGCATAGCGCATCAGTATTTCGCCTTCCACTCTAACTTCCAGCGGCCTAAAGGACAATGGTTCTATCGGCAGGCGTTCAAATTTAATACACGTCTGACCTGTTTCGGGGCGAAGGAATTGCTGGCGTTGTCGTTCGATAAGCAAGCCGATGAGCCGAGCCAGCGTATTCGGGTCGTACCGCCCCTGTTGCGTCAGGAGATCACGGCTATGAAACCCACATCGGGCGATTTTCTATTGGCCTATGTTACGCAGCCAGGTCTGAAGATCGAGCTGGCAAAAGCGCATCAGGAACATCCGGCGGTTTCGATGCATGGCTTCCATTCGGGCGTCAGCGTTCCCGACGAAGTGACTGACGAAACGTTGACCTATCATGCCATTGATGGTAAACGGTTTCTGGAGTTTATGGCGCGCTGTAAAGCGATCGTTACAACAGCTGGCTTCGAATCCGTTTGCGAGGCCGCTTATCTGGGCAAACCTGCTCTTATGATTCCGCAACCGAACCACTTCGAGCAGTCCTGTAACGCAATCGATGGGCAACGGGCGGGCGTTGGCGTGGCTGCTGACCGATTCGACCTGGATAAGTTACTCAGCTATCTACCGCAGTACGATAGTCAGGTCAGTGAGCGGTTCCGGGCGTGGCATGCTCAGGGTTATTTCCTGTTCCTGGCGGCTTTAAACCGCGCCACAACGCCCAAAAGCAAATCGTCGGGTGGTTTCTTCCTCACCCGCGTCCGGCACCTGCTACGGTCGTAAGCTGGTTAGTCACGATCGCCGTACAGGAACTGCAACGGATCGGGGTAGTGAAACGTGTACGCTATCGCTTCGAGCAGTTTGGCCGGGCTGATGACCTTGTATGGAACCGGCTTCGGTGGCTCAACGAACGTAGGTAAGGCGTATCCAAATTCCGAGCAGCTTTTTCGATAGATCGCTTCCCGGGTCGGATGTAGGGGGGCTGCTGCATTATAAACGCCTGCTGGCTTTTGCTGAACAAGAACGGTCAGAATACCAACGGCATCGTCGGGGTGTAGGTAATTGACCGGAACGCTACCGGTATCGACCGTTTTACCCGCAACGTATTTGCCGGGATTACGATCGTATCCCAGTAGTCCACCACAACGCAAAATAGTAACGGATCGCTCCGGTTCGAGTGTCTGTACCAAACGCTCTGCCATAACCAGGCCCGGTGACGGTGATTGTTCGGGTATGGTGATGTCATCTTCAACAACAACCCGGTTCAGATCGGGGTAAACTGATGTTGAACTGACATAAATCACGTGCTGTACCGTCGATTGCTGAACGGCATCGATTATGTGCTGAATCTGTAAGGGGTGAAAATCGTCACCCGTTTTGGCCGCTTTCGGCGGAATATCGATAACCAGCGTATCCGCTTCCAGCAAAGCAGCCAGATCGCCAATGGGTTCAGGATTGAGCAACAATTGGTGGACGTCGATTTTTTTCTGGCGCAACAATGTTACTTTTTCTGCTGTTGTCGTACTTCCTTTGACGACGTAACCCGCCGATAGGAGTTGCTCGGCCAGGGGTAAACCGATCCACCCGCACCCAATGATTGAAACGATTTCCTGACTCATCAAAACGATATACCAAAACTCAGTGTACGAACGTCCGGTCCTTTCCCCTCCTGAAAAACCGGATTCAGGTCATATTTTACGAACAAATTCGTCCGAACGATACCAATATGGGCCACTAAACCATAGCGAAAATCATTGAGGTAAAAGTTCGCATGGTTACGGTCCTTGTCGTTATCCGGATGCTTGATCTTCGTGTAACTGTCGAGCCGGTAACCGACGAAGCCGCCTAAACCAAGGTGAAACACTTTACGCCCCGCTGTATTGTAAAAACTGACGCGTGGCACAACGGGCAATTGCAGGGCAAAGGTTGTCAGTTTACTTTTCTTGAGCTGTTCCGGATAGGGCACAAAGTCAAGCTGGGTAGCTCCCTTCTGGGCTACGACGTTATTTTCGAACATGTAGTTGTTCCAGGACCCTTCAAGGGCATAATAGAGACTGAATTTTGCCCGCTTGCCATTTATCAGGGTTGGCCGCTGCGAAAAAGCGACAGCAAAATAGCGTGAGCCCAACGGCTTTAGGGAATATACATCACTCGGATAAGCGGCCAGCGTTGACTGGGTCAACAACGTGTTCAGACCAATCTGAAAATCGATGCTCCTCGACCATGAGTTTATGCCCCGGCGTACTGTCGACCGTTTGTACTGCTGCCGGTTTTTTACCGAATCCGAGCGAGTCGAATCGCCTGTCCCGTTCAGAACGATCGTTACCCCGTTTTTCTTTCGCGTAACGACGAGCACAGTATCCTTCAGGAATCGGCTCCCATCCTGCTTCGAAATAGCCGTTTCACCGCCTGATACGGAATCCAGCTTCATGCTCATTTCGCGAACGATCTTATTCAGATCATAGTTGGACAAAGCCTGAATGCTGGCTTTATCAGGCGCGTAGATAACCAGACGAGTGCGGTTAGCAAACCGAATGACCAGTGAATCGGCGGGATGTTCGGGTGCGGCCTGCGCGATAAACGCCGGTAGCAGTAAAATTACCGAAGCAATAAGTTTCAGCATTCGTTTCATTCCTTGGCTGATTTATCTTTTTCAATACTATGCTTCAAACCGCTATAGGCACGACCCAGTAAACCGCCCTCGTTGTCACTGCGATCACCTCTGGCAAACACGTCCCCCTGTTTAAACCGTTTTACCTGCTGCCAGATATTACCCGATTTATTATCTTTCTCCGACTGCTTATCCGCGAGGGCTACGGCCGTTTTCTCCTCGATAGAGACCTTGGCTGCCTGACGGGCTGCGACTAATGCTTCGGGTTCGGCAATGGTCACCACAAGGCCGCGTTCCGTAGCTGGCGCTGGCTTTATGGTAGCAACAACTGGCGGCTCCGATACTGTTGGTTGCACGGGCATAGTGGTCGTTGCGACCAGATCACTCGTTTTTTGTTTGTTCTCAACAGGTTTCGTTTGGGCTACAACGGCTTCGCTCTTTCTGTTTTCTACGTTAGAACCAAAACGTCTAACTGGTGCAACAACATGGTCGTTCTTGCTCTTTATCCGTTCCGACACGGGTTGACTCTGCGCTAGCTGCTCGATTGGTTCGGGCTTGATCGTTTCCTGTTCAACTGACGGCTCCGTTGGTACAACTCTGTCGTTACCAGCTTCTGTAGACATGGCTTTGTTGTCTTTTCCAGTAGGCTGCGAGTCTGGTCGATTCTGTCCATTGACTGGTGTGCTACTGGCAATCTGAGTCGAGTCGGGTTTTAGGCGATCGCCTGATGGCCAGTAAAGCCAGCCAAACAGACACACCAACAGCAGACAGGCCGCTGCTGCCATATAGCTCTGAATCGCGGGGTTACGCCAGAACACGATTTTAGTTTCTGTTTTTTTTTGCCCCATCCTCGCCTGTAGCCTCTCGAAAGCATCGGAGCTAGGTTTCAATGACATATCGCCCAGCTTGCGGGCAAACAAGTCATCAATTGGCTGTCTTTCGGTTTGTTTTTTCATAGTTTCCGGTCTGGTCCCGGCGTCCCGGTTCCTGTTCCATTTTCTTTAAACTAACTTGGAGAATCGCTCTGGCCCGGCTTAATTGTGACTTCGACGTTCCTTCCGAAATATCCAGCATCGTCGCTATTTCAGCGTGGGCGTATCCTTCAATGGCATACAAATTGAATATTGTCCGATAGCCATCGGGTAGTTGATTGACTAACCGAAGCAAATCGTTTTCGTTTATGGCTGTATCTGCCCACACATAATCGGGTTCAACCGCTGCGTCCTCAAGGGGTATCTCCTGCCGCCACTGTTTGTTTTTCCGGAGAAACATGAGCGATTCAGTTACCATGATTCGCCGTATCCATCCCTCAAAGCTGCCATCTTCCCGAAACTGTTCAATTTTGTCAAAAAGCCGCATAAATCCGTCAAGCATTACTTCTTCGGCATCGTCCCGATTGGCGCAATAACGAGTACATACAGTCAGCATTTTGCCCGAAAACCGTTCGTAAACGACCTTGTGAGCGCGGCTTTCGCCCCGCTTCAACGCAGCAATCAACTGCGATTCAGTCGTAAAAAACGGTATAAGTCGAAGCATACTTGTTTAGGTTCGTGGACAAGATGTAATAAACGATAGAGCAGGTTGCATGAACACGAAAAAATAATTCATTTTTGCGCGTTTTCCTCTATCTCCCACCGGTGTAGCCCGAAGGCGACTTATTATTTTATAATGGTTTATGATCGGAGCAAAAAAAAAGGGCTTATTAAAGCCCTTTTACATGTTTGATGCCAGCTACATAATGGAGCCAGATAACGCGTGATATTCGAAAATTTATAGGTGCGATCAAGACCATAACAGGCGCTACGACAGCCGCATAAACCCATCCTTCAGGGTCGCCCGCCAAGTAAAATAGCAGGAAGCCTATGACTAAAGCAAACCCACCTGATATAGCGTAGCTTACATACATCGCACCGACAAAATAGCCTGGTTCAACTTCGTAACGCAATCCGCAATGCGGACAGTGCTCATACATCTCATCAAAACCTTTTGGCGAATAAAAGGGCTTGGTGAACAGTTTGCCCTGTCTACATCTGGGACAAAGCCCGTTTAACACGGCCTGTAATTTCGAGACGTCTTTCATGCTCCTGCTTACTATTTCTATACCATAGATAGCCGATAGACGCGACAATGAGGTAAGGCACCACTAATAAATACAAAATGCCAAAATTCAATTCCGATGCGATGACACTACGGCCATTACTGACTGTACTCTCGACCGTTCCACGACACATGGCACACTGCGCCATCAAGTCCGGAACCGCAACTACCAGCATAACCAGGATTAAAATTACTCTCCAGCTTTTCATAACA
This sequence comes from Spirosoma agri, assembly GCF_010747415.1. Lineage (NCBI taxonomy): Bacteria > Pseudomonadati > Bacteroidota > Cytophagia > Cytophagales > Cytophagaceae > Spirosoma > Spirosoma agri. The sequence continues at coordinate 156,062 of NZ_JAAGNZ010000002.1, read as the reverse complement.
TTTGTTTAGCTAATGGATGTAATACGGTCTAATCATCAGATAAACGATTACGCCCGTAGTACTAACGTACAACCAGATTGGAAAAGCGTATTTAACGGCTTGCTTGTGCTTTATAATTTGCCCACTAAGCGCAAAATAAACCGCCCGCAAAACAAACCAGACAACAACTACTGACAACACGATGTGCGAAACCAGCAAAAAATAATAGACTGGTCTGATCAACCCCTGCCCACCAAATGGCGTCGATTCATTCGTCAAGTGATACAACACGTAACTAACCAGAAACACAGTACCAAGGGCAAATGCCATCAACATCGTCCGCTTGTGCGCTTCGACGTTTTTCTGCCGAATGAAGTAGAAACCAGTAAGTAACAGTACCGACGTTATTGAGTTAATAGCGCCGTTGATGTGCGGCAGATACGTTGTCCACTCGCCGAGGTTTACCTTTTGCCGAATGCCTAACAGAGTGGCAACAGCTAACGGAATGGCCAGCGACAATATATTGATAACGCGGTTAGCCTTTCGTTCCTGTACAGGTTGCAGCGTTTCCATAATCAGAGTAGTTATTCTTTGCCGTATATATCCAGCAATACACGAATTTCAAGCACTAGCCGGTCAACGTCTTCTTTGTCGGTTCCATCGTAGAACCCTCTGACAATCCCCTGCTTATCTACTAATACCAACTTTTGGCTGTGAATAAAAGTTTCGTCGGGACTAGCGTCTTTTACCCCTTTGTCAACTGCCGGGAGATAATAGCCATGCATAGCCAAATCGTAAATTTCAGCCTTGGTGCCAGTCAGAAAATACCATTTTCCTGGGATAGCCTCATACTTCTGAGCATACGCTTTCAGCTGTTCCGGGCGGTCATGTTCAGGATCTACTGTATAGGATAAAAAAGCGATACTCGGGTTAGCCCGGAATATATCCTGAACTCGGGTAAGTTGTGACGAAACTCGGGGGCAGATCGTTCCGCAACGGGTGAAGAAGAAGTCAGCAACGTAGATCTTTCCCTTTACAACTGACTGATCTATACTTTTGCCGTCCTGGTCGATTAACTTAAACGGGGGAATGCGATTGTAAATGGTATCGGTGATCACCTGTCCATCGGCCAGCGTTACTTTACCCATCAAGGGCTCACCTTTCACCGAATCAATCTTGGGGAGATAACGCGGAAGGGTATAGTGATTTTCTGTACCGAACCGCAGGAATACATAAAATAAAGCCGGGATCAGCAGCGTAGCAAGCAGGATCCCGGCTTTTCGAGTGGCCGTCATACCTTAACGTAATTCAAAAATTGAACCGCCTTCGGTCAATAGGGCAATAAGTAACCACACAATAAAAATTACGGGAACAACGATGGCCCAGATAAGGCTTTTTACCTCGTGCTTAAGGTGCATGAACTCACCAACGATATAGAACGCTTTTATCAACGTCATGATAACGAAGATGGATGTTCTTAAACCGCCAGCTTTCATAAAATAAGCCAGTGTAAATTCGACGGCAGTAATGGCTAGAAGTATCCAGAAGGTTCTCCAGATAACACCCGTATCCGCTGGTGGGATCTCGCCAACTTCATGGGTTCCGTGTGTATGATCAGACATGGTGAAAGGTGATTAAACCAGATAAAAGAAGGTGAATACGAATACCCAAACAAGATCGACAAAGTGCCAGTAAAGACCTACTTTTTCAACCATTTCGTAGTGTCCACGACGATCATATAAACCCGTTGCAGCCCGGTAGAAAATCAGGATGTTCAGAATGACACCGCTAAATACGTGTGTTCCGTGGAAACCGGTTATGAAAAAGAACAAGTCAGCAAAAGCAGGAGGACCGTACTGATTTTCGACCAGATTGGCACCAAAGATCGTACGTTGAATGGTTTGACCGTTAACCAGTTCACTAATGGTTGTACCCGTCTCCGTACCATGGATAAAGTGACTCCACTCCCAGGCCTGACTTCCCAAAAAGGTAAACCCGCCCAGAATGGTCCACAACATATATTTCTCAACATCAGCCCGGTCCATCCGATGTCCAGCCTCAACAGCTAGTACCATTGTAACACTACTGAAAATGAGGATAAAGGTCATGATACCTACGAAGATCAAGGGCAGATCGATACCATGCAGAAACGGTACTGAGTTATAAACCTTTTCCGGGGTTGGCCAATAAAGATTCGAAAACTTGAATACTTCACCAAAAATGGCCGGGTCCCAGGCTGGGTAGCTATACCGAATCAGACCGTACGTCACCAGCAACGCCGAGAACGTGAACGTATCTGAGATCAGGAAGAACCACATCATCAGCTTACCGTAGCTTATCTTCATGGGTTCGACACCACCCATCCAGGTTTTTTTGTCGAACACTTGTCCGGAGTCAGTCGTTGGGGAATCGGTCGTCACAGTAGCCGCCATGCGTCTAGAAAGATTATCAATGAAAATAGACTAGAAAGAAAAACAAATACAACCACAAAATGTCTAAAAAATGCCAGTAACCGGCGGCAATTTCCAGTTGATTTAAGCTCTTTGCGTGAATCCGAAACCTAAATACAGCCACCAAAGAAAAAAGTAACACGATCAGGCCCGAAATCAAATGGAACGCATGCAAGCCTGTAAATATATACATGAACGAGCCAGCCGGATTGCCAACGAAAAACACATTTTGATTGACTAACTCAACCCAACCCTGGAACTGCATATACAAAAAGGCGATTCCAAGTGCAAAAGTAATAGTTATCGCTATCTTCAGACTGCCGAAGTTATCTTTTTTTGCAGCTAGATAAGCCCAGTGCATTGTCAGACTACTCGCGACCAGAACAATTGAACTGTACGAAAAGACGGACGGTATCGTATATTCCATCCAGTTTCCTTCGGCTCTCCGAACCAGATACGCACTGGTCATGGCGGCAAAGAGCATAATAATACTGACGATGAACAGCCAAAGAATAAATTTCTTGGGGTTCATCGAGAGCGTTTCTTCCGGCTCCTCAACAAATTTTATGTCATTTACTAATTCACTCATGGTTCCTTAAACTTTGTCTAACAGGTAAACAATCTGTACAACTGGTAAGTACAGCAGCGAGCCAAACATCATTTGTAAAGCCGCTTTATCCGTACAGGTCCTCATTAAGTGAAACGTTTGTGCCAGGAACAAGATTCCGCCAATCATGGCGACCAATGCCGAATTAATTCCGGTCATTCCCAGCAGATAGGGAAGCCAACCCACAGGAACCAGAAATAAGGTATAAATCATTATCCGGAACGCCGTATCAGCATTTTTACCACTCCCCGGCATCATTTGAATACCTGCCTTTTTGTATTCATCGAATGCTAGCCAACCAATCGCCCAGAAGTGAGGAAACTGCCAGAAAAACTGGATGGCAAATAAAATTCCTGGAGCCCAACCAAAATGATTCGTAGCTGCTACCCAGCCAATCATGGGCGGAAATGCCCCCGGTAACGCGCCAACAAATACCGCTATTTGACCCTTCCGCTTAAGAGGAGTGTAAACAAACCCATACAATAGAAGCGACAGAACTGCCAAGGCAGCAGCACGGATGTTAAACACTTCAACGTACAAATAGCAGCCTATGCTGAACAAGATAAATGCAAAAACAGCCGCTTCGTTTACGGACAGGCGACCCGTAGGCAATGGCCGGACGGCTGTCCGTTTCATTACCTTATCGGAGTCTTTCTCTATGATCTGGTTAATAATGTTAGCAGCGCCAGTTATAGCAATGGAAGCAATTACCAACACAGCAATTTTCCACCACTCTACCCTGTCAGCAGCCAAGCAGTAACCAAACACACCGGAGAAAACGACTGCCAGCGTGAGCTTGAGCTTAATTAATTCAATATATGCCTTGACCTTCGCGTTTACGACGCTGGTGGCAATGGTTTTTTCCATGTTAAGCGTTAAATACCTGTGCCGACTGACTAATTCTCTTTGTCTGAATTAATCCCGGCGTCAACTTCAACCATGCAACAAACTGCAAACCAACAATTACTATCGCTAATAATAAATGAATTGGCTGAGCCAACGCTGGAACTCCCAGATAGGCCATGATAACTCCTGTAGCAATCTCTGCAACGACAAAGGCTACAAGCCAAGTGGCAATAGCTGACAACTGCTCATTTCTATTTACTCGACGAAGCTGATAAATAGTGACAAGCTGTAAAGCCAGCACTACCAAAGAAAATGATCGATGCACATAAAATTGCCAATCAAGGTTCTCAATCCAGCTTTCTCGCTGACTGTAGCCTAGTCGTTTAACAACCTCGTCAAGCGATTCGCGAACGAACGTTCCCAACAGAACCTGACTTAGCGTCAGAACCATTGTTATAAGCAAAAGGAAGTTTACTGTCTTATCGTTATCTTTTGTTGCTTGACTATTGACTTGAGGAGAGCTTGAGCGGGCAAAGACGAATAGTAACGAAAAAACGACCAGAACTGCAAGAAACAGATGCAATGTGATCATGTATTGAGCCAGTTCCGTGGCAACTACCCGAGAACCTAACCAGCCATTAGCGCCGATGAGTAAGAAGGCGGCAACACTTCCGAAAAAGACAGCTTTATCCTTTCTTATATACGAATAAGATGCTAATAAGGTAGCAAAAACGAAAAAGCCAGATAAGACGCCAAGTAGTCGATTTACGTATTCAATCCAAGTCTTAACTGCGTTAAACTGAACTTCGCCTTTCAGTTTGGCCCCGTAAATCTGCTGGTAATTTGGTGGTAATTGAGAAACTTCCGTCGGAGGAACCCAATGACCAAAACACTTTGGCCAGTCAGGACAACCCATTCCAGAGCCTGTTCCTCTAACTATACCCCCCGCAAGAATGAGCAGGTAAATGGTAAGTATCGTCAGAAGAGCAAGACTCTGGAATCGTTGTTCTTTTTTATCAATGAGGTTGCTTGAACTGATCATTCAGGTTTTGTGCCTCAATCTCTCTCTCCAGTGAAATCAACTCATTCTCATGAGGAAGGTTAGATTCCGGAGTTTGGGAATATGGCACGTTTTGGGGGATGAAGTCATCCTTTGCACCTGGTTTGCTATAATCATAAGGCCACCGGTAAACGGCTGGAATCTCACCTGGCCAGTTACCATGTCCTGGAACAACAGGTGTTGTCCATTCCAACGTATTCGACTTCCAAGGGTTCTGTGGAGCCACTTTACCTCTAATCAAGCTATTAACAAAATTATAGATAAACACCCACTGCGCCGTGAACGTGAAAATGGCAGCAAGACTGATAAAGCTATTCATGTCAGCAAAGATATTCTTCGTGAAATCGTAGCTAGTAAATGCGTAATACCGGCGAGGGAAACCTGCAATACCGATATAGTGCATTGGGAAGAACACAAGGTAGATACCAATGAACGTCAACCAGAAGTGGATGTAACCAAGCTTCTCATCCATCATCTTACCAAACATTTTTGGGAACCAGTGGTAGACACCAGCCAGTAAACCAAAAGCAGAGGCAGCACCCATTACCAAGTGGAAGTGGGCAACGACGAAATAGGTATCGTGCAATTGAATATCTAGAGCAGCGTTTCCTAGAATCAGACCGGTCAGACCACCCGATATAAAGAACGACACCAGACCAATCGAGAACAACATGGCCGGGGTAAACCGAATGTTACCACGCCATAGCGTTGTGATGTAGTTGAACGCTTTTACTGCCGATGGAACAGCAATGATCAGCGTCAGGAACATGAATATCGATCCAAGGAATGGGTTCATACCCGTCACGAACATATGGTGCGCCCACACAATGAATGCCAGGAAGGCAATACCCATCATGGACGCAATCATAGCACGGTAACCGAAGATTGGCTTGCGTGAGTTCGTGGCAATGATCTCAGATGTCATGCCCAATGCAGGAAGCAATACAATGTATACTTCAGGGTGGCCCAGGAACCAGAACAAATGCTGAAACAAAATAGGACTACCACCCACATTCGGCAATGCTTCACCTTTGATATAAATTTCAGACAAGTAAAAGCTTGTTCCGAAGCTACGGTCAAAAATGAGCAACAACGCTGCCGAGAGTAGTACTGGGAAAGAGATCAAACCAAGAATCGCCGTCAGGAAGAAAGCCCAAATTGTCAGCGGTAATTTGCTGAATGACATACCACGAGTCCGTAGGTTGATAACCGTCGTAATATAGTTGATACCACCTAGTAGTTGAGACACAATGAACATTGCCATACTCACCAACCAAAGCGTCATCCCTAGTTCAGATCCCTTATGCGCTTGTGGTAACGCACTGAGTGGTGGATAAACTACCCAACCGCCAGCAGCAGGACCCGTTTCGATAAACATCGAGAATAACATGATAACACTGGCCAGAAAGAAGAACCAGTAGGATAACATGTTTAGAAAACCCGATGCCATATCACGCGCACCGACCTGTAATGGAATCAAAAAGTTTGAAAAAGTACCACTCAAACCAGCTGTCAATACAAAGAACACCATAATAGTGCCGTGCATAGTCACCAGGGCCAAGTAGAAGTCCTGATCAAGCTTACCTGCCTCGTTGATCCAGCCGCCCAGAATAGGTCGCAGGAACTCTAACTTCATGGCAGGAAAACCTAATTGAAGCCGGAACATAACCGACAGACTAATACCAATTATTGACCATATGATACCCGAGATCAAATATTGTTTGGCAATGGTCTTATGGTCTTCCGAAAAAATGTATGTTCGCCAAAAACTCTGCGGCTCGTGGTGCTCATGTTCTTCGACATGGGCTACGGTCGCCGGATTAGCTGAAGCAGTCGCCATAGTATTTGGTTTGTTGGAGTTTGTAAATTAACGAATCGTAGCTTTAGCTACAGATAGACCACCACCTTGTTTAACAGAAGCCGTTGCACTATCCGATGGAGCTGCCGCCCCGTCAGCTGGTAAATACTTTGCAGCTTTTGCTTTTAAATTAGCAGGAATGCGCACAGCCAAATCCGGTGTTGATGTCAACAGTGGTTTTTGATCTTTACACCAGGCTTGGTACGACGCTTCATCCTCTACAATCAGACGTATACGCATCGAGAAGTGGCCCTGACCACATACTTCCGTACAAGCAATCTCATAACCGAAGTTCTGGTTACCCGTAATATTTCTCATTTCGTCGGTAGTTTTATCAGCAACGAACCAGAAACGTGTTGGCATACCTGGTACAGCATCCATCTTAACCCGCAGGTGAGGAATAAATACGCTGTGCAATACATCACGAGCGCGGATCTTCAATAACACTGGCTTATTGACCGGAATATGCAATTCGGACGTAGAGACGAAGTCATCAAAAGACGACTCATCTGTGTAGTCGATACCCGTTTCGTTATTATTGTCGATCAGTTTGTAATTGTAAGAACCAAGTTTGTTGTTGTCAACACCTGGGTACCGTACAATCCAGTTAAACTGTTTGCCTACAATTTCAAAAACTTGGGCATCCGCCGGTGCTTCTGACATGATATCACGCCATGCCCGCCATCCGGTAAATACCAGAATAGCCATCACAATTGCCGGAACCACGGTCCAGATCAACTCCAGTTTGTGGTTCTCAGGATAATATGCTGCCTTACGTCCTTCTTTGTGTTGATACTTCCACGCAAAAATGAACAGCAGAGCGTTAGTGACGACAAAAGCGATAACGATAATTGCCATCGACAGCCAGAACAGGAAGTCAGTACGACGACCATGCGGGGAAGATGCTTCTGGCAAGAAAAACTGCCGTGCATACATGAAAGACCAGACAGCACCGATCAAGCCGGCAACAAAGAAAATCATGAACATGATTCCGTTGATCTTGTTGCTCAAGCCAATACGGCCTTCTACTGCTGGCCCATTTGCGTTCTTCACAACGGTTGCTATCCGGGATATGACCAGCACGGCCAAACCTAGAAAAACTACCGATAACAAAGCGATTATGTAAACCATGTTGTAAGCGTGTTATTGATTAAATGTCGTGATGTAACGCTTCTTCAAGCATTGGGTGATTTTTCGGAACTAAGTTGGCTTTCGTCAACTGCGAGGAGAGCGACCAGATAAAGCCACAAGCAAAAATCAAGATCATTCCGAATTCAATCGGCCCAAAACCACCGTGTTCGCCTACAGTACCCGGCATTATGTTGGTATAGAAGTCGAAATAGTGACCTATGATGATGCCCCATGCTGCGATCTTAAGAAAGATGTAAGTCCGCTTCGAATCCCTTGTCATTAAAACAAGGAATGGAAAAACAAAGTTTAGAAAGATGTTTATAAAAAACGGAGCTTTATAGATGCCTCCAAAACCGCTGAAACGCTCACGATAATAGATCGTTTCTTCCGGTAAGTTGGCATAATAAATGAGCATAAACTGAGCAAACCACACGTACGTCCAGAAGATACTGAAAGCAAACATGAACTTACCTAAATCCTGTAAGTGACTTTCATTAACCCACTGCATATAGCCGCGTTCTTTGAGCGTCACTACGGTGAGTGTGATTATTGCTAAGCCTGTAACGTGCCAGCTTGCCAACGTATACCAGCCAAACATCGTGCTGAACCAGTGCGTATCGATCGACATGACAAAATCCCAGGCCGAAGTAGATGACGTCACGCCAAATACTAAAAGAAAGGCTACACCATATTTGATGCTCTTTTCATAGTACGACGTGCCACCGTACAGATCTTCCTGAAGCGAGAAGGTCCGCAACCGCTGCCATAGAAAATACCAAAGGCCAAAGTAAACCAAGATACGACCTAAATAGAAGGGCGTATTCAAAAACCCTTTTTTGCCATTGATAATAGGATCAAATTCAGGACTGGTTTTGTCATACAAGCCAGGATGCGTCCAGTGAAAAAGGTCATGGCCAGCAATAAAAAACGTAGCCAGTATTGCAACCAGCATAAACGGCAGATACGCAGGCATTGCCTCAGGAACCCGTTTGAAGGCAACTGACCAGCCCGCTTGAGCTAGGTAGTTGTATGACATGAAGAACATGCCAATAACAGACGCTCCCGTAAAGTAGATAGCATTTAGCCAGACGTTTGCCCAGATCCGTGTAGTCCACTTGTACTCGTGGTGTCCGCCACCTTGTGCTTCATGTGCTCCGGCAGCATGTGCAGCTGCGTGGTGTTCATGCGAACCAGCACCTGATGCCAGAAGATACGCGCCGATTGCTACCAGCGCGACCCCTGCTCCGATGCCGATCAACAATCGACGCTTGGATTCCGCAGTAAATTCAAATTCTTCGTCTAAGGACGGTATTGCGTGAGCCGATGCCATTCTTACTTAGTAGTTAGTAGTGGGAAGCTATTGGATAATTATATCATGAAACTGATCATTCACCAATAACTGCACTCCTGAATTAATTTATCCTTGTTGCAATTTGTGTACGTACTGCACAATCTTCCACCGGTCTTCAGGCGTAATCTGTGAGCCGTGGGGCCACATACGTCCTTTACCATGCGTAATTACGTGGAAAATATGGCCGTCGTTCATTGTTTTGTAGGCGTCTGTTGAGTAGTTGGGAACCCCCTTGTACTCCTTCCCGACCAGTCCGTCTCCTTTGCCTGTTGCCCCATGACAGTGCGAGCAATAACGGGTATACATTAGTTGCCCGTCGGCCATCGACTTCTCCGTTTCAGGAATTGGATTTGTCAGCGTCCGCTCGGCGATAGAAATACTGTCGGCGGGGATGTTGTAGATCATCAAATCTGTTGATGCACTATCACCACCGAACGTAGTATGGTAGTTCGGGCGAGAAACGGTACCTTTTGCAGGAAGACGCATATTCAGACCGTTTTCCCGAACATTGACTGTATTAGGGCGAATCTGACGATAAGGTTCGTAGCCAACAGCGTCATACATGTTTGGAGCAAACTCAAGACCTGTGCTGTTATGGCCTCTTTTGCAGGATGTTCCTCCAAATAGCAATCCAACAATAGCCAGCGCGGTAAAGCTTGTATGTTTAGTTATCATTCTCATTCTGACCATTAGAACTGCTTAACGTTAACTTCGGCAGCACCTGATTTTCTCAGAATCTGCTCTATATCACCTTCGCCGATGTTGTTTTTGCTCAGATCAATCGCCATCGCAAATTTATTGTCGGTAGTTCTCAGGTCATACATTAAAGGTTTCACTGTTGGGCCAAGACCATTCGATACCAGGAAGGTACCAACCATACCCAGAGCACAAAATAGTACTGTTAATTCGAAGATAACAGGTACGTAGATGACCGGAGAATATGAGTCCTTACCACCTACGATCATTGGCCAGTCGAAGCTTTCTGTGTAAGCAGTTAGCAAAAGTGCCGTCGTTGTACCTGATAAAGCAAACAGGAAAGCAGCGATTCCAAGTCGTGAGCGCGGATGTCCAAGAGCAACATCCAGACCGTGAATCGGAAATGGAGAATACACTTCGTGGATACGTACGCCCGCCTTTTTAATATCTTTAACGGCAGTTAGCACGACATCGTCATCATCGAAGATCCCTACTAAAAACTTACCGTTACCATTTACGTCTGACATGATCAGTGATTATTGTTTGTGGTTATAGTCCGAAGTTTGCTATATCTGCTATAGTGATCCACAAACTTCGGACTGCCCGGTTTTTCCGCTCGAATTAGTTTATTCTACGTCTTTGTTAAACGTTGGATTGGCAACTCGCTCGCCTTTCGCCACGCCTGACACCGAAACTGGTAATTTTTCAGAAGACGACTTAATGATCGTTTTGACCTCAGCCATGTTCACTACTGGCAAGAACTTGGCAAATAGCAGGAACAATGTGAAGAACAAACCAAACGAGAAAATATAATCGCTTATATCAAACAGCGTTGGGTGGAACATAGCCCAGCTCGATGGCAAGTAATCACGGTGCAGTGAAGTAACGATAATTACAAACCGTTCGAACCACATACCGATGTTTACAACGACCGATAGCGTAAACGTCCAGACGATGCTCCGGCGGATAGCCCGTGACCAGAAAAGCTGTGGCGTAATTACATTACAGGTCATCATCGCCCAATAGGCCCACCAGTACGGTCCGGTTGCCCGGTTGATGAAGGCGTAGCTTTCAAATTCAACTCCAGAATACCAAGCGATGAAGAACTCAGTTAAGTAAGCAACCCCTACGATAGAGCCAGTAAGCGTGATGACTTTATTCATCGACTCAATGTGCTCTAATGTAATGTAGTCTTCCAGTTTAAACACGACCCGAATGATCAGAACTAGGTTCTGTACCATCGCGAAGCCCGAGAAAATAGCACCGGCAACGAAGTAAGGTGGGAAGATGGTTGTGTGCCAGCCTGGAATTACGGACGTAGCAAAGTCCATACTTACAATGGTATGTACCGATAATACCAGTGGAGTTGACAAACCAGCCAGGATTAAGCTCATGTATTCGTACCGAGCCCAAGTTTTAGCCGAACCGTTCCAGCCTAACGAGAAGGCTCCGTAGATGTAACGGGACACTTTGCTGCGAGCCCGGTCACGAATCGTGGCCAGATCAGGCAATAAACCCATGTACCAAAATACCAGCGAAACCGTAAAGTACGTGCTGATGGCAAATACGTCCCAAACCAGCGGGGATTTGAAGTTTACCCATAGCGAACCGAATGTGTTTGGCAACGGTAGCGCCCAGTAAGCCAGCCAGGGCCGACCCATGTGCATCAGGATAAACGTAGCCGCGCAAATAACGGCGAAGATGGTCATAGCCTCTGCTGCCCGGTTTACGGCAGTCCGCCATTTCTGACGGAACAACAGAAGAATAGCCGAGATCAGCGTTCCTGCGTGACCGATACCAACCCACCATACGAAGTTTGTGATATCCCACGCCCAGCCAACGGTTTTGTTCAAGCCCCATACACCAAGGCCCTCCCACCAGGTCCAGAACACGCAGGCGGTTCCGTAAAGTAGCACAATCACCGAGATGGTAAAGGCAATCGTCCACTCGCGAGTGGGGCTTCCCTCAACCTGTCTGCTGATATCCTCCGTCACGTCGGCGTAGGTCTTACCACCGGTGACAAGGGGAGTTCTTACGGCTGATGTTACATGCGACATATACTTACTTAATTTTCGATTTTTCGATGTACGTTATACGATTTGTGTTGTTACGATGTTTTTATAAAATCATAATAACTCAAGCCGTAATCCTATTTATGCCTGCGATTCCTGACGAGATGCCTGTTTAGGTTCTTCGTCTTTGTTCCGAATTTTGGTCAGGTACGAGATTTGTGGTCTCACGTTAATCTCTTCAAGCACGTGGAAGGCCCGGCCTTGCAGCTCTGTTTCCAGCGTTTGCGCAATCGTACTTTCCGGATTGTTCATGTCGCCGAAAATAATGGCGTTTGTTGGACAAGCTTGTGCACAGGCCGTTTGAATTTCGTCTGGCATTGGCCGACGACGCTCTTTTTTGGCTGTGAGTTTGCCTTCCTGAATCCGCTGCACGCAGAACGAACACTTTTCGATTACTCCACGTGACCGAACTGTTACATCCGGGTTAATGACCATTTTACCAAGATCATTATTGAAGTGGTAATCAAAGTTATCGTTATCGAAATACTTGAACCAGTTAAAGCGACGAACTTTATACGGACAGTTGTTAGCGCAATAACGTGTACCAATACACCGGTTATAGGTCATCTGGTTGAGACCTTCCGTACTGTGGGTTGTGGCCAGAACCGGACAAACCGTTTCGCAAGGAGCATTGCTGCAATGTTGGCACAACATCGGCTGAAACGTTACTTCGGGATTAGCCGATGCAACTTCCAGTTCTTTCACGTCCTCGGGATCGGCATCGCTGCTGTAGTAGCGGTCAATCCGAATCCAGTGCATCTCACGTCGGTTGATAACCTCTTGGCGACCAACAACCTGGATATTGTTCTCGGCCTGGCAACCAATTACGCAGGCACCACAACCGATGCAGGAGTTAAGGTCGATGACCATACCCCACGAGTGGTTTGGCTTACCGTAGCCATTCCAAAGAGAAATATCTGTTGACGCTTTTGGCCCTTCGGACGTTACGACTTTAGGCTCATACCGACCTGCTTTCGGGTTCTTCTGATATTCAGCAAGTATTGACTCCTGAAGAACAGCTTTCCGACCCATCACCGTATCGTGCGTTTGCGTCTGCGCAATCTCGTGCGAACCGCTAGTCTTATCTACTTTCGCCGTGAAAGCGGAGTAGTTCACGTAGCCGTTTGTAATTGAAGCAAACGGGAATGCGTTTTTACCAACACCATTGGCTGATTTACCTCCCTTTTCGCGGCCGTAACCAATGGCTACCGAAACAGTGTTGTCTGCTTGACCTGGCTGAATCAGAACCGGCAGTTCGATTGACTTGCCACCGACACTAACTGTCACCAAATCATTCTGGGCCAGTCCCATGTCGTTAGCTGTCTTTTGCGACAGAGCGGCATAATTATCCCAGCAAGCCTTCGTTACAGGATCGGGCATTTCTTGAAGCCAAGGATTGTTAGCCGTCGAACCTGTTCCAATGCCTACTGTTTCATACAGTGCCAGCTCCATGCCCGTTGTGGGCTTGTAGCGCTGTGCAATGCCAGAAGCCGCTTGCGCAATGTTTCCGGCAAAGGTAGCTCCTCCCACAGAAGCGGTAGCCGAATTTGGTTCAAATACGCCATCGTGCAGACTTTTTATCCAGAATGCATCGAATGAGCTAAAACCAGAAGCCTGAGGATATCGGTTGGTGCGCCAGAAGTTTTTCAGGTATGTCTGAAAATCACTTGGCTTGCCCGCCCATGTCAGTAAGCTTGATTGAAACTGACGGGTTTTGTAGATGTTTGTAATAGCCGGTTGAGTCAGGCTATAGACGCCTTGTTTTGGTTCAGCATCATTCCAGCACTCCAGAAAGTGGGGGGCAGGAGTAATGTATTTACCCAGCGATGCCGTCTCGTCAGCACGATCAGCGAACGAAACTGATAATGCCAATTTAGGCAACGCTTCCGCTAATTCAGCACCACGAGGATGATCGTACACTGGGTTAGCACCGAAGAACAATGCAGCACCAACACGACCCGCTTTCGCTTCATCAATGAAGGCGCTCATCTGCTGGTCGTTACCCTGACGATAATTAACCGGCGCATTGATATCAATTGTCGTACCGTAGCTACCCAACAGGTTGTTAAGTGCATTGACGACAATTTGTACGTTTGGATCGTTTGATCCTGCCACTACCAGCGCTTTACCACGTGAACGAGCTAGTTCATTGGCGGCTTTGTCGAGGTTAGGTACATTGACCGATGCCGTACTGATGGCAGTTCCGCCCAATTTAGCCGCTACTTTATTATACAAGGCAGCAACAACCAGACCTTCCTGCGATGGCTTGATCGCCGTACGGTAATCAGCATTAGCACCCGTCATCGACAAGCCCGTCTCAAACTGGTAATGCCGCGACATGGTTTTTTTGCCTCCGCCTACAGCACCGATTTTCCGACCCTGTGCGTACGGGCGCATGTATTCGATTGGTGCGATCCATGTTCCTAGAAAGTCAGCCCCGACACTAACAATTGTCTGTGCTTTGCTGAAATCGTAAGAAGGAATAACGGCTTTACCAAACGAAGCCTGATTCGCCTGTACAATACCGAACGCGGAGTTGGCATCATACATAATGTGGCGGGCCGTAGGATATTTAGCAACGAAGTCAGTAATAACGGCTTTGGTCGCCGGACTTAAGATCGTTGATGTGACGATCCGAATTGCTCCACCCCGTGCCGCAACTGAGTTCAGCTGACTGACAATTTCCCGGTCGGCGGTAGCCCAATCGATGTCTGCCTCGCCCCGCTTTGGGCCCTTCAGTTTATCAATGTCGTACAATGACAAAAGCGATGCCTGAACCCGAGCCGTAGTGCCCCCTTTCGAGATGCTAGACATGGGGTTACCTTCAATCTTAATGGGCCGTCCTTCGCGTGTTTCAACCAGAATAGCAGCGTAATCGCCCCCATCCGTGTATGTTGACGCGTAGTAGTCCGAGATAGAAGGAAATGTAAATTCCGGTTTGTTGATGTACGGAATTGCTTTATGAACTGGGGTTTCGCAGGCAGCCAGTGTTACAGCGGCCATCCCAAAGCCCATTACTTTTAAAAAATCACGGCGTTGGGTGTTTGAACCACCGAGCAAACCATCAAGGTCATTCGATGAGTCTCCCAGGTCAGGATTCGCAAACTCGCTGTTCGCGTTCTTTACAAACGTTGCATCGTTGCGTAATTCTTCAACCCCTTTCCAATACCGTTTGGTCGTATTTTCTTCCATGCGTGTTGTAATCGGTAAGATACCTAATGGTTGAACCAGCTTATTACAGACAAACCGATTGGCTCAGCCTGCATAGCCTGGTGGATTAATAGTGGCATTTAGAACATTCCAGACCGCCGATATTAGCTACTTTAAGCGGCTCTTTACTTTCTTTACTGTGAAGAGCAACTAACTTATCGTAGTAGGCATTATCTTTTGTGTTGACTTCCGTTTTACGGTGACAGTCAATACACCAGCCCATCGTCAATGACGAGCGCTGCTCGACCACTTCCATTTTTTCGATATCACCGTGGCAAGTCTGGCATTGTACGTTACCGACATTTACGTGTTGCGCATGGTTGAAATAAGCCAGATCAGGCAGATTATGAACACGAATCCACTCAATGGGGCGATTTTGTTCAATAGCTGTATAGATTTTCTGAATCTCAGGCGATTCCTTTTTGATCACGCCGTGACAGTTCATACAGATGTTAGCCGCAGGAATGGTAGCACTCTTTCCTTTATTAACACCTGTGTGGCAATAGTTACAATCGATTTTGTACTGTCCAGCGTGAAGCTTATGTGAGTAAGCAATCGGTTGTTTCGGCGCGTAGCCTTGTTGGATACCAATGCTGTAGGCTCCATCGAGTGTTTCTTTGGTAGCAACCAGAAGGAACAACCAAATGACAATCGAGCGAAGTGTCGAGTTGTTGAAAGCCCCTGACAGACCATCCTTCAACCGTTGACCGAATGAAGAAACCGGTTGTGCACCGTCGACTGTAACCGGCGATACTGCTTTCGATAGTATGGTTACAATTACCAGCAATACACCCAATACGAGTAGCATAACGACGAGCAGCGCAACCAACACGACAGTGAACAGTTCAGAAGGGCCACCGGAAGTACCACCTTGTCCTGATCCTGCACCATTAGTATTTTTGCTACCAGCCTCATCACCAGCTACAGCAGCCTTTTGCGGGCTACTAGCTTGATCGATATACGCCAGGATTCCATCAATGTCAGCATCCGACAAACTTGGAAAACTAGACATTTGTACTTTACCGTTGGCGTTAAAAACCTGGTTCGCATACGCATCGCCCGACGCAATTACTGCCGACGAATTCCGAATCCATTTGTGCAACCATTCTTTACCAGGAGTCCGGCTCTCAATTCCTTTCAAACCAGGACCAACGACTTTCTCATCGGTTACCGCGTGGCATTGCGCACAGTTGTTGGTAAATAGCGTTTTTCCTTTTTCAGCATCACCACCACCGCCCGCAGCTGGCGTAGCTGCAGCCGTAGCACCGCCCGCAGCCGCAGATGAGTCCTGCGCCTTCAACTGGCCGCCATTAATAAACAGCGCCAGCGACAGGGCCATAGCCCCGCAAAACTTAGACAAACGACTCATTGTTAGACATCTATTCATTAAGTTGATCAACATAATCATCACCGACTTTTCATAGGTCCACAAAAGTACGACACGAACGCTGTATAGGCAAAAGTTGGTGTTTAGTTATTTTGTGTTCTCGATTTTATTTATATTGTTTCTAATTAAGAAAGGCAAATCTGTTCTTTTTATGCTAAGCGAACTTCGCTAAACCATATAAACAGCATAAAAAAAGCCATTCGGCCGATCCTTTACACAGATAAGGCCAAATGGCAATTATTAATTATATTCTACAGATGAGAAGGGAGGTTCCGAGCGGATTCGAACCGCTGTACGAGGTTTTGCAGACCTCTGCCTAGCCACTCGGCCACGGAACCTTGTAAGACCGAAAGCGGGATAGCTCCTGGATTCGGGAGTGCAAACATACGGGTTTATCTCTTGTTTTGAAACTAGTGTCGCAAAAAAAATCCCCTGAACCTTCCGATTCAGGGGATTTAAATCCAAAAACAGCGTCAGATTAGTTGCGGCCTTCCAGCTGCTCCTTCAGAGCAGCCAATGCATCAAGGTCACCCAACGTTGCGCCACGATCCGCCTGGTTTGAAGTCGAAGTCGGTTTAGCAGCAGCCGCTTTTGGCTTCTGTTCTTTTACCGGCTCATTTTTCTCCTGCCACGTTTTCGTGTGCGACAACATAATGCGTTTCTCTTCTTTCGAGAACTCCGTTACTTTGAAATCAAGCGTTTCACCAACTTCAGCGAAGGTGCCATCTTCTTTACCAAGATTCTTCAGAGATGAGAAACCTTCGATACCATAAGGCAGTTCGAGCGTCGCCATCTTGTCGTTCTTGCTAATGATCGTGCACCGGTGAATCGTACCAACTGCGAATACGGTTTCGAACGTATCCCATGGGTTTTCTTCGAGTTGTTTGTGACCCAGCGCCAGACGACGGTTTTCGATGTCCAGTTCCAGCACAATAACTTCGAGGTCTTCACCAACTTTGATGAAGTCTGAAGGATGTTTTACCTTCTTGGTCCACGACAGATCCGATACGTGTACCAGACCATCGATACCCTCTTCCAGTTCAAGGAATAGGCCGAAGTTGGTTAGGTTACGAACCACACCTTTATGCTTGGTGCCGATCGCGTATTTCGTACGCAGTTCTGGGCGAGTCCAGGGATCTTCGGTCAGTTGTTTGATGCCCAGCGACATTTTGCGGTCACTACGGTCCAGCGTCAGCACTTGAGCTTCTACTTCATCACCAACTTTCAGGAACTCCTGTGGATTGCGCAGGTGCTGCGACCACGACATTTCGGATACGTGGATCAGTCCTTCTACGCCCGGCATGATTTCCAGGAACGCACCGTAATCGGCTACGTTTACAATCTTGCCTTTTACTTTCGAACCAACCTGGATATCCTGCTCTAAAGCATCCCATGGGTGAGCCTGAAGTTGTTTCATGCCCAGTGAGATACGCTTTTTGTCTTCGTCGAAGTCCAGAACAACCACGTTGACCTTCTGGTCGAGGTGTAACACTTCGGATGGATGGCTGATACGACCCCACGAGATGTCCGTGATGTGCAACAGACCATCGACACCACCAAGGTCGATGAATACACCGAAGTTGGTCATGTTTTTGATCACGCCTTCCAGAACCTGACCTTTCTCGAGGTTGTTCAGGATTTGAGCGCGTTGTGCTTCGAGGTCTTTCTCGATCAGGACTTTGTGCGAAACGACAACGTTATCATTTGCATAGTTGATCTTAACGACTTTAACCTCCATTTTCTTACCAACGAAAATATCGAAGTCACGAATCGGCTTCACGTCGATCTGTGAACCTGGCAAGAACGCTTCAATGCTGAAAATATCAACGATCAGACCACCCTTCGTCCGGCGCTTAACGAAACCATCGATAACGAGATCTTCGTCCAGAGCACGCTGGATTTTCTGCCAGGCTGTGATCACTTTCGCTTTCTTGCGCGAAAGAACAAGCTGACCGTTCGGGTCTTCCTGATTTTCTACGTAAACTTCAATTTCATCACCCATCTTCAGGTCCGGCATATCCCGGAATTCGGAAGCTGGAACCAACCCGTCCGACTTGAAGCCGATGTTGAGCAGTACCTCACGGTCCGTAATCCCAACGACGGTTCCCATCACTACTTCTTTCTCTTTAACCTCCGACAGGGTGTTGTCGTACAGTTCTAGCATCCGGTCACGCTCTGCGTCCGAATAGCCACTTCCGAATCCTTTGTTGTCTGCCCGGTCCCAATCAAATGCCGGCAGTTCGCGTTGCTGCGTTTTGCTCATAAAAAATGTTTCCCTGACCCACTCAGTACATCAGTCCGTGGGTCAATGGCGGACTGACTTTTGGTTTAAAATAAAGTTCCTTGAAAAAGGACTGCAAAGATAGCAATTGCTTCGTTAAAAAAGTTTCGGCGGTGGCAAAAGTCTTTGAAAAAGAGAGCACAACGAAAAGAACAGGACCAAACGGCAAGAAAGACAGATGCACCGAGTACACTCTTTCTTACTGTTTGGTCCTGTTCGCCCGCTTCTTTCGAAACTGTTATTGGAATGCTTTTTCTTTCTTGCTTAAAAAGGGCATCCAGCTTTGTTCGAGCGATCCCGAAAACTCGCGTAGAAAAACCAGGAAGGTCGGTTTGAAGGGCTTCTGCCGCAATTTAAGATTGGCCTCTTCGGGTGTATAGTCCCCTTTCCGGGAGTTGCACCGTTTGCAGGCGGTAGCGAGGTTGTCCCAGCTGGTTTTACCCCCCCGTGATTTTGGCATGACGTGGTCGAGTGTCAGATCTTCCGTTGTTCCACAGTACTGGCAATGGTGACCGTCACGCTTAAAGATATTCTGCCGGGTGAGCATAACGCCCTTGTACGGCAGACTTACGTATCGATGTAACCGGATAACCGACGGCATCGGGAACTCCGCAGAGACGGTTCGGAGCGTGAATTGCTCGGATTCGGCGACGAGTTCGGCTTTATCTAAAAAAACCAGCAAAAATGCTTTAGGAACGGAGCAGATGCTGAGTGCACTGTAATCTTGGTTTAAGACTAATACTTTCCTGCCCATATCGCGTTTAGATGCCTCTGTACGGTAGCAAGTTACAGAGTTATCCACATATCGGCAAGCATTGTGGAAAATTTACTAATCTGTGAATATACACCCGTCAGCCATTGACAATCATCTTCTTCTACTAAATCGATAGATTAGTTATATCCGGATGAGTAGGCGAGTCTGTCGACCTTAGTAGCGTTCGCGCTGCATCTCTCGTGTTACGTCGCGTTCTTTAATGCTGTCGCGCTTATCGAACAGCTTTTTACCTTTCGCCAGCGCAATGTCGATTTTGGCAAAACCACGCTCACTGGTGAACATTCGGACGGGAACAATGGTCAATCCCTGATCCTTTAATTTTTCGGTAAGCCGCTTGATCTCCCGCTTTGTCAGCAGCAGTTTCCGATCACGCAGCGGGTCGTGGTTGTAGTGAGTTCCTTCGGTATACAGCGAAATATTCATCTGACGAATAAAGAGTTCGTCATTATAAATCAGGCAATAGGCGTCCTGTAAGTTTACCTTTCCCTGTCGGATCGATTTAATTTCGGTACCCGTCAGGATAATACCCGCCGTGAACGTTTCTAAAAACGAATATTCAAACGATGCCCGACGATTCCGGATATCAACCTGTTTAACAATAGAAGCAGAGGCCATGGAACAGTATATACGACTTGAGGCTATCCAAAAACACCAGATGGCATCAAGTCAGGTAAATAGTCCGGCGAGGGACTGAAAGTAGTTTGGTAAGACCAAGAACACCGGAAATTGATCAGAGGTTTGCCAGTGCTAAGAAAATTACGTCGTCTGGCACGGGTATAATCATCCGATAAACAGCGATAATGACTGGCATCTAACAGAAACCGCACCGGTCGCCAAATGAAGAACATCTGGTGGCCGATGCGGTTTCTATTGCTAATGGCAGTAGCCTGTTGTCTGCTACTATTTTTTCGTTTGCTTCTCCTTGTATTCTTTGTTCAGACCGGCAAGTACCTTACTGGTCTGGTCACCGGATGGATCGGCAAAGAGGATGCCCCCCCCTTTCGTATAACCCAGCACGAACTCATATTTGTTCTGGGCATTCTGTTTCTTGAGGTAGTCGTAGATCTGGTCGTATAACTGCTTGTTCTTCTCCTGCTCTTCGGCAGCCAGATTTTGCGCAGCCCGCTCCCGGTATGCCATAATATCCTGTTGCTCTTTCTGTAGAGAAGCCTCCGTAGCGCGACCCTGCTCCTGCGTCATGGTAGCCGCCCGTTGCTGAAAGAACGCTACTTTATTTTGCAGATTACGCCCCTTAGATGTCAGGTCGTTTTCAAGTTGGAACCGCTTGCTTTCCAGCACTTTCTGCGTATCCTTGAAAAAGTCGTATTTGGTCAGTAAGGAATCGACATTAACGTAGACAATCGATCTACCCTTTGCCTCGGCAGGAACCGTCACAGACGAAGCCGTTTCGGGCTGGCGATCTTTAAAATGAAGGTAATACAGAACAGCTACGGCAATCGCCAGGACGACATTTAGAATTAATGAGGCATTCTTCACAGGAAAATAGATTGGTTAGTTGCAAGTTTATCCTACAAATGTAGGGGATTTACCAGTTACGAAGCACCATTTACGGTTGATTTACGGTTGCCTGCCGAACAAAGAATCCTGACAAGCCGGCAAAACCGCCCACCAGACCGCTCACCAGAGCGGTTACCAGCATGGGCAACACGGCATTCGTTGTCTTGAAGAGCAATTGACCCATTCGACCCGTAAAAATTCCATCGGTACGCAGATGAATGAGCAGTGCGTAAGCCAACCAGACTAAGGCAACACCCGCAAAACCGTACAGAAAGGAGCGTCCGGCACTTGGACTTCGCCAAAGGCAAATCAGGAACGCGACGATTGCCAGACTCCACCAAGGAAGTATGAGTTGAGCCACTAAACTAATCAGGGCAATAAGCAGAATCTGTATCATAGGCGTAATGCGGCTGGAAAGCCGCACCATTATTTTATTACCAGCGGGTTTCCACCGCATTACTTGAGTGTCATTTTCCGTTTGATTCGGGGATTTTTATCCTGCGCCGATTGCAGATAGACCAGTTCGGTCAGTTGTCCGGTTCGCCACATTTCGATCATGTTCTGATAATGGGGACTTCCCGGATTACCCGACTGACCACCCGGATAGACGCCATATGCTTTGGGAGCCGGACCTAGTTCCACAACCATCCGCCAGGACGGACCAGTCCGTTCGGTCGTGGCATTGACGATCCCGCTTCCTCCGCCAATCTGCACATTCAGAACGCTGAACGCATCCAGGCCAGGCACCAGATGCCGGATAGCGGTGGCTTTATGCGTTCCCCAGGCCCAGGTTGGTCCAATGGGTCCATGCTTTTTGGCCAGCGTATCGCAAGTCGTCTGGAAGCTACTTGTCAATATATCCACCATTGTTTCAGGCGTTGGTGTATTGACGTTATCGAACCAATGCGCTTTCGGTTCCTGCTCGATGAGGTGTAGTGTCCGGTCGAAGCTTGGTTGGCGAGTCAGCAGAGAATCACCCCGATCAAATTCGTCTTTCCAGATCGCGTCACTTAACTGCCGATTCCATTCGGTGAAAATAGTAGCGCCAACAGCACTTGTGTCATTCTGGTAACTCCAGCTTTTCAAAATGGCCAACGCTTTGGCCTGATCACCTGTCAGCGATGATCCCTTGATTGCAGGCAACAGCTTCGGCAGAGCCATGGCCGCCCGTAAATTATGCAGATCGTTTTGCAGTTGACGCATACTGTCGGTCGTGATGCGTTGCATGGCAGTCAGACGCTGGTTGATCCGCATACCACGCTCGGCGGGGGCAAACTGCCAGTTTATATAGTAGGGATAGCTTGGATCGGTCGAGAACTGGTTGGCCGAACTGACAAATCCTCTCGGCGGATTCTTGACGCGCGGGTTTTGGCTTGGTGGAATCCAGCCCTGCCAGTCATGCGCGGGATTCGTACCGTCGAGCAGAAATTTACCCTGTTCTTTCCACTTCAGCGGAAACTTTCCGTTCGGTGAAATAGCAATGTCTTTGTGAACATCGGCAAACACAAAGTTCTGAGCCGGTGCGCCATAATAAGCCAGCGACTGCACGTAATCATCATAATTTTTGGCCCGGTTCAGGAGGTAATAACAACGAAGTTCATCCGTAGGCTCATGCGCAATCCAGCGAGCCGCATAACCCGACGGAATATTCGCCCGAAAGCCCTTCTGACCGCTCTGGTTTACGATTGGGCCATGATGGGTGTAGTAAACCGTATCGATCATATCGGCCTGCCCCTTCACCTTGATCACTTCGAGTCGTCGCCGGACGGGTTTCCAGACACCGCCGTGAAAGTATTCCTGTTTGGTCGCATCCCGAAAGCGGATTTTGTAGAAGTCCAGCACGTCGGCACCCACATTGGTTACCCCCCAGGCAATGTCTTTATTGAAACCAATGATAACCCCCGGCGACCCTGGCAACGATACCCCACACGCGTTCATCGTGGGCGAAACCAGCTGAATCTGATACCAGATCGAGGGTAAGCTAAGTGTTAAATGCGGGTCATTGGCCAGAATAGGATAACCCGTAGCCGATTTTTGCGCACCCACAGCCCAGTTATTACTACCAATAGCCGGATCATGAGCAGGCCAGTTCAACGCCAGTGAGTTGTCGGTAGACGCAGAGTCGGCCGATTTTGGAATCGGCAATGGCTTGAACTCCCATTTCGTACCGGTCGGAATAATGGGATCCTCGTGATCAGGATAGTCGGGAAAAAGATCATTGGTGATAGCCGCTCCGAATTTTTTCCGGACATTGCTCATTTGCAGATCATCAGCTCCGCTCGCCAGGGTGCTGGTCATGGCTTTTAGCAGCAGCGCACATTTTAAAGGCGACCACGGCTCGGGGGCATAACCAAGCAATTTGTACTCAATCGGATAGTCGGCCGGTTTGAGTTTGTTTATCCAGGCATTGACCCCGGCAGTGTAAGCCTCTACAATTTGTTTTGAAGTTGGATCGCTCATCATCGCTTTCAGGGCACGTTCAGCGCCATAGACCATGCCAATTTCTCGGTTGAATCGATCGAGCGGTAAGGCTCGTTCACCGACAATTTCGGCAAGGCGACCCGAAGCTGCATGCGTCTGAAATTCCATCTGCCAGAGTCGATCGCGAGCGGTCAGATAGCCCTGAGCGAAGTACACATCATAATCGTTCTGGGCAAAGACGTGCGGCACCGCCATATCATCGAAGACAACGGTAACGGGCGCTTTGGCCCCTTCTACTGTTAGTTCCTCATCGGACGTAGCCACCGATTCGGCATTTTGCCAGAAGCCGACAAAGGGGCTCAGCAACGGGCCAAACGCCGGAATGCTACCCCAGGGGCGGTTCAACGCCCAAATAAATACCAGTGTGATCAACGAAAGAACAATAGCTTTTGCGTAGCGCATGAACGGGAATAAGCAATGGGAGGGAATATCTTTTACAATTTTACTAGTACATCCACCAAATAAAAAGTATTCTTTTCCTTATCGCGACAAATCTTTCTACATTTACTCCAAATTATAGGTTCGCAGCCTGAGTGCACCCATTTGTCGCATACCGGCATACGCTTTCACGAAACTACCGAACCCGGATTCGGAACACTGTTTTAGCGATAGTACCATTATCTGTACAGTATAGCTAGTCAATATATGAAAGATCTGGTTCTGGCTGAAGATACTCTTCAGGATGTTTATCCAAAGCAGTGGACATCACGTGAAGAAGTCGGTGAATCGCCATTGCGTGATCCTGCTCTCGCCAAAGCGCTGCGGTATCAAACGATCAATACACTCCGCGATGAGAAGCAGACTATCCTGCGCCATCTGGGTCTTCAGTCGCCTGAAGAAAGACTGGCTCTGAGCGAATATGGGTCCGTTGTGCTCACTGGCCTCCGTCAGCTTTCAGCCCAGCGTCGCCTGGTGTTTCTTCTACGTTCTGACAGAGGGCTGACCAATGAGGAAATAGCCTCGCGACTCCAGATTTCTGTCGTCATGGTAAACGCGCAGTACTACCACGCCTGTCGCTTCTTACGTGATTATTTACGGCAACACGCGGGTATCGAAGCCATGATCGTGTGGTTGGCCGTATTCGTCAATTAGCCGTATCCTGTTTCATTTTCTGGTCATGATGTACACGCCCCGCTTCGGGTGGTGTATGGAATTTCTATGGCTCTTCTGCCCGGCAACAGGCCTACGTTGTGCACGATACCGGTCCCGGTTCGTAGAAAAAAGATCGAACTAAAAAAGAAAGTGTACTTTTGAGCGTTCCATCCGGCCAACGGTATGCGTGTTAACGTTCTACTTATTTGCATGATTGCCACCGCCTTTACCTCGTCATTACCTACAGGGTTCGATGTGCAGGGGCACCGGGGATGCCGGGGGCTGATGCCCGAAAACACCATTCCGGCCTTTCTTAAGGCGCTCGACCTTGGCGTAACCACGTTAGAGCTGGATGTCGTTATCAGCAAGGATCGACAGGTCGTTGTTTCGCATGAACCTTATTTCAATGCCGCTTACAGCATAGCGCCCGACGGAAAGCCGGTCGATAAGAAAGACCAGAAAAATCGGGTGCTCTACCTGATGAACTACGCCGACATCAAGCAATACGACGTCGGCTCAAATGGTAATGCGGCCTATCCGGAACAGGAGAAACGCAAAACGTATAAGCCTTTGCTGAGTGAGGTTATCGAGCAAGCCGAAGCGTATCGGAAGTCAAAAAATCTGTCTGACTTTTCGTATAATATAGAAATCAAGAGTGAACCGTCGGAGTATAACAAAAGCCAGCCCGAACCCGCCGAATTCTGCGCACTCGTTCAAGCCGTAATCAGCCAGCAATTAAAAGCCGAACGTGTTGTTATTCAAAGCTTTGACTTCGCTACGCTTCAGTACTGGAAACAGCAGGCCGATGCTGGACAATACCCTACCGTTCGCTTGGCCGCTTTAGTCGAAAACCTGCGCAGTCCTGACAAGAACCTGGCTGAACTGGGTTTTAAGCCCGCTATCTACAGTCCCTACTACAAACTGTTGAGTCGCGATAGAATTGCCCGGCTTCATGAGCAGGGAATCAAGGTCATTCCGTGGACGGTCAACGAACCAGATGCTATGAAACGCCTGATAGACTGGGGTGTTGATGGCCTGATCACCGACTACCCTAATCGGGTCGGTAGTTTGTAAACTAACTACTGCTTTTGTAAGTTTCTACCTCTATCCTACCGACGTAGGTTAGCTTATGCGTGTTTTAACGGTATGACCTTCCTCAATACTACGCTTAAATGGCTCTTGCAACGACGTATTCCACGCATCGAGGCAATGATGAAACACCCAGGCCCGGTGCAGCAAACGGTATTTGAGCAACTCATTCAGGCAGGCCGCCAAACCGAATGGGGCAAAAAGCACGATTATCAGTCCATTTGCACGATTGCCGACTTTCAGAAACGGGTTCCCGTGTCAAGCTATGAGGACCTGTATCCGTACATAGAACGGGTGATGAAAGGTGAGAACAAGGTGCTTTGGCCGTCGCCCGTGCGCTGGTTTTCAAAATCGTCAGGTACGACCAACGCCCGCAGCAAATTTATCCCCGTTACGACCGAATCACTGGACGAAAGCCACTTTAAGGGGGGTAAAGACATGATGGCTCTCTATGTAGCCAACAACCCCGATACCAAAACCTTTGAGGGCAAAGGATTATCCATTGGTGGTAGCCTGCATCAGAATCCGCTGGGTACGAACAGTGCCGCCGGTGATGTGTCGGCTGTGGTCATGAAAAATCTACCGACTTGGGCGCAGGTTATCCGCACCCCATCGATCGAGGTTGCACTCATGGACGAATGGGAAGCCAAGATGGAGCGTATGGCCGAAATCACGTCGCAGGAAAATGTGACCAGTATGCTCGGCGCACCAACCTGGGGATTGGTATTGATCGACAAAATTCTGGCCCAGACCGGCAAATCAAACATTCTGGATGTGTGGCCGAACTTTGAAGTGCTGATTCATGGTGCCGTTAATTTTCAGCCGTATCGGGAGTTATTTCAGCACCAAGTCTTTCCATCCAGCGCGGTACGTTATCAGGAAGTATATAATGCGTCGGAAGGTTTTTTTGCCATTCAGGATGATCTGTCCCGAACGGGCGAAATGCTGCTAATGCTTGATTACGGCATTTTCTACGAGTTTGTGCCCTTCCACGAAGCCGATCAGCCCTTTCCGCAAGCGCTAACGATCGACGAAGTGGAGCTGGATAAAAATTATGCGTTGGTCGTATCGACCAACGGGGGACTCTGGCGTTACAAAATCGGTGATACGGTTCGATTCACGTCACTTTACCCACACCGGCTCAAGGTCAGTGGACGCACCAAGCACTTTATCAATGCGTTCGGCGAAGAGATTATCGTCGAAAACGCCGAAGCAGCCATCACACGGGCCAGCGAAGCCACGGGAGCGGTTATCTCGGATTACACGGCAGGGCCGGTTTACATGAGCAACGGAGCCAACGGCTGTCACGAATGGGTCATTGAATTTTCGCGTGAGCCCGATAACCAGCAACGATTCAACCAAATTCTGGACGAGACACTGCGGGAAATCAACTCCGATTACGATGCCAAACGGTACAACGAAATGGTGCTGAAACGGCCTCGGATTCACGTTGTGCCCCGAGGAACGTTCTACGCCTGGATGAAACAGCGCGGGAAGCTAGGCGGTCAGCACAAAGTACCCCGACTGGCTAATTCGCGGGAGTATCTGGATGATATTCTGGGCCGGGTCCTGGAGCTGTAAGTTATTCGCCTACTATTTGCTGCATTATCGGTTTGTCTCTGAAAGCCAATGAAACTGTCGCTCGGCCAGTTGAAAACGCCGATTCTGCCGCTTGAGCGATACCTGAACCGAATCGTTTCTGATTTTCCCCTGCAACAGGATGTGGTTGGTGTCGGGCATGGTGTATTGCATCGTGAACAATGCTGCCGTATCGTTAGCAAACTTCTTAAAAGCGATTCTCCGGTTGAGCGAGTCGAGCGAATAGCTGAAATAGCCCCGACGGTAGCGTTGTCTGAACAGTGTATCGGCCGTTTCAATACTCCCTGAATTACCAGTCTCAAACACGACATTCTGCCAGCGTAAACTATCAGCTGCGCTTCCCTTAAACTGATCCACGGCAAAAAAACCGGTAGCTAGCTTCGTCGATGCCGATTCACCGTCTGGTCCGAAAGCGCCATGGTACGAGCGGAGTAAAGGTGTTACCAGAAAAAAATAAACGAAGGCAATTTTCAACCCCAGTTGTGTCCTCCGCATCCACTTTTTGGGTAGCGTAAAGCGCACAGCAGGTTGGGTCGGTTTGTTAAAAATAAAAAAGTTGAGTAACCGCTTGGCATCGCCGATCAACAGGAAATTACTGAATAGGAACAGGTGAATGGAAAACAGCTTGACAGGAATGTCATAGCAGAGATTCATCATCATGACGTTGAGAAATACGCTTGCCGCAACAAACGCGCCTAACGTGCTGGTCCGTCTGAACAGAAGCAGTAGTCCGGCTACGACCTCGACAGCCCCTGAAAAAAATTGATAAGGTGTCGAATAACCGATAAAATACCACGAAAAACGCATCGGCAGCAAATCGCCCAACGGCGTAGCCAGCGCACTTAGCGACGGAAATATCATCTGCAATCCGAACAACTTGATAATGCCGTAACCCAACGCCGTCATCGCTACGTAATACCGGACAAGCACCAGCAGCCAGTAATAAGCCAAATCATAATTTTTGCGTCGGTCGACTAGTGTCCAGATGGCTGTACCGATAATGGACGCCAGCAAGAAAAAGCACAACTGCGCGTAGCCATACGATGTATCTCCACTCCCATTCAATGGAACCAGTACGTCCTTTACGTGGAAAATGTGCGTGTTAGAAAGCGTGACGAGCCAGTTCTCAGCTAGGCCATAGTACTCACTGATCAGATTTAGGCCGGGAAAATCGCCAACCCAGGTCCAGAGCGTCGTGTACAGAACCAGGTAGATACAGAAAAAACGAAACAGCACGTTACGCCACCAGGACCATTGGTCGGTGGAGAAGACAGCAGCAATTGTCATAAACGAATACGGTGGCTTAGAGAAGGTTATAGGACTGTAGCCAAATATAACCGAAAGGCGCTAATTACCCTCGTACCAGTTTATTAGCGGTCAAAAAATGGTAGGTCATTACCTCCTTTGCTGCGTTAAGCACAACTTGTTTTTCCACTTCGCAAACAAATAATTCATGGTCGCCCCCGTCGGCGCTGTGCATCACCCGGCATTGTGCGTACCCGATTGCTTCTGTCAAGTAAGGACAACCGCGATCATCAAGCGCGTAAGGCAGGTTTTTAAACTTATTGATACGCTTGCCAGGCGTGGTTCTACCTGTCTGTTGGCCGAGCTTCCGAATCAGGCGAGCCTGGTCCGTTGCCAGTAGGTTTACGTTTAGGATACCGCTTTCTCGTACCAACTCGATGGTGTAATCGACTTTGTACAGTGCTACGACCAGCACCTTGGCTTTCATGTCTGTCTGCATGAGCCAGCTTACGATATTGGCGTTGTACTGCTGCTCGGGCGTACCGACTCTGGCGACAGTGGTGATACTGTGAATATCGTAATTTTTATATTTCAGCAGGCGTTTTGGCATGTGATTCGTTGGCGATGAGTGGTCACTGGTCGTTAGTGAACATTGCGGAACAGGAGGTTGTTCTTTGGCTGTAGTCGCACTAACTTTGTTAAGCATAAAAGGCTGATTACCGACCACTTTCCATGAAATCGTTCGATATTCCTGACTATTACCGTAGCAGTATCATCACGCCCCTGAAAGAATTTCGGCGGAAACGAGATAAACTGAAACGGGATTTTACACCCACTCTTCTTGATTTCGGTCCGGTTCGGTTGCTGATTGCCCGGCATTTCGGCTTTTGCTATGGTGTCGAAAATGCTGTTGAGATTGCGTACAAAGCCATTGCGGATAATGTCGGTAAACGAATTTTTCTTCTGAGTGAGATGATTCACAACCCCGATGTCAACGCGGATCTGCTGGATCGGGGTGTGCGGTTTATTATGGATACCAAAGGCGGTCAGCTCATTCCGTGGTCTGAGCTGACGCCCGACGATGTTGTGATCATTCCGGCATTTGGCACCACGTTAGAGACTCAGCATAAACTGGCCTCTATTGGTTTAGACGTCGAAAAATACGATACCACCTGCCCGTTCGTCGAAAAAGTCTGGAACAAAGCCGGACAAATCGGGCAGAAAAATTATACGGTTGTTGTTCATGGGAAGCCAAATCATGAAGAAACCCGCGCGACGTTCTCCCACAGCAAGGAGTCGGCTCCAACGGTTATAGTCAAGGACATGGCTCAGACAAAGCGCCTGGCGACATACATCACCGGCGAGTCCCCAACCGAGCAGTTTTATGCGGAATTTGCAGGTCAGTATTCCGATGGTTTCGACCCAACCCGCGATTTGCAGCGCGTGGGTGTTGTGAACCAGACCACAATGCTGGCGTCGGATACGCAGGGTATTGCCGATTACCTGAAGCAGGTGATGATTCAAACGCACGGTCTTGACGACAATGCACCAGCGGATCAGGTTGATCGCTATTTCGCCAACACCCGCGACACACTCTGCTATGCAACCAATGATAACCAGGACGCAACCTACGCACTGTTGACCTACCCGGCCGATTTCGCTATCGTAGCTGGTGGGTACAATTCATCCAATACCTCACACATCGTTGAGCTTTGCGAGGAAAAACTGCCGACGTACTTTATTGAATCGGAACAAAAAATTCTGTCGGCTAACCTGATTCGCCATTACGACGGCCACGCCAAACAGGAGATTGTAACCGAGAATTTTATTCCGCGCCTGGGTTCACCAACTGATGAGCCAGTTACCATCTTGCTGACGTGTGGTGCTTCCTGCCCGGATGCTACGGTAGAAGGAATCCTGCTAAGATTAGCCAGTTTCTTTCCGGACGCTCAACCGATCGAGAAAGTGCTGGCCAGCGTTATGGCATAACGTGGGCGGTCGGCCGCGCTACTTATTAGCGGACTTTGACCGTAACTTCTCTACTCTCGTTGTGCAATCGGTCAACAGCGGTGACGACATACACGTATTTCTTCTTCGGATCAGCGGTTTTATCCACAAAACGTGTCGTCGCTTCACCAACACACTGCGCCACAATATGGCGGGGGTCATCCAAACGTAAAAGCGGTCGACGCCCCTCAAATCGATAAACGACATAATAACTGGCTCCATCACCATCCAACGCTTCGGCAGGTTGCTGCCAAAATAACTCCACCCCTTCGGCGGTATCTGCCACTTTCAAATCGCGGGGGGGCAACGGTGGAATGCTATCCAGCCAGGTCATTGTCGGCACAAGGGCCGGGTATCGATAGAAATTAGACTGGAGCGAATCGCGGATAGCCATTGGATTGGTTTTCAACGATTTTGCGCTAAAAAATACGCTGCCCTGCACTGTTCGCTGCTGCCGGATGTAGCGCATCTGATCAGGAAATTCTGTTACCTTACCCCAGCCCGGATCGCGCTCCGAACCCCGCCCAACCCGGTACGCGGCATGACCGATATACAAATGACACTTTCCACTATTCCGTATCCACCAGTCGATCAACGATTTGTAAGGAACCCGGCTAAACTCGGTACTAAAGTAAACCTGTGGTACGATGTAATCGATCAATCCTTCACGAACCCATTTCCGGGTATCGGCATACTGTTCATAGTACGACTGCCCACCGTTGGTCGCTGACCCTTCGGCATCACTGCTTTTATTTTTCCAGATTCCGAAGGGGCTGATACCGAATTTTACCCACGGTTTGTTCTCCCGGATCGAGTCGCGTAGCTCAACGACGAGTTTATTGACATTGTCGCGTCGCCAATCCTCTTTTTTCATCCCGTTGAAGTTGGCCCGGTACGTGCTATCGTCGCGCAGGGTTTGTCCAGCTATGGCATAGGGATAAAAATAATCGTCGAAGTGAATGCCATCAACATCATACTCCCGCACCACATTCGCCACAATGCTGGCGATGTAAGACCGCACCGCAGGCACGCCCAGATTGAATAACTTGCGACCACCGTAGGTAAGAATCCATTCTGGTTTACGGTAAATTATATTCGTCGGCGCAACACTGGCCAGTTTGCTAAACGTAGCCCGGTCAAGATTGAACCACGCATGAAACTCCATACCCCGTTGATGCGCCTGCTCGATCATAAACTCCAGCGGATCGTAAAATGGCTCTGGAGCGAGCCCCTGCTGCCCTGTTAACCACTCCGACCACGGCTCCGAACTCTTGGCATAGAAGGCATCGGCTGCCGACCGAACCTGAACAACAACCGCGTTGATCCCCATCTGCTGTTGCTGATCGAACATCTCGATCAACTCGCGCTGCTGGCTGGCAACGGGCAACCCTTTCTTGCTGGGCCAGTCGAGGTTATCAATCGTTGCGATCCAGACCGCCCGGAATTCGCGCTTGGGTGGTACAGGTCCCTGTTCAAGGGGTGTTTGTTCGTCGATCTCGTCGGCTTCGTCTATGCCTTTATTCGCTGTTGGCACCACAACGGTTGTACCGGTTGGTTTCGATGGGGCTGGCTTCTCCGTGGTGGGCTTTGGCGGAGCGGGCTTAGCTATTGGTGGCCGTCGGGCTGCAACCGGAGGCCGTCGCGTAACAACGGGTTCCGGACGACGGCAACCGTCCCAGAGCAAGGCGAGAAAAAAGAGCGAAAAGAAGGCAATCGAACGCATTTGGCAAAACAGGTTAATTGCCAAAAATAACGATAGTAAGGCAGACCTGCGTTTACTGCCCAGTCGTTTTTTGGTGTTTACCGATTGCCCGGCAGGCGTCACTGCAATAAATAACGTTTTCCCAGTCGCGTTCCCACTTTTTTCGCCAGGCGAACGGCCGATTGCAAACCGGACAGATTTTGGTCGGTAGGTCTGATTTTTTGCGCATTTTCATTAAAACAAAACTCTTACTCAACTCAGTAGGTTTTGCTTGTATGAAATTATCCGAAAAAATCCAGTCATTGACTGATGTCGATATTGACCGTATTGTTGAAATGGCCTGGGAAGACCGGACACCGTTCGACGCCATAGAAGCTCAGTTTGGCCTGTCGGAACAGGATGTTATTACGGTGATGCGTCGGGAACTGAAACCTAGCTCGTGGCGTCGGTGGCGAGCCCGCGTTCAGAACCGGGCAACCAAACATACGGCCCTTTCGGCGGTTGACGACGCCCGGTTTAAGTCAAATAGGCAACGACTGGTAACATTTAATAATATAACCGGACGATAAATGTCAGATTTGGTATCTTATAGAATTCCTTTACTTTTGTGCCGCTTAACTGAGCTATGAGCAATATTTCTTCTGAAATTTGCAAAATGCCAATATCTTTTTAGATTATTTTTGCTTAAAAGATATTAGTTTTACCACCTCCTGAAACAAAGTTTTTATCAGACCGATTTGAGTATGAGCCATAAATTAGATCAGATAGATCGCAACGTATTAGAAATTCTGCAAGCCAACGCCAAAATTACCAACGCTCAGCTTTCTAAAGAAATAGGACTTTCCCCGGCTCCCACCCTGGAGCGCGTTAAAAAACTCGAAACATCGGGCATCATTCAAAGCTACCATGCTCAGCTGAACCGCGAGAAGGTAGGTCTTGGTGTCACAACGTTCGTTATGGTCACGCTTGTTGGGCACAAGAAAGAAACCACGATGTCATTCGTTAACCGGGCCAACGAAATTCCAGAAATAATTGAGTGTCATCACATTACAGGTTCAGGTGATTTTTTACTCAAAGTAATCGCGAAAGACATTGCTTCCTACCAGGCGTTGATGCTTGATGTGATCAACGAGATCGATGAAGTTGCCAGTACACAGACAATGGTGATCATGTCTACGTTCAAGGAAAGCAAAGTATTGCCAATTCCCTGAACTGTACTAAAAGCAAAAGGCCAGCCGTCGCATCCAAATCTGGACTGACGGCTGGCCTTTTGCTTTCTGACGAGTTTAGTCTCTTCGCTTTCTCCGTTCCTGCCGGCGCGATTTCTTCGACTCATCCATCGCTTTTTTAGCCTCCTTGTACTGGCTTGACTTCCGCTCTGCTTTATCGATCACTTCCTTAAAGTAAACCTGAGCTTGGTCGTAGTTCTTTTCTTCGGTGGCAATTTTCCCCAACGCCAATACCGACGACCAGTAATAACCGGCATCCAGCGCGTTGGTCTGTTTAGCAAAATCGATTGATTGCTGGTAATACTTCTTGGCTTCCGGCAGATTTTTGTGAAACAGTTGGTTGATGTAGGCCAGTATATAGGCAGCGGTTCGGCCACCAACGCCTTCGTAACCGGATTGTGTACGCCCTACCTTCTCCAGAATGTCCTTCGATATACGCTCTGCGTCATTCAGTCGCCCGGTCACAAAGGCCGAACGAGCATAGTACCGCTCAAAAAACGGGTTGTCAGGGTATTGTTCGGCCATATATTTGGACATCTCATACGCCTTGTCGTATTGATTCTCCATACTGTATATCTGGACCAGAAAGTAGCGCGCTTCCACCCGCGTATAGAATGCCGTATTGGCCGTTTTTTCCAGTTCCTTGATACCAGCTGCCTTGTTTCCTTTCGGAAAAAACATCAGAATGGGCTTCAGCAACGGGTAATTTTCCGGAATCCACTGGGCATAATAATCATACATACCGTCGCCGAACAGCAATTCAGGGCTGAAATCAGCGTTGCCTTTGCATTTTTCGAAATACTTCAGGGCGTTCTTACCGGCAAAGGTCGCCTTTGTCCATTTCTTCCGTTCCGAATACAGCCGCCCTTTAAACGCGTAGGCTGCCGCCAGAAAAAATGAGGCTTCCAGTTTGTTGTCGCTGTCGTCGTATAGTTTTTCCGCCAGCGTAATGGTCGTGTCCATCAGCGAGATACAGCGGTCGTCATAATCGGTTACGTCCGTATTAGGCACAATTTTCCACCACTCGGCCAGCCCCATCAGGAAGTAAGGCATTGGATGTTTTGGATACCGCAGCCGCAACCATCGAAACTCTTTGTCAGCTTCGTAAAACTTGTAATTATACATCAGGTTGATAGCCTCCGCCGATTCGATCTGAACGCCGGGGTGCTTCAACAAACCATCATATTTCTTATCAAACGCCGACGGATCATACAGTTGGGCCTGTGCTATGGCAGCCAATCCAATGAGCCATACCGTCAACAATGCTTTTCTCATTCGTCAATTCGCTTTATTACGCTATATCAACGCAATCTGTCTTCAGTACGTTTGCCGATGTTTATTTTTTGGCGATTTTTTGTCTGCGACCTGTGCATGGGCGTATCTTTGACGCTACGCAGACGCAGACATGATAACAATCAAAGACAAAACCTTCGTGCCATTCATTAGTGCTGAGGCTATTCAGACGCGCATTGAAGAACTGGCCGAACAAATTAATCAGGAATACGCCGACAAATGCCCATTGATCGTGGTCGTGCTGAACGGGGCCTTTCTGTTCGCTGCCGATCTGGCCAAACACCTGACAATTCAGTGCGAAATCACCTTTATCCGGGTAGCTTCCTATACCGCTACGGAATCGACCGGGCAGGTTAAGCAGATTTTAGGCCTGAACGACTCTATCGAAGGGCGCGATCTGATTGTTGTCGAAGATATTGTTGATACGGGCCTGACCCTGTTCGAAGTCCGTGACCAGCTTCTGGCAAAAGGACCATCATCAATCGCGATTGCTACCTTGTTATTTAAGCCCACTGCGTTGACGAAGCAGCTTGATCTGCACTACGTCGGCTTTGAGATCGAAAATCGGTTTGTACTGGGCTATGGCCTTGATTACGACGGACTGGGCCGCAACACACCCGGTATTATGGTGTTGGCCTGAATTACTTGTAGTCGACACGAGAACAGATAAGGCACCTTGCCCAATTCGACTACACGCTCCTCCCCCCAATACTTCTGCGTCTACCGGTCTACTTCGCCCATCACAACGTCGATCGATCCGATAATGGCGACCAGATCGGCTAACATGGCCCCTTTGCTGATCTCGCCAATGACCGACAGGTTATGAAAGCAGCATGACCGGGCCTTGCACCGAACTGGCACATCAGACCGGCCATCGGTCCGGAAAAAGAATCCCAGTTCACCTTTTGCACTTTCGGCGCGGGCGTAAAAATCCATTGCTTTCGGGCGGATCTTCTTGGGCACCACGGCCTGAGGGTCATAATCACGCGTCCGTTTGTAATCCGTCGTGAGTTTGTCAAGGCATTGCTCAATAATCCGAATCGACTCGTGACATTCCAGGACACGAACATTGTTGCGATCCCAGCAATCACCGACTGTACCCATTTTACCCTCCCCGATTGGAATATCGAAATCAAGTTCGGGGTAAATGGAATAGCCATCGACCCGGCGCAGGTCATACCGTAATCCCGATCCACGGAGCATAGGCCCCGTACAGCCGTAATTGATTGCAACAGGCAAGGGTAGCACGCCTACGTTAGCTGTCCGTTTTATGAAAATCTCGTTCTCAATTACCAAACTCTGTAATTCGATCAGTTTGGGCTTCAGATATTTGACAAATTCCTGACAACGTTCCTCAAACCCTACTGGCAAATCATAGAACAGGCCCCCGACCCAAATGTAATTATAGAGCATTCGAGCCCCACTCACCCACTCCAGCAGCCGTTGTATGTGTTCCCGGTCGCGCATGAGCCACAGAAACGGCGTATAGGCACCAATGTCGAGCGCATAGGTACCGATGCCAACAAAGTGAGCAGCGATTCGATTTAGTTCGGCAACCAGCACCCGGATGTATTCGGTTCGTTTGGGAATATCGTTTTGAATACCCAGCATTCGCTCAACGCCCATAACGAACGCGTGTTCGCTGTTCATGGCCGCCAGATAATCGAGCCGATCGACGAATGGAATGGTCTGATTGAAAGGCAGTTCCTGCGCGTGTTTTTCAAAACAACGGTGCAGATAGCCGAGATGCGTGACAACATCGACAACAATTTCACCGTCCGTAACCACTTCAAGCCGCAAAACGCCGTGTGTTGAGGGGTGCTGCGGTCCCATATTTAGAATCATTTCCCCTTCACCGAGCATTTCGGGCCGATAAACACTGGGGTCCGATGCCCGAAAATGACCGGGTGAATACTCGTATTGAATTGTTTGCGTGGTCATGTTTTTTACCAGACACGCGCTTTCTGTTTAGTGCCCGGCGGTATCAAAGGTCGTAATTCACTCCTCGAATGCCAAACGATCAGCGAGCAATGGCTAACCTACTACAAATCATCACTTTTTCTCGAATAAGTATTTGCCGAACAAAACTAATTTCGTACCTTTGCGCTCCTTATCGAGAAAACGAACTTTAGCAATGGCAAAGAAAGGCGCCAATAGAATCCAGGTTATTCTGGAATGCACCGAGCAGAAAGACAGCGGTGTACCCGGTATGTCCCGGTACATCACCACGAAAAACCGGAAGAATACGCCGGCTCGTATCGAGCGGAAGAAATACAATCCGTTCCTTAAAAAAGTAACGCTGCATAAAGAAATTAAATAAGTTTTTAGTTTTGTATTCATATCGGGCAAAAGGTCCCGACCTAGTTGGTAGCGTCTAACATACTGACTATATTGAATAATAAACTACAAACTGTAAACTACAAACTGAGCAATGGCAAAAAAGGTAGTTGCAACCCTGAAAACGAAGGATAACGGCAAAGCATTCGCTAAGATTATCAAAGCCGTTAAATCGCCTAAAACTGGCGCGTATACCTTCAAAGAAGAAATGGTTCCGGTTGATGAAGTTCAGTCTGCGCTGAAAAGCTAGACGCTGTTGCTATCAACTTTTTGAACAAGTACGTCAGAACGTCCCACGGTCTTAATTGGCCTAGTGGGACTTTTTGTGTTAAAAAACAGTTAGCCAGTTATCAGGCTGATTTATGCAATCAGCGTACTCTTTTTCTGCCCCCATTTCACAGACTATATCATGGCTTTATTCGGCTTATTCTCCAAAGAAAAGAAAGAAACGCTCGACAAAGGCTTAGAAAGAACGAAAGACAGTTTTTTCTCTAAACTGGGTCGCGCCGTGGTCGGCAAATCGACCGTTGACGAAGAAGTACTGGATGAACTCGAGAATGTCCTGATCTCGTCGGACGTTGGCGTTGAAACTACGGTGAAGATTATTCGTCGGATCGAGGAACGAGTCGCCCGTGATAAATACATGGGTACGGACGAACTCGATCGTATCCTGCGTGAGGAAATTGCCGGTCTGCTTTCCCAAAATAATACCGAAGACGTTAGTGATGACTTTTCCCTGCCCCCTGGTAAGAAACCGTATGTCATTATGGTAGTCGGCGTCAATGGAGCAGGTAAAACCACAACCATTGGCAAGCTGGCGGCTCAATTCCACAAACGGGGTAAGAAAGTCGTGCTGGGCGCGGGCGATACGTTCCGGGCTGCTGCCGTCGATCAGCTCAAGCTCTGGGGCGACCGGGTGGGTGTGCCGGTTATTTCGCACGGTATGAATACCGACCCCTCAGCGGTTGCGTTCGATGCGGTCAAGACAGCCACGGATATGCAGGCCGATGTGGTGATCATTGATACCGCCGGCCGTCTGCATACAAAGGTCAATCTGATGAACGAGCTGACCAAAATCAAACGGGTTATGCAGAAGGTTACTCCCGATGCGCCCGACGAAGTGCTGCTGGTACTGGATGGCTCGACGGGACAAAATGCGTTCATTCAGGCAACCGAGTTCACAAAAGCAACGGAGGTTACGGCTTTAGCCATCACGAAACTGGACGGAACGGCCAAAGGTGGTGTTGTCATTGGCATTTCGGATCAGTTCAAGATTCCGGTCAAATACATTGGCGTTGGTGAAAAGATTGACGATTTGCAGACGTTCAACAAGATGGAGTTTGTCGATTCGTTCTTCAAAAAATGAGTCATGGCTTATCAGTTATCATTCTCCGATAAGGCATTAAGAAGTCTTAAGAAAATCCCGAACTCAGATACGAAAAAAATTATCTCCGCACTCGAACAACTAGCCCAAGACCCACATAGCAAGACAAGCGTAAAACGGCTGACAAATCATCCGGATGCTATTTTTCGACTACGTGTAGGTGACTATCGGGTTCTGTATGATAAGCATGACCAAATTCAAATTATCGCGGTGATTGATATTGGACACAGAAAAGATATCTACGAATGACACTAAACGCTCAGATTATTCAATCAGAAGGAAAGCCGAAATTCGCGGTGATCGCTTACGAAGAATACGACGCTTTACAAAAGAGTTTAGCTTCGTTTGATAGCCTTGAAGACTTTCTTGATTATGCTCATGCTCTAAAAGTAAAGAGCGAAACAACGTCATGGCACTCGCTGGACGAAGTAAAGCGAGAACTTGGGTTATGAAAAAGGCTGCTCTCTGGCTTTCTGGCTTGCGATTAATGCTAGTTGTCGTTAGCGTATTACTAGCATGGTATTCATTTACCGCTTTGGCTCAGAGACCAGCTCGTCAAAAAGCAACCAGTCCCGCTGTAAAGCAGGGAATCTGCGGCACCGTCGTTGAGAAGCGCGGCAACCACATGCCCAGCGTGGGTTCGCCCGGCTTAGATTCGCAGAAGGCAACTCCAAGCGGTACTCCTGTCGAGCGGGAAGTGCTTGTTTTTCCGCTGCTGAACATGAACCAGGTTGATGCGGGGGATAACGGATTCATCAATTCGGTTCGGGATGCTAAACCAGTCAAGACCGTGCGATCCGATAAAAACGGGAAATTCTGCGTCGATCTCCCTATTGGACGCTATTCCGTGATGGTGCGCGAGCCGAAAGGATTGTATGCAAACCTGTCAGACACGCAAAACAATATATTTCCGGTTACCGTCCAGAAAAACCGTCAATCCGCGATTACAGTAGAAATTACCCACCAAGCTGTCTTTTAGGCAGATGGAAACGTTTTTTATACTGTTCGTTCTGATCTTCGTGCCCTTCATCTGGTATATCAATCGGGCCATTACGTACACGAGCGACACCGTCGGCGAAAATGCACCGCTGCAACGGGAGCGCACGTACCAGTTTTCGGCGTCTCAGTATTTCGGTACGTTGATAAAAGTACTAGAAGCCCAATTACTAATTATGATGCCTGTGCTTGCGGTCATTGTGGTACGCGCAGGCATTCGTCAGGAGCTATACGTCTGTTTTCTGCTGGCCCCTTGCTTCCTGATCTTTGCAGGGTATCTACTCTTTTACTTTTACTTCGACTGGCAGTACTGGATCATTACCCGACATGTAACGCTCACATTAAACCCCGACGACCAGAGCATCACGATCGATAGCCCCGCTCGGTACAGTGTGCTTACCCCCAACACTGTCGTTCGGATCGAACATCATTTGCAAAAAATGGATAACCCAAAAAATCCGCTGGCTGGTTATGGGTACTATTTATTTTACGAAGCAGACGGACAGATTACCCAGTTGAATAATATCTTTATCAGTCATATAGGCCACGTCGAGTTCATAGAACGCTTCTTCGGCCATGTTCCGCAAGCACTTATCTGGCACCGATTGGCATGGGCAACCGATGTCAAACCCGTCGAAATGCCGGACTCACCGAACTTTGCTTCTCAAAATCAGCGTTAGTTAGTACTGATGCTCTGAAACTTATAGATCCGTTTTGAAAACGAAAGGAATACGTACCAATAAAATCAACATCGTTACGCTTGGGTGCTCGAAGAATCTGGTCGATTCGGAGGTGCTGTTCACGCAACTCAAGGGTAACGGTATGGATGTGACGCACGAATCGAAAAAAGACGACGCCAATATTGTTGTGATCAATACGTGCGGTTTTATCGACAATGCCAAAGAAGAATCTATCAACACGATTCTCCGCTACGTGGATGCAAAAGAAGCCGGAATCGTCGATAAAGTTTATGTAACGGGCTGTTTGTCCCATCGCTACAAGGACGAGCTTGAGGTTGAAATGCCCACGGTCGATGCCTGGTTCGGCACGAACGAACTACCCCGGATGCTGAAAACGCTACGGGCCGATTACAAACACGAACTGGTTGGTGAGCGACTCCTGACGACGCCCGCGCACTACGCTTACCTCAAGATTGCCGAAGGCTGCGACCGTCCCTGCTCGTTCTGTGCGATTCCGCTGATGCGCGGAGGACACGTATCGCGCTCGATTGACGAATTGCTCACCGAAGCCCGTTCGCTGGCCCGACGTGGTACGAAAGAATTGATTCTGATTGCGCAGGACCTGACCTACTACGGTTTGGATCTGTATAAAAAGCGGAACCTCGCCGATCTTGTCAACCAACTGGCCGACGTTGAGGGCATCGACTGGATTCGGCTGCAATATGCTTACCCATCCGGTTTTCCACTGGAGGTGCTGGACGTTATGCGCGACCGGCCAAACGTGTGCAATTACCTGGATATGCCTCTGCAAACGGGCTCTACCGAGCTGTTAAAGCTGATGCGTCGGGGGATAACGCGGGAACGAACCGAATCACTGATTTACACGATCCGGGAAAAAATACCCGATATTACCCTTCGTACAACGCTGATCGTGGGTCACCCCGGCGAAACAGAAGCCATGTTCGAAGAAACCTATGACTTCGTGGAACGGATGCGTTTTG
The DNA here is from genome assembly GCF_010747415.1 of Spirosoma agri. Classification (NCBI taxonomy): domain Bacteria; kingdom Pseudomonadati; phylum Bacteroidota; class Cytophagia; order Cytophagales; family Cytophagaceae; genus Spirosoma; species Spirosoma agri. Next base: position 114,706 of record NZ_JAAGNZ010000002.1, on the reverse strand, counting down.
ACCGACTGGGTGTGTTCACGTATTCACACGAAGAAAATACTCATTCGTTCTCGATGCCCGACAATATTCCGGCCGACATCAAGCAGGAGCGCGCCGACGCACTGATGGAAGTACAGCAGGGTATTTCGCATGAACTGAACCAGAAAAAAGTCGGTCAGACCTACAAAGTGCTTTTCGATCGGAAGGAAGGCGGCTATTTTATCGGTCGTACGGAATCTGACTCACCAGAGGTTGACAATGAAGTACTTATTCCAGCCACGCAGTACGTTCGCCTAGGCGACTTCGCCAATGTACGGATTAATCGGGCTGAAGACTTTGATTTATACGGAGAAGTTGTCTCCTGAGTTTTTATAAACCCGCAAGGTTCAGGCTCGCTCAGAACGATTGAGCCCGAACCTTGCGGGTTTTTCCATTGTTGAGCCGAATAAATCCCAACCTGCATGGACTGTCAGTACCTGCCACTAGCCTCAACCGGCCAGTTCTCTCAACTATTCCTCGATTACATCAACAAAAAAGATACAGTACAGCCCTTTTACAGTCGTTTCCCCGAGCGATCAGCTTTTCAGGAACAGATAAAGGATAAGGTGTTTGACGATGCCAAACGCCGGGTATTGGTTGATGCACTCGATCGGCAGTACGCACAGCTTGCGAATAAACCCGATTTTTCGATACTCCTCCAGCCGAACACGTTTACGGTTACGACGGGGCACCAACTGAATATTTTTTCCGGTCCGCTGTACATCATCTACAAGCTGATCACGACCATCAACCTGGCGCGTCAGCTGAAAGAAGCCTATCCAGACTATAATTTCGTGCCGGTCTACTGGATGGCTACCGAAGACCACGACTTCGCCGAAATCAATCACTTTTCGTTTTTCGGTCGACAGTATGCCTGGACAACGGAGCAACGTGGCGCTGTTGGGCGCATGAACCCGCAGGAACTGGAAACGCTCTTCAACCAAATTCCGGAAAAACTGACGCTGTTCGAAGAAGCCTATCTAAAGCACGCGACCCTGGCCGATGCCGCCCGGTATTACGTCCATGAACTGTTCGGAGCCGAGGGACTGATTTGTCTCGATGCCGACGATGCCGCGCTGAAACGCGTTTTTGCTCCGGTTATGCGGGACGAACTTGTCTATCAACGGGCGGGTGAATTAGTGGCGGAACAAACCAAACTACTAGAAGATCTTGGCTACAAGACCGTAATCACACCCCGCGACATCAACCTGTTTTATCTGGATGAGCAACTCCGCGAGCGCATCGAACAAACGGAAGATGCTGTGCAGGGTAAAACGTACCGCGTGCTACATACTAAACTGCGGTTTACGGAAGCGGAATTGCTGACGCTACTCGATGAACATCCCGAACGGTTCAGCCCCAATGTCGTCTTGCGCCCCTTGTATCAGGAAACCATCTTGCCCAATTTGGCTTACATCGGTGGACCGTCGGAAGTGCCGTACTGGTTGCAGTTAAAGCCGGTCTTTGATCATTTTCAGACGACCTTTCCAATTTTGATGCCGCGCAACTTTGCCATGTACGTACCCGCGGTGAATGCAAAACGCATCCGCAAACTGGGTCTGACACCCGAAGAGTTGTTCAAAGATACACTGCTGCTGAAACGGGAATACGTCGAAAACCACGCTCGCCATACACTTAAGTTCGACAACGAAAACAAGGTCGTCAACAAAGCGCTGGACAATATTCTTCATAAGGCACAAATGGTTGATCCTACGCTCGAACGAGCCGTGCTAGCCGAAACAAAGCGATTTGCCAATGCCATAGCCCGGCTGGAGAAGAAGATGCGTCGGGCCGAAGAACACAATCAGGAAGTGGGCGTTCGGCAGTTGCTCACCGTTAAAAATGAGCTGTTTCCGAACGGTGGGTTGCAGGAGCGGAGTGAAAACTTCCTGACGTTTTACCTGAATGACCGGGAATTTCTGACGAAGATGCTATCCATGTTCGATCCGTTCGATTATCGGATGCAACTCTGTCTGGAATAAATCACGTCATTCGCGCCAGATCGTTTAGCTTCTCACATGACCAAAGCCGAACTGCGTCGCCAATACCTTGCGCTGCGAAAAGGATTATCAGCGGAGGTCGTCACCGAGCGAAGTCAGCAAATCTGCCAGCGTTTTTTTGAGCAGGACTGGCTGGATGGGGAAGATACAGTCCATGTGTTCCTTCCCATCCAGCGCCAGAACGAAGTCAATACGTGGCCGATCGTTCACCGGATCTGGCATGACTTTCCGCAGAAGCAGGTCGTTGTTTCCGTCACCGATCCCGAAGCGCATCGCCTTACGCATTACGCACTTACTCCCGACACGCGACTGATTGACAATCGCTGGGGTATTCCTGAACCTATTGCTCCCGAATCGGCAGCCATCAGCACCAAGCATATCGACGCTGTGTTGGTGCCATTGCTACTTTTTGACCAGTTGGGCCACCGCATTGGCTACGGTGGTGGTTTCTATGACCGCTTTCTGGCTGACTGTCGGCCCGACTGTTTATCAATGGGCCTGTCACTGTTCGAGCCAGTTGATAAAATTGAATCGATCGAGCCAACCGACGTACCGATGACGGGCTGTGTTACCCCGGACCGAATCTGGTTTTTTTCTAAATGACTATACTGTGCGTCAAACTTTTACCTTACTTTTGCACTCCAAAACGTAGTGCGGGTGCAAATCCCGTTTTTTATTAACCCGTTAACAGCGGATTCTCCGCATTGTAAAGATGAAAATCGCAGTCGTTGGCGCTACTGGCCTGGTCGGTGGCGAAATCCTGAAGGTTCTGGCAGAACGTAACTTCCCCGTGTCTGAGCTCATTCCCGTTGCTTCCGAGCGGTCGGTTGGTAAACAGGTTGAGTTTAAGGGTAAATCCTACACGATTGTTAGCTTCGAGGATGCCATTGCCGCCAAACCTGCCGTTGCGATTTTCTCCGCGGGTGGCAGCACATCGCTGGAACTGGCCCCTAAGTTTGCCGAAGCTGGTATCACCGTTGTCGACAACTCATCAGCCTGGCGGATGGACCCAACCAAAAAACTGGTTGTTCCCGAAATCAATGCCAACACGCTGACACCGGACGACAAAATCATTGCCAATCCAAACTGCTCGACCATTCAGATGGTTGTCGCGCTGAAGCCATTGCACGACCGGTTTACGGTTAAGCGGGTTGTCGTTTCGACCTATCAGTCTGTGACGGGTACGGGTAAAGCGGCTGTCGATCAGCTTTTTGCGGAGAGGAACGGTGACTCCAGCGTATCGAAAGTGTATCCACACCCAATCGACCTGAATGTGCTTCCCCATATCGACGTGTTCCTTGACAATGGTTATACCAAAGAGGAAATGAAGATGGTCAATGAGACCAAAAAAATCATGGGTGATGACTCGATCCAGGTAACGGCGACTACGGTTCGGATTCCGACCATTGGTGGTCATTCGGAATCAGTTAACATCGAATTTGAGAACGAGTTCGACCTGAACGAAGTCATCGATATCCTCAGCAACGCCGAAGGTATCATTGTCCAGGATGACCCAAAAAATAAAATTTACCCAATGCCGCTGACGGCGCACGGTAAGGATGAGGTTTTTGTGGGCCGTATCCGCCGTGATGAAAGCCAGCCTAAAACATTGAACATGTGGATTGTGGCCGATAACCTCCGGAAAGGAGCCGCCACCAACGCCGTTCAGATCGCCGAGTATTTACTGGCGCATAATCTGGTTGAAGCAGGTGAAGTAGCTGCATAACCGCCCTTCCCGAATAATTACCCAAAGTCCCGTTCGGCTTGCTGCCGGGCGGGACTTTTTGCGTACCTTGACGTATAAACACACGCCCTGCGGTTTCTTCCCAAAACAGGTAAATCTGTCCTTTCTGTAAAGAACTCTACGGTAAGGGCGGCCGCATTTATTTTCTAAACGAGCATGGACCCAGTCATTCAGCTTCAAACTATTCATAAATCCTACGGATCAACGCCCGTTCTGAAAGGTATCGATCTAAGCGTATCAGCCGGGCAGGTTGTTGGTTATATTGGCCCGAACGGTGCCGGGAAATCAACGACCATTAAAATCCTGATTGGTATGTTACCCGACTATTCGGGTGAGGCTACAGTGCTTGGTATGGACGTAAGAACCAACTCGCTCGACGTAAAGCGCCGGATTGGTTACGTGCCCGAAAATGCCGCCTTGTACGATACACTGACCCCTTTGGAATACCTGCAATTCGTTGGGCAACTGTACGAGCTGGACCCGAACCAGATCGATCGGAAAGCCCTCGAATTACTCCGACTATTTCAGCTCAGCGACCATGCCGATGCTCGGATGACCACCTTCTCGAAAGGTATGCGCCAGAAAGTATTGCTCATTTCAGGATTACTGCATAACCCGGATGTTATCTTTCTGGACGAACCTCTGTCGGGCCTGGATGCCAACGCGGTTGTGCTGGTGAAGGAGATTATCCGGCAGCTGGCTACGAGTGGCAAGACGATTTTCTACAGTTCACACATTATGGACGTTGTCGAGAAGATTTCGGATCGGATCATTATCATCAATCAGGGTCAGATCATCGCGGATGGCACATTTGCTGAATTACAGCACCAGCGTCCCGAATCGCTCGAACAGCTTTTTGCGGAACTTACCGGCAGCGAAGGCCAGACGGGCGTAGCCGAAGAATTTATTCATACCCTCAAACTTTGACTTACTGGATCATGGATTTGTTCGATACACGTCCGGCATTTACAGATCCAGTCTCCTGAACCTTATGCCTATGTTAATCCTCTGGCTCCTCGACCGTTGTCAACCCTTATGGCGAACGCTGGGCGCTGATTATGGGCAATTGCGCGCCATTGTACAGGTAAAACTGATGATGGATAACCGCCGGAGTACCATAACGCTCGGGCGATATGGCAAAGCGTCGGCGGAAAACAACAGTAATTTCACGCGTACGCTCGGACTCTATGCGTTCATAGGCGGGTTGATCAGCCTGGCGATGCTAGCCGCTCCCGACAAAGACAGGCTGTTCTTTCCGCTCACGCTTCAGTTCTCGTATATCATGGCCCTATGTGCCATGACGCTCATTTCTGATTTTTCGTCCGTCATTCTGGACTCATCCGACAATCAGATTATTCTGCCCCGACCAGTCAGTAGCCGAACGCTCTGGCTGGCTCGCGTCGTGCACATCACGAGCTATCTGTTTGCCATTGCCTTATCGTTGTCGGTCGTAGCGATCCTGTTTGTGTCGTATCGATTTGGGGCGCTGGCCGGCCTGTTATTTTTGGCGATGAGCCTCCTTTCGGCGGTGCTGATGGTCTTTCTGACCAATATTTTCTACTTGCTACTGATGCGGTTTACTAGCGAGGAAAAGCTACGCGAGGTCATTAATTATTTTCAGATTGTGATGGCGGTACTTTTCTACGGAGGCTATCAGTTTCTGCCACGCCTGATCGGGGAACAAACATTGAATCAGGCTTTTGCGCATCAATGGTGGCATTACCTGGTGCCACCCATGTGGATGGCCGGAACCGTTGAGGCTGTAATTCGACCTGTACTGGATTCAACCCATCTGGTTTTTGCGCTGCTGGCCGTCTTCACCCCGATCGCAGGCTTATGGTTTATGAACCGATTCCTGACCACCGATTTTACGCAGAAGCTAAGCAGTATCGATCAGGAAAGCCAACCGGCACAGACCACCCAAACAACCTTCTCTCAACGAACGCAATCGAACAAGGCAAACTGGGCCGAACGCTTATCGACCTTGTTTACGGGCAACACGCTCGAACGGGCCGCCTTTGCGTTCACCTGGCGAATCACCGGGCGCGATCGAAAATTCAAACTCAAGACGTATCCGCAATTGGGCTTTGGCTTAGCCTACGTAGTCGTGATGTCGTTTCGAGGGTCCAGCTTCGGCTCGACGGGGTTTTTCTACCTGTTCGCGCTGTACTTTGCGGGGTTGTATGTTATGGTGGCGCAATACCAATTAAGTATTTCGGATAGTTACCGGGCCTCCTGGATTTATGGCAGCGCACCCATCCAGAATCCCGGCGATGTGCTGGCGGGCTCTCTAAAAGCACTGATTGTCAAACTAATGACGCCCTTTTACAGCTTACTGGCCATCTACATCCTTTACCGGTATGGCATCGATAAAATCAGTGATGTTTTGTTGGCATTTAGTAACTCGCTCGTCATGTTATTGAGCGCAGCCTTGCTCTCGGTTCGTCACATGCCGTTTTCAGTTGCACAGGACGCCCTGAAGCAGAGTAATACCGCTCGTAGTTTACTCACCAGCTTTGTGCTGGGTATCGTTGGTTTCTCGCACTACGGCCTGACCTACATCCCCTACGGAACCTGGATTGCGCTTCCCTTTTCGATGCTCGCCTGCGGGGTTTTACTCCGGCAGTATAAGCAAACAGGTTGGGAACAGATTCGGATGGGCTAGTCTGAAAAACCAGGTCAGCGTCGTTAAAAATTGTTAAAGCTATTTTGGTATTAGCTATTGCCTTTACTTTGCATCGTTTACCCATAGCTTGGTAAACGTTAGCCATTTTTCTAGTCACTCATGAATAAGTCAATTACCTTATTTCGATTCTCTATCAATACGGCACATACTGCATTATGGTCAGGCCTATTCCTCCTTTTTTGCCTGAACACCCAGGCTCAGTCATTAAAAGTGGGCTTCACCCGAATCGATTATATTATCGCTCAAACCCCTGAAGCAAAAGCAGTATCGAATCAATTGTCGGTTCAGCAAACCCAGGTCGAGGGTGAGTATAAACGGATGCAGAAAGAATTCGACGAAAAATATGCAACGTACCAGAAAGGGTCGGCTCAGATGACGGAAACGATCCGTAAAGACAGAGAAACGGAGCTGCAAAATTTACAAACCCGTATTCAGGAATTTGGCCGCTCGGCCCAGGAATCGCTACAGGCTAAGTATAAGCAGTTGATGGGTCCGGTTTTGAGTAGAGTCCAGCAAGCTATCGATACCGTTGCGAAGCAGAAAGGGTACGCGTTTGTGTTGAGCGCCGGCGCGGGAAACTCGTCGAACATCCTTTACGCATCGGAAGAGAATGATGTTACGGACGCTGTTCTCAAGCAATTAGGTATCGTACCGGGTCAAGTCACAAAAGCACCGGAAAAGCCGGCTAAAGCGCCAGCAAAGCCTGTGAGTGCTGGTACTCCCAAAAAGAAGTAAATTAACGTCGGCCAAACTCGTTTTGTCAGTACCACTGTCGTAATTCAGGCACGGCTGACAGGTCTTGGCGCAACGAACTGACTTTGCGCTTTCTTCGATAACCGATGAATAACGCATCTGACGGCATGCACGGCAGTTGAGCGACTAGCAGGAACACACCAGCATTTTTCCAACCAGTTTGCCTGACCCATCATAATCAACCTGGTAGTAGTGCGTCTTGGACTGGAATATGTTCCCCGTCACTGATCGAACCTGAATTGATTTACCTTCTACAGTAATTCGAATAGGAAATTTTCTGGGACGTGGCATTCTAAATGACAATGTGTATTTTATACATATAGTCATTTAGAAACGCCTTCGTACGCCCCGTGTTTAAACATTCATTTAATAGTACTATACATCCTTCTTTACTTCTAGATTTAGCGAAAATAGGTCTCTTGTCCCGGTCAACTTAATCGTTTCGACTTTTGTACGATTTACCGTTGGGTTGGTTTCTATACCAACTCTACGTATTCGTCAGTTATAGTAGTCTAATCAACGTTGTCGATACATTAAGTTATGAATTATAAGTCCATTATAATTCGAGAGCGCACAGTAGACGGTATCAAAGGAAAAGTAGTAGCCTATGAACTTGTTGATCCCACTACGGGTCACACACTGGGTCTTTATGGAAGCCTGGAACGAGCAAAGCAGATAATCGATAAAAACGGCCAGCGCTGGCTAAAATTCGGAAGCTAGTTCGACAGCGGCCACTAGTCGGTGAGTCTGTTGTAAGAAGCCTGATTGACGTTCTATGTACCTCTGGAAAACGGCCGAAGCCAGCAAATTTGCTGGCTTCGGCCGTTTTCTTACCAAAAAACTATCTGTGAATTGTTCCAGTGCAAGGTCAACTCACTTACACCGTGAAGGCGGTCCACTTTTCAGTGCTTTGATGGCTTTTCACCACGTTATCAATAAAGGCCATTCCCCGGATTCCTTCATCAACCGATGGGTAATCCAATGCTTCGGGAGACGGTGTTGTACCATCGATACGAGCGGCCAGCGTGAGCGAAAAATTTCGGTACAAGTTGCCAAAGGCTTCCAGATATCCTTCGGGGTGTCCACCGGGCGTACGGCAGTTCTGCAACGCGTACGACGACAGCGTATCTTTGTAGCCTGTACCGGCGCGGTAGATCTGCGTTGGTTTATCATACCATTTCACCAACAACGTGTTTGGCTCCTGCTGTGCCCATTCGACCCCTCCTTTTTCGCCATAAACACGAATTTTCAGCGCATTTTCTTCACCAGCTGCTACCTGAGAAGCCATCAAGACACCCGTAGCGCCGTCTTCGAATTTAAGGAGTACGTTGCCATCGTCATCTAGTGCGCGTCCTTCTACCATAATTGACAGATGGGCACATAAGTCAGTAATTTTCAGGCCAGATACATATTCGGCCAGGTGAGCCGCATGTGTTCCAATATCACCCATACAGCCACTTTTGCCGGATCGCTTTGGGTCAGTTCGCCAGGCCGCCTGCGCGTTACCCTCCCGCTCGGATAGTTGACTCAGCCAGCCTTGTGGGTATTCAACCCAGATCTTGCGGATCTTACCCAGCTCACCCGCCTGAATCATTTGACGCGCCTGCTTCACCATCGGGTAACCCGAATAGGTATGCGTAAGCAGCAGCAACTGTCCCGTTTCTTCTACTTTTTGCTTTAATTGTTTGGCCTCATCAAGGGTAAAGGTGATGGGCTTTTCGATCACTACATGAAATCCCTTTTCCAGTGCCAGCATAGCCGGGGCGAAATGGGCGAAGTTCGGGGTTACGATCGTCACGAAGTCCATGCGTTGATCGGCGGGCAGCGCGCTTTCCTTTTCCAGCATTTCCTGGTAGGTCAGATAGGTCCGATCGGCGGGTAGAAACAAGGACTGAGCGCTGTCCTGAGCAACTTCCGGGTTGATACTAAGTGCACCACAAACTAACTCAATGGCGCTATCCAGGTTAGCCGCATGCCGGTGAATGGCGCCGATGAAGGCATCCTTACCCCCACCAATCATCCCCATTCGCAATTTTCTGTTCATAATGTCTACGCGTTTTTAGTCGACCTGTTGGGTCTTAAGTAGGCAGACCATCAGGTGATGGCCCAAAGTAGGGTGTAATTTATTTCTTTCGCTGGATAACCGACAATACTTTCGCAACAATCGAAGCGGCTGTCAGGCCATATTTTTCCATAAGCTGTTCGGGTGTGCCGCTTTCCCCGAACGAATCGTTCACCGCTACCATCTCCAGCGGAGCCGGATGGTTCAACGAAAGAAGCTGCGCTACGCTATCGCCAAGTCCACCATTCATCTGGTGTTCCTCCGCCGTTACGACGCAACCCGTTTTGCGAACAGATTTCAGAATTGCCTCTTTGTCCAGTGGTTTAATGGTGTGGATATTAATAATTTCGGCATCTACGCCCTGCTCGGCCAGCATCTTACCCGCTTCCAGGGCCTGCCAGACCAGATGACCGGTCGCAATGATCGACACATCGGCCCCTTCGTTCAACAAAATAGCTTTTCCGATTTCAAAAACCTGATCAGCCGGGGTAAAGTTAGGCACAACGGGACGGCCAAATCGCAGATAGACAGGGCCTTCGTAGTCAGCAATAGCGATGGTAGCCGCTTTGGTCTGGTTGAAGTCGCAGGGGTTAATGACGGTCATACCCGGCAGCGATTTCATCATACCGATATCTTCCAGAATCTGGTGCGTAGCCCCGTCTTCGCCCAAAGTCAGTCCTGCGTGAGATACACAGATTTTGACGTTCTTGTTAGAATAAGCTACTACCTGACGAATCTGGTCGTACACACGGCTCGATCCGAAGTTAGCGAACGTGGTAGCATACGGAATTAACCCGCTCAACGTCAGGCCAGCCGCAACACCAATCATGTTGGCTTCGGCAATGCCGCATTGAACAAAGCGCTCCGGATTTTCTTTGATGAACGCGTCTAATTTCAACGATGCCACCAGATCAGCACATAGGGCAACGACATCCGGATTCGAGCGGCCCAACTCGGCCATACCCGCACCAAAGCCGGAGCGTGTATCTTTTTTTTCGGTAAACGTATAGGTTTTCATGGTGTTTCAGCCTGATTAATAATCGCCAAGGGTTTCGTCCAGTTGCGCTAAAGCAGCACTTAGTTGCTCATTGTTGGGAGCGGTTCCGTGCCATTTGTGTGTATGCATCATAAAGTCGACACCCTGCCCCATTTCCGTTTTCATGATAATGCAAACAGGAACGCCGTGACCGCTTTTCTGCTTCGCGGTTGCCAGCGTGGCCACAACTTCTTCGGTGTTATTGCCGTCCATGTGCAACACAATCCAGCCGAAGGCTTCATATTTGGCCCCTAAATCCCGGTTATTCAGGACGACATCCGTTGGGCCATCGATCTGCTGACCATTGAAATCTATGATGGCAATGAGGTTATCCAGTTTCCTGTGCGGGATGAAGGCAGCCGCTTCCCAAATCTGACCTTCCTGCTGTTCGCCATCGCCCATGAGGCAATAGACGATGTGTTTGTCTTTCCGGATTTTTTTACCGTGAGCAGCCCCGGCGGCTACCGAAAGACCCTGCCCTAACGACCCCGACGCCATGCGGATACCCGGCAAATGTTCGGCTGTGGCGGGGTGGCCCTGTAGGCGGGAATCCAGCTTACGGAACGTACTAAGTTCACTCACCGGAAAATAACCCCGTCGTGCTAACACGGAGTACAACACGGGCGAAATGTGCCCATTGGACAGGAAGAACATATCCTCGTCCGTGCCACTCATGTCGAACACCACCGAATCCTGATCGTCTTTTTTCAACCGCATGGTCTGGAAATAAAGGCTTACCAGTAAATCCGTACAGCCCAGTGAGCCACCCGGATGGCCGGATGCCACGCCGTGCACCATGCGCACAATATCCCGCCGAACCTGCGAGGCCACGTTAGTTAACTCGTCTGTTTTCATGTCTTTTTTACTTTGTGTAGCTATATATTCCCTCCCAGCAACGGCCGACCGTCCCTGCACTTCTCTCGTTGCGGAAGAGGAGCAGGGTACAATCGGCCGTTGCCGGGAGGAGATTCACTAGTCTAGATGTATTGATTAATGATGCTTTCGAGCCACTCCTGGCGACCGCTGCGGAGTTGTGGTTCGCCGTTTGCCAGCGTATAACTGCGCAGATCTTCCAGCGTCAGTTTACCCTCTTCGAACGCTTTGCCCTGACCATTGTCAAACGATGCATAGCGATCGCTGCGGAACTTAAGGTAATCGGAATCCTGCAGAATAGCATCGGCCACAATAAACGAGCGGGCAAAGGCATCCATACCACTGATATGCGCGATAAATAGATCTTCAGCATCGGTCGAGTTACGGCGCACTTTCGCATCGAAATTGATACCGCCCGGTTTAATACCGCCCGCCTGGTGAATGACCAGTGCCGCTTCAACCAATTCGTAAAGATTAATGGGGAACTGGTCGGTATCCCAACCATTCTGGTTATCACCCCGGTTTGCATCAATGCTACCCAGCATACCGGCATCGGCAGCTACCTGTAACTCATGGTCGAAGGTATGACCGGCCAGTGTCGCGTGATTGACTTCAATGTTCAATTGGAAATCCTTATCCAAACCGTACTGCCGAAGAAAACCAATTACCGTAGCGGCATCATAATCGTACTGGTGTTTGGTCGGTTCCATAGGCTTGGGTTCGATAAAGAACGTACCCGTAAACCCTTGCTTACGCGCATAATCGCGGGCGATGGTCAGGAACTGGGCCAGGTGCTCGACTTCCCGTTTCATGTTGGTGTTGAGCAGCGACATATAGCCTTCCCGACCACCCCAGAATACGTAGTTTTCTCCGCCCAGGGCGATTGTCGCGTCGATCGCATTTTTAACCTGCGTACCAGCGTAGGCCAGCACCGAAAAATCCGGATTCGTCGACGCTCCATTCATATAGCGTGGATTGGAGAACACGTTAGCCGTGCCCCACAGAAGTTTCACTCCGCTTTCTTTTTGCTTCTGCTGTCCATACTCAACGATGGCTTGCAGTCGCTTTTCGTATTCGCTGGCCGTTGGTGCTTCGTCGACTAAATCGATGTCGTGAAAACAGTAATAAGGCGCACCCATTTTAGTAATGAATTCGAAGGCGGCATCCATTTTCATTCGGGCCCGAACGTTGGCATCATTGTCCTGATCCCAGGGAAAGACGCGAGTTCCGGGGCCGAAGGGATCACCACCAGCACCGCAGAAGGTGTGCCAGTAGCTGATCGCAAAACGTAGTTGCTCGCGAAGGGTTTTGCCACCCAGAACCAGATCAGGATTGTACCATTTGAATGCTAACGGATTTTTTGATTTAGGGCCTTCGTAGGCAATCGTGCCGATGCCTTTGAAGTATTCCTGATCGCCTAGTGTGATCGTCGACATGAGTTGGTTTATTGTTATGTGTTGATTAACCGACTGTTACCAGCCGTAAAAGACTGTCATTTATTTTTGATGTAAAAATGACACTTATTTTTTTAATGTCAATATGACACCTAACATATTTTATAAAAACTTATCCGTTTAATGCTACTACGGCTAAGCGAACTTGATTTAACGGAGATTTCGTGCAGCTAAATTCCCAATTCAGAGTTGGGAATGAAATTTAGGAAGGAGTTGGTTATTGCCCGGTATTTCGAGTTGTCAACCTGATAGAAATAAGCACCTCGTTTCGAAAAGCCCTTTTGCTTCTCCTCTAGCTTGATCAGCAGATTTGTCGACAGAATCTTTCGGCTGAAGTTTCGTTTGTCGAAGTCTGTGTTGTAGATGGCGTCGTACAACTTCTTAAGTTGCGGAATGGTAAATTTATCGGGCAGCAGTTCAAAGCCGATGGGATGCTGGGCTGCTTTATACCGCAGCCGCTTAATGGCTAATTCAACCATGTCGGCATGATCAAACAGCAATGGCGGAAGATCGTAGATGGAAAACCAGTTTGCCTTGTATAAATCCGACGTTTTCGACTCGTAATCGGCTATTTTCACCAGCGAAAAGTAAGCCACGGATATCGTTCGCACGATGGGGTCGCGATGCGGGTCGCCAAACGCGTACAATTGCTCCAGATAGACATTGGTGAAACCTGTTAGATCAAATAAGATTCGTGCCGCAGCCTGTTCCAGCCCTTCGTTGGGCTGAAGCCATCCGCCCATCAGTGACCAGGTTTCATCTTCCACCCCCCGCTTGACGAGAAGAACTTTCAGGCTTTCTCCATCAAAACCAAAGATAATTGAATCTAAAGCCAGCAAGTAAGGATGTTGCTGTTTGTATTGATCTAACATGTAAGCTATCCGAGGAATTTATCCTGCCCGAAAAAGACAGAATTACATTGGTTTCCGAAGGTAAGGCGAATTCGGCCATTTTTTGAGTAAGATGCCTTTTCAATTCTGTATACCGCGCGGTATAAGCATACCACACGGAAGGCGATCGCATGGATTGCCGGCTGAATTGACGCAGCTGCTCTACACAGGTAGATAGACAGTAAAGGTTGCCCCCTGGCCGGGTTGGCTACTGGCCGTGATAGCGCCCCCATGATTGGCAACTACCTTCTCACAAATGGCCAGCCCAATGCCCGTACCCGAAAATGAGCCTCTGCCATGCAACCGCTGGAAGACCTGGAAGATGCGATCCAGATATTTCTCATCGAAACCAATCCCGTTATCAATCACATCAATCCGATGATAAGCGATTGCACGCCGAGTTGGTTTGACTCCCAATGGCAGATGATCCGAAGACAGCCAACGGCTCGTTATACGAACGTGAGGTCTGGTGTTGGTTTGACGAAACTTGAGCGCGTTTCCAACCAGATTTTGAAAAAGCTGCCCCATTTGGGAGCGGTCGCCTTCTATGGTTGGTAAATTATCTACTTCGATTAGGGCGTCCGTCTCCTCTATAACTAACTCCAGATCGACGAGTACCCCTTGCACAACCGTTGCCAAAGCGATAGGAACGCTGGATTCTCGCTGGGTGGATATGCGGGAGAAGCTTAACAGGTCTCTGATCAGTGTCGACATCCGGCTGGCCGCTGACTGCATCCGATCCAGATAAACCAACTCCTCCCCTGTTGTGTCGGGATAGCGTTTCTTCAGCAGATCGCTGAACTGCTGAATCTTACGCAGAGGTTCCTGTAAGTCGTGGCTGGCCACGTAAGCAAACTGCTGAAGGTTTTCGTTAGAGCGAACGAGTAACCCGTTTGATTCCTCTAACTTATCGTTGATGGCGGCATACTCTTCATTATTGACGGCCAATTCTTTATTGGTGGCTTCCAATTCTGTGGTCAGAAAACGATACTGCTTCTCACTTTCTTCCAGCGTCAGGCGGGCCAGCACCTGTTCAGAAACATCGATAGCTATGACCACAATATCAACACGGCCATGCTCATCATGGATTGGCGCATAAACGAAGTTTATATAGGCCGTTTCGGCCACTCCATTCCGAATGAAGACAGCTGGCTGTTCCTTACCACCGACGGGTAAGCCAGTACGACGTACCTGATCCAGTAATTCTTCCAGGCCAATTCCAGCTATACCGGGGAATGCCTCGAAGACGGGTCTGTCGAGCACTGATGGCTGATCGGGTGAGAGCTGCCAAATAGCATACAGGCTCTCGTTCGCTAGTCGGATGCGGTACTCAGGCCCTTCCAGTAACGCGATGGCTACGGGGGCTTGTTCGAAGATGTTTATCAACCAGTTTCGGCTCCGCTGAAGTTCCTGATTGGCACGCGTCAATTCCTGAGTACGCTGCTTAACCTGCTCTTCCAGGTCAGCCAGCAAAAGCTGGTATTGTTTTGCGTTCTCTTCGGCTTCTTGTCTGTCACGTATCTGCTGGCTCACATCCTGAGCTACGCCTGCAAAGCGAGTTATTGCGCCTGTCTCATCAAAATAACTTCGACCCATTGAGCGTATCCAGCGCTGATTTCCATCCCCCATATCAATTCGGTACGTAACGTCGTAATTCCCTTCAAACTCGGGATTCATTGCTTGCTGGATTGCCTGATTCACCCGGCTTACGTCTTCGGGGTGGATATAGGCAAGCGTTCGCTCATAGGGAAATTGGTTAGTAGCCTTGGCACCAAAAAGCTTACGACATTGATCATCCCACAGAACTTGCTTTGTTTTCGGATCAATTTCCCAGACCCCAAGTCCGGCCGCTTGCATTGCGAAACTTACATCCAGACGCTCGTTGAGTGCCTTCTTGTCAACGGACTTATTGGAGTCAGTCATTGGATAAGAGGAGTAGATCGATTCATAAAGTGAACGGCAGGAGCGAAATAATAATGACTACATAGCTAAGGAAAATGTTCATGTATTAACAACGAAGCTACTCTGATGTAGGTCGCGGGCAAGTTCGCTGGCTTGCCAGGGGTTGCATCGTGAGCAATAAGGTTAATTGAGGTATATTGAGCTATTCAGGCTTTTGTAGTTTCTCTAAGATACAGGAAAAGTAATATAATCAGATCAGCGAACAGGCTGAGACGTTTTCAGAATCAGGTATGGCAAGGGATGATCTGGAAACAGCGCCCTGGTTGGCGGAGGTGAACGAGACGCATGATAAGGCATGCCAAAAGGGACCAGGTAGTACTACATAGGCGCCGATCACGACAATGTGCAGGATTTTCTAGAGTGACAAAGAGCCTACTTATCAGCTCTCAACCATTGAAAAGGCAGCTACCGAATAGGCTCTAATAACAAACAAAAAGTCACAAACAACTGACTAACAGCTAATTGGGACTTTAATATGTGCCGAAGGCGAGATTCGAATTACCATATCCCGCAGTCAAAAACGACCATAAAGGAGTCACTAGGGCATTTTTGACTGCCATTCTCTTGTCATTTCGGAAATTCATTATTGCCATTTTCTTACCACCTTAATATTACAACCCTTATTATACTTTAAC
The DNA here is from genome assembly GCF_010747415.1 of Spirosoma agri. Classification (NCBI taxonomy): domain Bacteria; kingdom Pseudomonadati; phylum Bacteroidota; class Cytophagia; order Cytophagales; family Cytophagaceae; genus Spirosoma; species Spirosoma agri. The sequence goes on along the minus strand of NZ_JAAGNZ010000002.1, from coordinate 98,593 downwards.
CCCGGAATTTATATAGATTCATAAGCAAAGATCAAGCTTATAAGATATACATTCCTGTAAATATAGTCACTAATCCTAACTCATTATTGCAACATAAACCGCCTAATCGCCGTCTAAAGCTAACAAACAAATACAAAGCTAGACGGCTCATTTTCAATAATTTACACAAAGGAATGTCATCTAAAATCGTCTAACGCCGTCTAAACTCGTCTAAAGCCGTCTAGCGTCTCTTCTAGAACATTCTAAACCGGTCAAACCCACCGAAGCTAGTTGCTTAATCCACGTCTCTCAAGACGCCATTCCCTATTATCATCCACATATATTAAGCCATCTAAACGCAGCGATTGTAGCAAATTTTTCACTTTATGCTGTTTCTGATCCTGATTGAGTGATTCTGGCAGCTTTTGTAGAATCATTCGTTCGATGTCATTGCGATTAGACTTACCAAATTGTTCTAAATGCTGCAGAATCATCCTTTTATAATACTCATCATCCATACCTCTAGCTAACGAGTATTCTACTTCTTGGCCCGTTGTTTGAGCCACTTGCTTAGAAATGTGTAAGTTGTTTCTCCGACCTTCGACTAATCCTTGTTTCTTTAATATTCGTACCTCATTGTCATTTAAAGGTTTGTGCTTTTGTAGCTTATCTAGCATAATTATCTCCAGCAGTCCAAGATTGGGGTTACGAGCCAGAACTTGCGCATAATCCATATCTAGTACTCTACCTGTTAGCGTAACTTTTACTCTGCCGTTAGTTAGGTCATAATCCGGCATTGGAAAGAACTTTTTCTTCTGGTTAATAAATATTCGACGAATGCCGCTCCCAATGGTATCTATCATTTTTAGGTTTACCATAGCTTGAGCTAAAAAGGGATTGCGGTAATTTTCGGGTGGTGAGTCGTCCAGTAGTACTTTTTCTACAGATCCAGGAATGAACTGGCCTAGGTTACTAAAGATTAAATAGCCATCTTCTCTTTCAACTATATTTATCTTACCCCCTCTGGTGTAATCCTGATGAGCAATACAATTATTTAAAGCTTCTCGAATATTGAAAGGATCGTACTGATCAACTATATCAGGAAGTAGTCTAGTCTCATCAGCGTTATACATGTACCGTAAGTTTCGAATACTTTGGTACACCTCCTGTACTTATAAAAGATATGGACAGCTAAAATGTTGATAGCTTTGCTCTACACCGTCACGATCCTTTAGCACCCAGGTAATCTGAGCTACTGCTGGACTCAAAAAATGGCTTGCTTCTGTCTTGCCTAGAAGTAATATTGCTGTGCGAGTAATCTGCCCTTGAATGGTCAGTTTCGCTTTGTTCAAAAAAGTTTGAGCGTCCCAACTATCAACTTCATCAGATAAATGGGGGTTTTTGTTCTTATAGTTTTCTCTCGCTTGGTTAATAGCTTCAGGATCTAGATCAGACAAAGTAGCTTCATGATATACAACTGCACTCCAGTCCAGATCAGCCGCTTGGTTTCTAATACGTTCAATTTTTTCGAGATTTAAGGGACATTGTTCTTCACCATCTCGTGCATAATAGTGACCTTCCCATGCTAATGGTAAACCACGAGGTGCTGCAGGTATTTGGAACATGACTACTCTCCCCCCTGGCATTACAACTTCGTATATTTCAATAAAAGTTATACCATTCGTTGTCTTTTGAGCTATTTCACCCTTCAAGTGGTCTAAGTCAGGTCTATTTGAGCGATATGAAGACCCAACAACAGTTCTGTTCTTATCCTCGACACCAAATACTAGCCACCCTTCTCGAACATCCTTCAAATTTGCTTCATTGCTGATAGCTGAAAAATATTTACCTATCTTATTAAAGTCAAAGTTATTCTGGGCAGCTTTGAATTCGACAATTTCAGTTTCTGCAGGTAAATTAAGAAGCTCATTCAGCTTGTCAACTATCTCAGACTGATTCATTAGTTGTAGAATATTAGATTGTTTTAAAGTCAACTGGGTCAGTGAGTAACATAAGCATTAAATACTTATTATTTTATTGTCTGATTCTTAAATTTAGGAATAACTCCCTGAATCATAGCACTATTGGGATTAGCAGTGTTAAAATTAACACTGCTAATCCCAATAGTGCGAAATAGCAAGAGCCTGTAAATCAACGATTTACAGGCTCTTTTTATGTGCCGAAGGCGAGACTCGAACTCGCATGTCCGTGAAGACACACGCCCCTGAAACGTGCGTGTCTACCAATTTCACCACTTCGGCAGCACGCTTCCCCTTATTTGGGAATGCAAAGATACAGAGCTTGACGCTGTCTACGCAAGATTTTTACCATATTTTTTTCAGCCTATCGGTTGAACATCATCCGCTGGCCCGCTCGATCCGTTAGAAATTCGCCCTCTCTGTAAACCAACTCACCTGACACGATCGTGTGCGTGATACTGGCCCCAAACGTGTGCCCCTCTATTGGCGACCAACCGCATTGATAGAGAATGTTTTTCTTCGAGACCGTCATCGGCTGTTCGGTATCGACAAGGACCAGATCAGCCCAATAGCCTTCACGGACGTAGCCGCGCCGGTTAATTTGAAAGCAATCAGCGGGAGCATGGCACATTTTACGCACCATTGTCTCAATCGATAGTTTACCCTGCGTCACAAAATCGAGCATCAACAAAAGCGGATGCTGCACCAGTGGCAATCCCGATGGTGCCTGCCAGTAGGGTGCCTGCTTCTCAGCCCAGGTATGTGGAGCATGGTCCGTAGCAATAATGTCGAGCCGATCATCCAGCAGACCAGCCAATAGCGCATCCTTATGGTGTGGTGCTTTAATGGCTGGGTTGCATTTGATCAGATTGCCTAAGCGCTCGTAATCATCGGCGTCGAACCAGAGATGATGCACGCACACTTCCGCCGTGATGCGCTTTTCGGTTAGTGGCTTGTCGTTGCTAAACAATGCCAGCTCGTCAGCCGTCGAAATGTGCAGGACGTGTAACCGGGCGTTGTGCCGCCTAGCCAGTTCAACGGCTAACGACGACGATTTCAGACAGGCTTCTTCATTCCGGATTAGCGGATGAAGGCTGGCCGTAGCGTTGTCGCCATAGTCTGACCGGTAGCGTTCGGTATTTGAGCGAATCGTGGCTTCGTCTTCGCAGTGGGTGGCAATCAGCATCGGACTTTGCCGAAACAGACCCTCCAACACCTGCTCGTTATCGACCAGCATATTACCCGTCGATGACCCCATGAAAACTTTGATGCCACAAACCGTTCCGGGGTCGGTCCGCAATACCTCATCGAGATTGTTGTTCGAGGCCCCCATGAAAAACGAGTAGTTTGCCAATGAGGTCCGGGCGGCAATGGCGTACTTGTCGGCCAGTAGTTCCTGTGTTAGGGCATTCGGTACGGTGTTGGGCATCTCCATAAAACTGGTGATGCCCCCGGCTACGCCCGCCCTGGATTCCGAATGGATCGTAGCTTTGTGGGTAAGACCGGGTTCCCGAAAATGCACCTGATCATCGATCACGCCCGGCAACAGGTATTGCCCTTTCGCATCAATAGTTTGCTGGACACCTGCGTCAGAAAGCCCCGATTTTATCTGGGCGATGAACCCATCTTCGATCAGTACGTCTGTTTCCGTGATACGTCCTTCGTTGACCAGACGCGCGTTGCGAATTAAAAGTTTACTCATAAAAGTCGAGCGGCTTCTTTCGCAAAATACGTTAAAATTACACTGGCACCGGCCCGTTTGATGGACATTAGCGACTCCATCATCGCCCGTTCGCCGTCGAGCCAGCCGTTTTGCGCAGCCGCCTTAATCATGGCATACTCACCACTGACGTTATAAGCCGCGATGGGTAAGTGAAAATTATCGTTCAGCAATTTGATGATGTCCAGATAGGCTAGGGCGGGCTTGACCATCAGGAAATCGGCCCCTTCATCAAAATCGAGTTGGGCTTCGATGAGTGCCTCCCGGCTATTGGCGGGGTTCATCTGATAGGTTTTCTTATCGCCGAACTTCGGTGCCGAATCGAGCGCATCACGGAAAGGACCATAGAAGGCGCTGGCATATTTAGCCGAATACGACATAATAGCCACCTCATGGAAACCGCCCTCATCGAGTACCTGACGCAGATAGCCCACACGTCCGTCCATCATATCGGACGGGCCAACGATGTTGGCTCCTGCCTGGGCCTGGGCCAGTGCCATCTTGCCCAGCACTTCTAATGTCGGGTCGTTCAGGATTTTTCCGTTCTCGACAATACCGTCGTGACCATCGGAGCTGTAGGGGTCCATAGCCACATCGGTCATGACCATCACATCAGGAAACCGATCTTTTATCGCACGAATTGCCTGGAGGTACAGCCCGTCCGGATTGTAGCTTTCGGTAGCGTATTTATCTTTCTTCGCTTCGGACAGGTTAGGAAACAGGTCAAATGTCTTGATGCCCAGATCGACACACTCCTGTATCTCCTCAAGCAGTAGGTCCAGTGAGAAGCGATGGATACCCGGCATTGAGGACACTTCAGAGCGGGTATGCTGCCCTTCCATGATGAATACGGGCAAAATAAAATCGGTGACAGACAGGCGCGTTTCCTGCACCATGTCCCGAATGGCAGCGGATTGACGACTCCGGCGCGGACGACGTATTAAATTCATTCGTTGTTAAGCAATCAGTTTAAATCCTTCACCGTGTACGTTAACGAGCTGAACACTAGCATCCTCTTTGAGGTATTTGCGTAGTTTCGTTACGTACACGTCCATGCTGCGGGCATTGAAATAGGAATCATCGCCCCAGACCATTTTAAGCGCAAAGCTACGGCTGACAGGCTGATTCAGGTTCTGCGCCAACAGCTTTAATAACTCCGATTCCTTACTGGTTAGTTTCTGCGACTGCGATTCTATTTCGCCATCCGGCTGATTTCCGGCTGACCGGCTTAGCAATTGATGCGGGTAATCGAATGAGAACGAACCGATTTTGTACAACGTTGGCTCGGTGGACTCGGACGAACGCTGGTAGCGACGAAGAATCGCCTGAATTCGCAGCAACAGTTCCTCCATGCTGAACGGTTTGGTGATGTAATCATCGGCACCGACCTTGAATCCCTGGATGGTATCTTCCTGCATGGATTTGGCCGTCAGGAAAATAATTGGCACTTCCCGTTGCGCCATTCGAACCTCCTTGGCGAGTGTGAAGCCGTCTTTCTTGGGCATCATCACATCGAAAATGCATAGGTCGTAGGTATCCGCCATAAACTTTTGCAGTCCCTGATTGCCATCGGTGACGCGGTCGGTAGGGTATCCTTTCATGGTCAGGTATTCCTGCACGAGCAGGCCCAGATTAGGATCGTCTTCAACGAGGAGAATGGTAGGCATAATTGACAGGTGAAAAGGAGAAAGGTAGACAAGCGTTTTTACTAGTTCGCTCGTTCGCTACTGTTATATGGTAAAATCACTTCGAATGAACTGCCTTTGCCTAACTCGCTCTCAACGAGAATCTGGCCGTGGTGTTCATCAATCATTTTTTTGACATAGCTCAAGCCAAGGCCAAAGCCTTTTACATCGTGGCGGTTGCCCGTCGGAACGCGGTAAAACTTCTCGAAAATCCGGCTCACCTGATCTTTGGACATTCCCAGACCGTGGTCAGTAACGGTGATACTCACGCCTTCGGGCAGACTACGCGTAACGAGGGTAATGTGCGGGCTCTCGGGCGAGTATTTGAGTGCGTTGTCGAGCAGATTATACAGGATGTTCGTCACGTGCACCTCGTCGGCTTCGATGATTTCTCGGTCTGCCTCGAATTGCAGATCCAGTTCGCCACCGCGCTGCTCAATTTGCAAGCTCATATTATTCAGCACTTTTTCGATGACATCATGCACATTGACCGACGACAGCTTGAGCTTGATTTCGCCCCGATCCAGCAGGGCCATCTGAAGCACTTTCTCCACGTGAGAACCCAGTCGCCGGGTCTCATCACGGATGATACCCATGTAGCGCGAAAGGCGTTCGTTTATCGACGACTCATCAGAACCCAGTCCAGCCATGGCGTGCGGTTGACGCACCTGTTCCTGCGCCATTTCAACAGCCAGCGAAATGGTCGAAATAGGTGTTTTAAACTCGTGCGTCATGTTGTTAATGAAATCATTTTTGATGTCAGCCAGTTTTTTCTGTCGCACGATAGTGCTGATGGCAATGTAAAAACAAGCCAGAATAACCAGAATCAATACTGCCGATGCACTAAACGTAAACCATAACTGACTCAGAATGAATTGCCGCTGGGTTGGGAAATAGATATAGACGTAATTACCCGTTTCCATCATATTATTCGGAAATAGGGCTGCTTTATAGCCACTTTCCCGAAACTGACGGGGGTCCATACCCAATGACGTAAACAAAAAGGCTGGCTGCGATTTGGTACGGACGCCAAACGCGAAGGGGATACTAATGCCGCGCTCCTGCAACGATTGCCGCAAGAGGGTGTCCAGCGCCAGTCGGTTAATCCGATCCTCGATGGGACGATCAGAAAGTAATAACCCTTTCAGCACGGTTTTGATCATGTCTGACTGTTCACCTGCTTTGTGGGGACTGTAACTGGCGGGGGCGCTTATGGCCAGGTCCATTTTCGCGGAGTCCTTCAGGGCAGCCTGACGCAATTTACGTTGCCGGGTGGCTTGCCGAATCCGGTTTCGGGCCGCTTTCACCCTCGCCAGCGAATCCTGCCGACGGGCGGTTGCGACCTGTCCGTTAATTTCATTCAACTCATTGACCAATATCTGGTCGACCCACTGATTAAATTGCTGCTGTTGGGCCAGTTGCGTCTGCCAGTCACCGACGGCCATCAGTTCATCCTGCTGCCGAAAAAACTCTTCCACCACAGCCATCTGTTCAGCAGAGAGCGGATGCGCGACTGGATGCAACACATCGGACTGCACAACCACCGATCCAACCGGCGCCATTCCATAAGGTATACGCTGCGCATCAGTTTGCGTGCTCGTCGACTTTGGACGGGCAGCAGCCACTAATCGATCCGTAATCTTCTTCGTCAAGACCGGCTCATCGGCAACCTGCGTTTTCCCTTCCTTTTTGGCAATGGCCATTAAGCCCTCTTTCTGCTTATGGGCCTGAATGCGCTTTTTGGTCAGGTACATGATTTCCTGTCGTTCGAGCGTCCGGACGACTTCCTGCATAGCATCGGTGACCTTATAATCAAATTGCTCTTTTTGTAAATGCAAGGCACTACTGATCCAGTACGATTGCAGACCAACCAGGCCAACCAATCCTACCGCCATCAGGGCAACAATCCATCGTATGCGTTGTGTCGACATTTTTTTCGGCCCGTATGCAACCTTCGGCCTTTTTTTTCATCTATGGATAAACAAGCTGATCGAAACTAGTTCCAATCAGTCAACTTCCAATCGGGCAATCCGTAAAAGTACGAACGGCAATAACCAGTCATTGAGCGTTTAACAAACTTTAACAGCCCGATTCTCAATGCGTATCAACCCAGCCGATTAGTCATCTATTAATGCCTAATACTATGAAAAAAACAGTAATTATGCTCCGCCGGTTCGTTCCGGTCCTGTTCATCGCTGGCAGTATCAGTGGTGTTGCTACCGCCCAGACGGCAGGGTCGTCGTCAAAGCACGATGAAATAAATGTTCGCGTTATCGAGCGTGATGGAAATGACGTACGTGAAACCGAACGAACCTACCGCGTCAATGGTCTGACTAACCCTGAGCGCGACCGCCTGGTCATGAAACTAGTCGACTCCCTCAAAACAGCGCGAAAAGACAAAGGCGGCAAACGCCAGATGACAATCATTGTAGACGAGAGCGAGGGCAACCGGGTCGTAACCCGCGAGCGCATAACCCCACGCTCACGGAAAGCACCGGGCGATTTATACGTACAACGCGGCAAACTACCCCGTTCGCAGAATGATTCGCAAACGTGGCAGTATGAGTTTCGCCGGGGAGCCGACTCACTGGCCGATCGGCTGAACCGGTTCAGAGTTCAGATTCCACGCGACTGGGATCAGCAACTCGCTCGTCCTTTCGAAGACTGGTCGCGCAATTTTAGCAGTAAGCCATCGACAATTCGCGGACTGGATGCCTATCCTAATAATCCCGATCGTGGTCAATTGAATGTTCGTTTTACCGCTCCGGCAAAAGGCGATGTCACCATTGTTGTTACAAACTCCAAGGGGAAAGAAATAGCCAAACGGGAAATAAATGACTTTTCGGGTGAATTTGTCGGCCAGATTGATTTGGGCAAAAACACGACAGGCGCTTATTTCATTACCGTCACGCAGAATGAAGACGGCGCCGTTAAACGCGTAGTCCTTGATAGCTAAGCAATTGATGGAAAAACGGGGTAAGTACGTATTCTCTTGCTTATCCCGTTACCATTTGCATACACTGCTCGTCTTACTAGCTTGATAGCAAAAAAATAATTCAAAAAATTTAGTACTATGTATTGCAAGATACCAAACTAAACCTATATCTTTGTGATGTTAATACTAAGCACTGAAAACATGAAGACTTTACTGATCGTCGGAACGTTACTGGTTGGCATGAGCGGACAGGCTATGAGCATGGGACATCCGCACAACATTTTTGCCGCCCGGAAACAGATGCGGGCTAAAGCATCGGCCATGATTCACAAAGCAAAAGTATCATCGACCACACCCGGCTGGCAGCCGTTGGTGCAGATGAACAAAGCAGAAATCAGCAAACGGTTGTTGACCGCGCTAGCCAGTGTGACCCCATCACGGGCTTACTAAGTTATTCGTACACTTTTTCTCCGCGTTGCAGCCAGACACCCCACAGTCGCGAATAGGCATGAACGCGCTGCGTAGGCTTCCCCTGATTGTCTACGACCGGGTTTCCCTCGTTAACCCACTCAAACAGGCTACCATACAGGTTATGCACATGCTGATAGCCAGCCGCCAGTAACTTCTCCCCTACGCGTTCGCTCCGGTAGCCAACCGAGCAGTACAGCACCACATTCGCCGTTTTAGGAATAGCCTGTACCCGCTTCAATTCGAAGTCGTCATAGCCAACCCAATGCGCATTTGGCAAGTGGCTCACATCAAATTCCGCCTTACTTCGCGTATCCAACAGCACCGTTTCGGGCATTTTCTTCAACTCGGTCACGCTCACAAAAGGGACTGATTTTTTATACATGGCCTCCAGCATGGTTTTATAGGCCCGGCTGTTCGTCTGCGCTGAACCAGTAAGAGACGTTGCTAGTGTCGCATAGAAAAAAAGCCATAGTTGTTTCATGTTCATCGTCGCGCTGCTGTCCTAACTCATCTTTTTACACACCGATTGACCCCTTGATTGTCAGGAGATTTTTTATTTTTCAGCCTGTGAAGATAACCATTCGTTCGTTTTAATTTTGTATTAATCTCAGTAGCGAAACAATTGACGTACATTATTTCGTTAAAAAGTTAGATAATTCAAACATCGGCTATTGTTTTCGACGGGCTTTGGCTACTTTTATGGTTTGGTGCTAAACTACCGATGGCTGGCTGTACCTTTTTACCCACTTGAGTACCCATGCGGAACAACATTATACGGCCGATTCTGCTCATCGGTCTGCTGTCCGTCAGTTTATTTACGGCGTTTGGCTTAACGAAGCCAGGGCGTAATTTATGGATCCGGCTTGCTCCGTCGGGGCATGCTCATAAGGCAAAAACCAAACGGGTAGTAGCCCCTGTTGCCCGAGTGTATCCGCATGCGAGACCCGTTGAGGTTTTCACGATGTCGGATAGCGGCCAGCACTGGGTCGACAGCGTTTTTCACACGCTTACACCCGAGCAGAAAATAGGACAGTTCTTCATGGTGGCCACCTTTTCCAATCGCCACGATAATCATTATCAGTACATTGATCACCTCATCCAGACGAATCATATTGGCGGTCTGATCTTTTTTCAGGGCGGCCCCTATCGGCAGGCCGTACTGACGAACCGATATCAGGCATCATCAAAAGTACCGTTGCTTATCGGAATTGATGGCGAATGGGGACTCGGCATGCGGTTAGACAGTGCTATGGGCTTTCCCAAACAGATGGCCCTGGGTGCTATTCGCAACAACGAACTGATCTACCGAATGGGTGCCGAAATTGGCCGTCAGTGTCAGCGGCTGGGTATCCACATCAATTTTGCGCCCGTCTCCGACATTAACAGCAACCCGGCAAATCCGGTCATTGGCGTTCGTTCATTCGGGGAATCGAAAGAAAATGTGGCATTCAAGGCATCAGCTTACATGCGTGGTTTGCAGCAGGAACACGTCATTGCTACCGCCAAACACTTTCCTGGTCACGGTGATACCAATGCCGATTCGCACCACACGCTGCCAACCGTCAGCCGGTCGTCGGAGCAGATGCGTGAAATCGATCTCTATCCGTTTCGTAAACTTATTGCCGATAGCCTGATGGGTGTTGTTACCGGTCACCTGCACGTACCGGTAATGGATAATACGCCCGCCCTGGCCGCTACGTTATCCGAAAAAATCGTCACGGAATTGCTGAAAAATGAGTTGGGTTTCCGGGGCTTGGTGTTTACCGATGCGCTGAATATGGGGGGTATTAGCCGTTCGCCCAAAGCCATGGACGTTAACCTCCGGGCCCTGATGGCCGGCAATGATATTCTGCTTTATCCGGAAAACGTACGGGAAGCGGCCCAGAACATTCAGAATGCAGTTCAGCAGGGCGTTATATCGCAGGAGTTCATCGACGAAAAGGTCAAAAAAATTCTTCGTGCCAAATTCTGGGCGGGCCTGAACAAGTACAAACCCATCAATCTGGCGGGCTTATCCGCTGAACTGAATTCGCCGGAAGCACAATTGCTGAAACAGGAACTCTGCGAACAGTCGGTCACCATTGCGACCAACCGCGAGAATTTACTGCCAATTGGTCGGTTAGACACCGTGCGTTTGGCTTCTATTGCCATTGGCGCGGATGTCGATAATGATTTCCAGAAAACGCTCAGCCAGTATGCTCCTTTTCAGACGCTGGTCTATCCCAACAAGCTCGTTTCGGAAACGGAACTGAACGATGCGCTGGCTCAGGTCAGTACGGCCAATACCGTAGTCGTCAGTTTCCACAAAATGAGTGAGTCGGCTGTCCGGAAATTTGGCATCACAAAGACATCCTTTGATCTGGTAACCCGCCTGAAACAACGGGGCGCTAAAGTCATTGTTACCGTTTTTGGTTCACCCTACAGTCTTACCCAGTTTTCCGATGCAGATGCCCTGGTGTGTGCGTATCAGGAAATGGACGAGATGCAGCGCGTTGTTCCGCAAATTATCTTTGGTGCCTTAGGTTCGCGTGGGATGTTACCCATCTCAACGGGCGACCTGAAGGTAGGACTTGGTGAAATGCTGAATCCTGAAGGTCGGCTATCTGCCGGTTCGCCGGAGAGTGTGGGCATGAAATCGGCTACGCTGGCCAAGATCGACGCTATCGCGCAAAGTGCGGTTCGGGATCGTGTCGTTCCGGGTTGCGAAATTCTGGTTGCCCGAAAAGGTAAAGTTGTCTACAGCAAAAACTTCGGCGCGTTGACCTACAGTCCCGGTGCCGAAAAGGTAACCGACGAAACCCTGTACGATCTGGCATCGCTTACCAAGGTACTGGCAACGCTCCAGAGCGTCATGGTCCTCTACGACCGGAAGCAGATCGATCTGAGCCAGAAGGCTTCGTTTTATCTGCCCGAACTGAGAGGAACCAACAAACAGAATATTGTTATTCAGGATCTGCTGTGGCATCAGTCCGGGATGGTGTCGTTTTATCCGACGACCTGGGATCGGACGCGAACACCGGGTGGTGGCCTGAAAGCGGACTATTATAGTGCCACGCACGATACATTGCATACGCTGCAAATAGCACCGACGCTCTGGGCTACACCGGCCCTTAAAGATTCGGTCTGGAAATGGGTCATTCAATCGCCGATGTCGCGCAAGATGGACGAGTCTGGCAAACCGGCCTACGTATACAGCGATCTAAATTTTCTGACGTTACAAAAGATCGTTGAGCGTGTCAGTAAACAGTCTCTTGATGTGTTCGTCACGGAGAACGTGTACAAACCATTGGGTCTTCATCAACTTGGTTTTACTCCCCTTCAGCGGCTAAAGAATCCGCATTGTGCGCCAACGGAGCAGGATACGTACTACAGAAATCAGTTGCTGGTGGGTACGGTGCACGACCAGATGGCCGCTGTTCAGGGTGGTATTTCGGGCCACGCCGGGCTTTTCGGGAACGCCCACGATATTGCGACGCTGCTTCAGATGAACTTACAGAAAGGCGCTTATGGCGGTGAGCGGATTTTTCAACCAATGACGGTTCCATATTTTACGCAAACGCTGAGTAACCGCAGCCATCGGTCATTGGGTTGGGATAAGCCCAATCCGGAGAGCTCCAGCAGCGTTTATCTGGCCGAACAGGCTTCGGCCAGGTCATTTGGCCATACCGGTTTCACGGGTAATATGGTCTGGGTCGATCCCGATCAGGAACTGGTGTTTGTGTTCTTGTCCAACCGAATCTACCCAACGGCGGGCAATAACACAATCAACACAACCAAACTGCGTCGGCGTATTCACGAGCTGATCTATAGTGCTGTTCAATAGCTAGTTATTCTACCAGGATCGTTTTGTTTTTCAGATGCCACCTTAAAAAGTGGCATTTTTATTGTAGCGGTGACCTAGTAAAAATGCTCATTCTCTTTCCGGAAACTACCGTTGCAAATTCGTTACCTTTAGGCTCTTAACGCTTTATCCAGTAAACTGTATGAATGGACGTATACTCCGTTTTTACCTCTTCATTTGTTTGTGTATGACCGGTCCTGCGATACATAGCATGGCTCAGACGATCGCGACGAATAGCTTGTCTGTCAGCATAGTATGTACCGGATCGAGTCGTACGCTATCCATTCCGTTTTCAACCACAGGTACCTTCGCGTCGGGGAATGTATTCATTGCGCAACTCTCGGATGTCAACGGCACATTTTCCGGCACGGTCGCTACCATTGGTACATTAGCGGCCACTCCTTCCGGCACGTACACAGGTGCCATCAGCGCGAGTATACCAACAACGCTGACCGCCAGTGCCAATTACCGAATCAGGATTATTGCCAGTGCCCCCGCCCGGACCAGTACGAACACACAATCGTTTGTTATTCAACCGACACCCGGCCTACCCAGCGTAACCGTCCCGTCGCCCTATTGTGCCAGCGACCTTGCCAAACCATTGACCGCCACAGCCACAACGGGGGGGACGCTGAACTGGTACGGAACAAACGCGTCCGGTCTACCCACAACGACAACCTCAACACCTGATACCAAGCTTATCGGAACGACTCCGTATTACGTCAGCCAAACCGTCAATGGGTGCATCAGCGAAAAGGCCGCCATCCCGGTCGTTGTGAATAGTCGGCCAAGTGTTCCGGTGATCACGAACAAATCGTATTGCGTAGGCGACGTCGCCAGCGCCTTATCTGCAACGGGAATTTCCGGAGCAACCTTAAACTGGTATGGTAGTCCAGTTAGCGGAACTGCCTTGTCTACTGCACCGACGCCCGGTGTCGCTGTTGCTGGCTCTACGGCCTATTATGTCAGCCAGACGATCAATGGGTGCGAAAGCAGCCGTGCCACGCTTGTTGTCTCGGTCAATACCAGACCAGCAGCCCCCCGAACCGTTACCCCGACGCCCATTTGCCAGGGAGCCACGACGCCAGCCCTAACCGCAACAGCCTTGTTCGGAGCCACTCTGCGGTGGTGGGGAACGAGTTCCAGCGGGGGTTCCTTCTCAACGACCTCGCCCACTCCTACCACGCAGACCAGCGCGACGTATTACGTAAGTCAGGTATTGAACAACTGCGAAAGCCCCCGGTCTGCCATCGCGGTAACCATAAACCCAACGCCAGCCGTGCCGGCGGTTGTATCATCGCTTAGCTACTGCCAGAATATAACCGCCAATCCGCTATCGGCGACCGCTTCGTCCAACGCGACCCTGAACTGGTACGGCGCCAATCAGACCGGAGGCACGGCATCGTCTACTGCAACAACGCCCGGCACTGGCACCAGCGGAACGACGATGTATTACGTCAGTCAGACGAGCGGTAACTGTGAAAGTCAGCGAGCCAGTATTTCCATCCAGGTCAGACCGAGCCCGACGGCACCAACAGTCACGAGTCCGGTTATCTACTGTCAAAACCGACAGGCAACCCCGTTGACGGCCTCGCCGACAGCGGGTGGCACACTAGTCTGGTATGGCACGAATGCAACCGGCGGGACAGCATCGGCCACCGCGCCAACACCTACGCTCACGGCTACAGGTTCGACCACGTATTATGCGAGTCAGACTCTTGGCGGTTGCGAAGGGCCCCGCGTCGGTTTTGTTGTCACGGTTAACCCCACGCCGGCAGCACCGAGTGTCGCTAATCTAAGCTATTGTCAGGCGCAGAAAGACCAGCCCGCTCAGGCAATACCCGCTTTGACAGCAACCGGTCAGAACCTTCGTTGGTACAATCCAGACGGAAATACGTATGCCAGTGCCCCGACACCACCTATATCGCAAAGTGGGACCTTTAGTGTTCAGGTCACACAAACGGTAAACAACTGTGAAAGCGATAAAGCCACGATTCAGGTTGCCGTGCAGTCAGTAGCCGCCCCGACAGTGCCTAAATCGGTAGTCACCTATTGTGTCGACGGAAAATCAGTTCCTCTGGAAGCTACCGGCCAATCGGGTAATATCCTGCACTGGGTTGATCCCTATGGGCGTGATATGACGAGTGCCCCAACACCGCCAACCCTGAACGTAAACGTGCAGCCGGGCGGTGACAGCTACTACGTGTATCAAGTCAGTCCCACGGGTTGTTACAGTGCGCGGTCAACGATACGAGTCATCGTGAATGCTATACCGACATTATCGTTGACGGGCTCGACTGCTATTTATCTAGGACAGAAGGCTCCCCTGCGGTTAACATTCACGGCTAATCCACCGTTCAGCTACACCATAACAGGTGGTTATACCGGACTATCGAACACAACGGATACAACCATTTTCGTCTTGCCCCGAGGGGCCACAACCACCTATCAGGTCAGTGCCGTAACGAACAGTTGTGGACTGGGTCTTCCCGGAAATCCGGCCACAGCTATAGTCACCGCTCAGGTACCGACAATCACGACCAGCGCCGTCAACGCGACTACTTTGTGCGCAGGAACATCGCTGGCTGTCCCTTTCACAACAACCGGTATTTTTATCAACGGTAACGCCTTTAAGGCGGAGTTGATAAGCGTTGCTGATACGAGCAAAAGATATGAGATCTCTTCCGGCACAGCGGCTAGTCCTATCACGGCAACGGTGTCGGGCACACTGGCTTCGGGTCGGTATTACATTCGGGTCAGCGGATCGAATCCAGACATTGGTATTTTGGGATCGATCAGCCCAACGATCCTCACAATACGATCAAAACCAACCGCCACGTTGACCGGCAATCAATCCGTAAACCTGGGCGCCCCCGCTAAGTTAACCATCGCATTCGGTGGCGATAGCCCCTGGGCGGTCACCTACGCGGACAGCGTTCAGTCTTATTCAGCCTCTACGTCGGTCAACCCTTACATGGTGGAGGTACGGCCTACCCGCACCACAACTTACAAGCTGGTTAGTGTAAGCAACGGTTGCGGTTCAGGAACCATTTCGGGTACGGCAACTATAAACGTTATGACCGTATTGGGCGTTGAGGATACGACACTCGACCCGCTGGTTCAGGTCTACCCGATTCCAACAGCG
This sequence comes from Spirosoma agri, assembly GCF_010747415.1. NCBI lineage: Bacteria > Pseudomonadati > Bacteroidota > Cytophagia > Cytophagales > Cytophagaceae > Spirosoma > Spirosoma agri. The sequence continues at coordinate 82,838 of NZ_JAAGNZ010000002.1, read as the reverse complement.
ACGACAGTGATGGTGGACATTGACCTGCCGTTAACCCGTGATCAGGCAGTGTTGTCCATAACGACTATGCGCGGGCTACCCATTCGTCAGCTAACGACTCGTACGCATCACACGGAGATCGACCTCAGCAACCAACCGGCTGGTATCTATTTGCTCCGTATCCAGATCGGTGACCGACAATCCGTTCGAAAAATCGTCAAGCAATAAGTGTAGCGATCCGGTAACGGAGATAACTGGTTGCCACTGGTGAGAATAGTTTAAAATATCCGTTTACTCGATCAACTCCGTCACCTATTCCCCGTCAGCCAATGTTTTCCGACGAATACTTCATGGACATTGCACTCGGACTCGCCGAAGAAGCGGCAGAGGACGGTGAAATTCCCGTTGGCGCGGTGGTCGTCTGTCAGAATCGGATCATCGCCAAAGGGCGTAACCAGACTGAGCAGCTTACCGATGTTACAGCCCATGCCGAGCTGATGGCCATCACGGCTGCCGCGCAGTATTTGGGGGCCAAATACCTCAGCGATTGCACCCTTTACGTAACACTGGAACCCTGCGTGATGTGCGCAGGTGCCCTATTCTGGGCGCAGGTTGGCCGGCTGGTCATTGGCGCACCGGACGCGAAGCGAGGCTACAGCCGGATTAATCCGTCCCTTCTCCATCCAAAAACACGGCTCGAAACAGGTATCCTTGCCAGCGAAAGTCAGGCCTTACTGGCTAAGTTTTTTCGACGCTTAAGAACATAAACTGACAGAGCCGTGTTGTTTTAACCGAACTATCATCCATCTTAACTATTTAGTCCAATGGCTTTTGTATTAGACCCACTACCTTACCCCAGCGACTCGCTCGAGCCAAATATCGATAAGCAGACCATGGAAATTCACCATGATAAGCACCACAATGCCTACGTTACAAATCTGAACAACGCCATTGCGGGAACAGAGCTGGAAAATAAATCAATTGAAGAATTGCTCCAAAACGTTAGTCAGGCTCCCGTAGCCGTTCGCAACAACGGGGGCGGTCATTATAACCACACGCTATTCTGGAACACGATCTCCGGCAGTGGTGGCGGTCATCCTACCGGCGAACTAGCCGAAGCAATCACAACGAAATTCGGGTCACTTGACGCGTTCAAAGAAGAATTTACGAAAGCCGCTACGACCCGCTTCGGTTCAGGCTGGGCATGGCTTATTGTGACGCCAGAAGGCGAATTAGCCGTCACGTCAACCCCTAATCAGGATAACCCACTGATGGATATTGCTGACGTAAAGGGCTTCCCAATTATTGGCCTCGACGTATGGGAACATGCCTATTATCTAAAGTACCAGAACCGTCGCCCCGAATACATTGCGGCCTACTTTAACGTAGTGGACTGGAATGCTGCTGAAAAACGTTTCCAGCAGGGCAAACAGGCATAGGTTTCGTCGTGAATGATGAATAATGAAGTGGCAAAAAAAAATGTCATTTGTTAGTCATCATTCACCATTAAACTTTATCTTTGCAGTCTCAAAAACGGTGATTGTAGCTCAGTCGGTTAGAGCGTCGGATTGTGGTTCCGAAGGTCGCGGGTTCGAGCCCCGTCTTTCACCCTACTTAAAAGCCTCCCGGTCATCCGGGGGGCTTTTTACGTTAATAGCCTCCAATCCTCTGGTAGCTCGTCTATGTCCGTAACCATTCCCGTAGCCGTCCGATACCATTCTACCGTGCGCACGGTTCTCGTTTTGAGCTACATGGCTGGAATCGTCGGCCTGCAATCGCCTTCCCTGGCGGTCTATTTCAGACCGTTAAGCCCAGTTATTCTTTTTTTCTCTTTATTGGTCCTGTTACTCTATCATACTGACTGGCAACCCGCTTTTTACGTGTACCTGATCCTAACGCTCGTAACCGGCTATTTCGTTGAAGTGCTGGGCGTCCATACAGGATTTGTTTTTGGCCATTATGCCTACGGTGAAGGTCTCGGTCCTAGCGTGTGGTCCGTTCCACCAATTATTGCCGTCAATTGGCTCCTTCTGACATACGGCTGCGGTTCCGTGTGTAGTCATCTTACCATTCCGGTATGGCTTAAAGTACTGGCAGCCGCCACGCTGATGGTGGTGCTGGATCTATTCATTGAGCCGGTAGCCGTTCAACTGGACTTCTGGACCTGGTTTAATAAACCCGTTCCTTTACAAAATTACCTGGGCTGGTGGCTCATCTCGATCGTGTTATTCACGATCTGGTATGCTTTACCCTTTGACAAGGAAAACCGGCTGGCAAAGTGGTTGGTAATACTCCAATTCGTCTTCTTCCTCAGTCAATCTTTGTTCATGTTTTTATAGATAATCATTAAACAAAGTCAACATTTTGGTGTTATATTCGTACAAATTAGCTGATCGATCAAGTCTAGAATCAGCATTAATTCGTACCTACTTAATTGAGAACGACTAGTCCTTCAGGAGCCGGAATGGCAATTGGCGGATAATATAGTCGGTCGAAATTCTTTTTTTGTCCTTCTTCACACGTAATAGATTTGTTCATGAGTAGTTATTCCATCAAGGATTTAGAGCAACTTTCGGGCATTAAGGCCCATACGTTGCGAATCTGGGAACAGCGCTACAGTATCATTTCTCCCAAACGGACGGATACCAATATTCGCACGTACGACGATCAGGATCTTAAGTTAGTGCTGAACATCTCTCTGCTGAAAGATCATGGGTATAAGATCTCTGAAATCTCGAAACTGTCTATCGAGGATATGTTTCGTGAAGTGATCAAGATATCGGATCGGCAACTCAGTTATCCGGACCAGATTCATGCGCTCACGATTTCGATGATCGATCTGGACGAAGAACGTTTCGAGAAAATCATCAGCACCAACATCCTTCAGTTCGGTTTCGAAAACACGATGATTCATATCATCTATCCCTTTCTGAGTCGAATTGGTACGCTTTGGGTAACAGGCTCGGTTGGCCCGGCGCAGGAACATTTTATCTCGAGCCTGATCCGGCAGAAAATAATCGTTGCCATTGATAGTCAGCCAAATAAGCAGGGCCCTACTGGCAAGAAGTACATGCTGTTTTTGCCGGAAGGTGAGCTTCATGAAATCAGCCTGCTCTTTAGCAACTACATTATTCGGGCTCGCTCAAATAAAGTTATTTATCTGGGGCAAAGCCTACCGTTCAGCGAGTTGGTCTTTGCTTACAACGTTCATAAACCCGACTATCTGCTTACGGCGATCACGTCCGTACCTGCCAATCACGAAGTTCAGCCATTTGTCAACCGGCTCGTTAAAACGTTTCCCGATGCGCACCTGCTGATGACTGGTTATCAGGTGGTAGGGCAGGATATCGATATTCCCGAAAATGCGACGATCATCAATCAAATCGAGAACCTGATGCGAATTGCCACCACATAGTTTCGGGAATGGGATGTACGTATCGGAACGGATATTGTTCGCTACTGACCGATGATACCCTGCGCGAAGGCCAGCGCCCGCCGTTCGGCATAGGTGTATGGATCGCGGGCAACCATGAACCCAACGTGACCTCCGGTTGCTGGTGTTTCCAGAAAGACAAGCGGGTGCGATTCGGCAAGCCAGCCCGGCGAACACTCCGGCGACAACAGGGGGTCGTTCTTTGCGTTGAGCAACAAGGTAGGTACCGCAATATTCGGCATAAAATGGACAGCGGATGCCTGATCGTAGAAGTCCCCGGCATCTCGGTAACCATTGACCGGGGCTGAAAAAAAATCATCGAAATCGCGCCACTGCTTCACCTGACTTAGTTTCGTCATATCCAGCCGCCCCGGAAATCGATCCGCTTTCTGGCTCAGTTTACTGACCAGTTTTTTCATGAATCGATTGCGATAGAACCGATTCGACGGTTGGTCGAGCAGCGAAGCACTGGCTCCTAAGTCTGTCGGGGCTGAGATCGCAATACCGCGTTTGACCGCATCCGGGCGTTGTTTTCCATGAACACCGAGGTACTTTAGAATGATATTGCCGCCCATGCTATACCCCACCAGCACGACCTCTTCATACGGCTTCGTACGTAGCGCATGGGCAATGACCTCGGCAATATCCCCGATTTCCCCATGATTGTAAAGCCGGAATGCGCGGTTCATTTCCCCGCTACACGACCGGCAGTTCCAGGCCAGCACATCGAAACCTTGTTGCGAAAAAAGCCGGGCGGTGCCAAGAATGTATTGCCGTCGACTATCACCTTCCAGCCCGTGCGTCAGAATAACCAGCCGCTTACTGCCCGTATCGAGCCAGTCGAGGTCCAGAAAATCGTCATCTGATAGGGTCAACCGTTCGCGTTCGTAGGCGACACCCGTTACCTTACGCATCAAACCGGGGACGATCGTTTGCAGATGACCATTGTAGAGGTAAGCCGGTGAACCCGAGTACGATGAATTTAGCAGTGGCATATGCTGAACAACAGCTACTTTTAAGGCGTTGTTTCAGGAGACCTTTCTTTTTATGCACACTGCCTTATACCTTTCGGTGATCATTGCCAGCACCATCAAATTTGTCGGAGGGCCGTTGACGGGCGCTACTCTGGGCTTGTCCTGGATTGAAACAGCTACCTGTACAGCAATGGGCATGATGATCAGTGTCGTGACGATTACCTACGCCGGTGCTGCCATACAGAAACTGGTCGACCGTTTTCGCAAACAGCGGCCAAAACGGTTTACGAGTCGGACCCGGCTGGCTGTTCGTATCTGGAAGCGCTTCGGTCTGGCGGGCATTGCGTTCCTGACCCCTCTGCTGCTCACTCCCATTGGGGGCACTGCGTTAGCCGTCTCGTTTCGGGTTGGTCGTGGTCGATTGGTGCTGTATATGCTTTTGAGCGCCATTTCCTGGGCGGTTGTTCAGAGCCTGGCCGTTTATCAAATTCCGGGTTTGAAAGGGCTTATTACACGATGAGCCAACCAGTATACTGATCGGCTCATCGACAAATGTATAGTCAGCTATTGGCTTAGCGGCTCACCGTTTGGGCAACGGGCGTAACTGGTTTTTTGTTGAAGTCTCCGCGAGAGAAGTACTTTTCGATCAGACAGTACATCAGAATGAAGAAATAACGACTGCCCATCTCCTTGATCTTCAGTTTCGATTCGCCATACTTCCGGTTTGTCCAGCTATTAGGCACTACGGCGTAGCTATAGCCACGCACCATTGCTTTCAGCGGTAGTTCGACCGTCAGATTGAAGTGAGGGGCAAGAAATGGCTTGATTCCTTCAATCGTCTCCCGCTTATACAGTTTGAAGGCGTTAGTGGTATCGTTGTATTTGATGCCCATCACCATCTTCACGATGAAGTTGGCAACCCGATTGATGTATTTCTTAAGTGGTGGATAATCAATCACTTTTCCACCCTTGCCCCAACGCGACCCGAACACGGCATCGACATTCGTTTCGAGCATTTTGTTGTAGAACTTCACCAGATCTTCCGGATCGTCGGACATATCGGCCATAAATACCGCGACGCAATCGCCCGAAAAACGCTCCAGACCGTATCGAACGGCATAACCGAACCCATTGGGACCGAGATTGGTGAAGGGTACCAACGTCGGAATCTCATTGGCGGCCATCTCCTCCAAAATCCGCAATGTTCCGTCTTTCGAGTTGTCGTTCGTAACGCAGATTTCGTGTGGAATACCGTGTTTCGCCAGTGTCTGGTACAATGCCCGCAACGTGGGTGGCAGCGACTCTTCTTCGTTATAGGCCGGTATGACGACGCTTAATTTCATAACTTCATGTACGGATTCTGGCCCGTGGTTTTATGGCTGATTTCCGAGCTTACGTCCTCATTGACTCAGCTCCTAAAAAAATTACCGATAAGGCAGCAACCGAATCGTACTGTAAAGTTTGGCTAACGGCTGTGGAACAATATAATCACGAATGACAAGTTTCGCCTTATCCCAGCCGGGTTTTCCCAGATAAAGGTATTTTACGGCGAGCTGAGCCCGCCGAAAATAACTATTCTTATATTGTTTAGCATCAAGCATCATCCGATAATAGCGGGCAATATTCCGACGCAACAAGTGATCGTATCGATAGTCAAGCTCCTTATTGATATCACTGTACATCTGAATGCGGTTGCGCAAAAACGTTTCATCCGCATAATTGTCCGCGAAGCTGGCTCCACCCCGATTCTTCCGGTAAACGGACATCACATCCGGAATGTAGCCGATCTTCCCAAGCTTAGCCTTCAGGATCAACCGGGGAATATCACCGCTCGACGACTCACTAAACCAGGCCGGATACTCCTTTATATTGTTCCGGAACATCGTACTCGACGTAGCCATGAACCAGATTTCATCCTCGCCGATCAGGTCATCTAGCTCATAGTAAGGCTTCATGACCAGACCATTCAGCAAATGCGATGGCGTACCATCTTCGTACGTGATCAGGGCATTATTGAAAACCGTCGAGTAGTCAGGGTGCGCATCCAGCAGGTCGGCCTGCTTCTGAAGCTTGAGCGGATCGGTCCAGTAATCATCACCATCCATTAGAGCCCAGTACTCGCCTTTAGCCAGTTTCAGCGTTTCCAGGCAGTTTATACCGCCGTTTTTGCCCATGTTATGCGGATGCAACACACCGATTACCAGACCAGGATGCTTTTGCTCGTATTCCTGGATAATTTCGCGGGTACCATCCTTCGAGAAGTCGTCACCAACCAGAATTTCTATGGGAAACGTCGTTCGCTGCGCAAGGGCACTGTCGATGGCTGCACGAATAAATTTATGCTGATTGTATGTAATAATCAGAACACTGACTTTTACCATGGATACCTGAGTGATGATTTCGATTTACTGTTCAGCGTCTAGCTTCATGACCAAACCTGGTCAGCCATTGATCGTCAACAACAAATCTAAACAATTCCTTTCCAATAGGCGTTCCGGGCCCATTGAACCGGGCGCTTTCCGCCCTTTATTTTAGGATAGGCTGGGTCGCATAACCGAATCCCGATGCGCCAAATCCGTTGCCGTTGTAGAACATAACCCACTCATCCTGATTTGGAAAGATGTGGCAGTAGTCCATCATCAACGAATCCCAGCCTTCGGGCGAGCGTTCAATACCGGCCTGCTCATCCTTCCGCTCCCACACGATTCCGTCTTTCGATTCGGCGTAACCGATGCGGTAACTACGCTGCACATCCGTGCGGTAATTGGTCGCGTTGCGGTATGAGAAATACATTTTGTACAAATCGCCGTCCTTATACACCGTCGGGCGTCCGATCGCATCCGTAAATTCGTCGTAGCCCACACAGACCTGACCCGTACGTTCCCAGTTGATCCCGTCTTTCGATTCGGCGTATTTGACATCGTAGAACGGCTCCGGATGGCCGTTGATCACTTCAATTTTCGTGCAGGACAGGTACCACATCCGCCACGCATCGCCCTCGCGAATGATACACGGCTGAGCCACCCACACCTGATCGTAAATAGACCGATCGAGCAGAGGGCCATCGTATTTACGCTGGAATGTCAACCCGCCGTCGCGACTGATGGCCAGACCGATGGCAAGCCGGTAACTGGCCGTTTCGCTCTTGTTCCAACCGGTATAATACAGCCAAATTTCGTCACCAACGGGCAAAAACCACGAAGGCATTGTACCCGTTTCATCGAACGTGCCAACGGCTCCTTTCGTGAGGCAGGGCTTATCGTGGATGTACGTAACCTCGGATAAATTGGCCGGATTGAGTTCAACGAAAGAAACAGCCGAGGCTATGGTTTCGTCGCGCGTCGAGAAATAGACCCGCAATTTATCGCCCATCGGATACCCGAAAGGAACCTGTGCATGCGTAAGACTGAATGCTTTTGACCCGTCGGGTTTGTAGATAAGTCCTTTTTTTGTCCACATAAGAAAGCTGGTTTGGCAAATCGGGTTCAGGCTGGCTAGCCAGGCCAAAACATACGATTCAGTTTAGTGATTCAATCAGCAACAGGTTGGTTACTAGCGGCTAATCCGCCAACCCGGTCGTTGCGAACGTAAATTCTGGTATCGTTGACAAGGCCAACGTAGGTATAATGAGATGCAACGAACTGGCCCATTGGTTTGATCAGTTCATGCCCCTGCGTTTTACGATCATTCATCCAGAGGTTCTGGCTCCCGACAGCATCCACAAATACGGGCGGAGTCGAGCGCATAAAGTCACTGGCGTATCGCTTCTGGTAATCGGCCAGCATAGGGTGATCAAATGCACTTCGGATGGTGTGGTTTTCGGCAACACCCTGCGGCATCTGCGTCTGCACGTAATAATCACACCGCCACCCCCAGACAGCCAGTTTCTCGCCCGGACGTGCATATTTTCTCACCTCGGCAGCGACCGGCGATTGCGGAACGGCCCAGCCATTCTGCTTCTCGGATGAGTACAGGTTTACGGGTATTTTGTTAATAAATTTCGGGATGGTCTGCACACCGAATAAAGCCAGAAAAACGGCGGTCGCGCCCACAGCCAGCCAGTATCCCAGACGGTTGGGTTCCAGAATCTGCTTCCAGCCAAAAGCCAGTAAGAAGAGCAAGGGACCCGTCAGGAAAAAGAGATAATGGACGTATTCGGAGCCGGTGCGCGTAATGGCAAACAAGGTGGCAATCAACAGTAAGCCGATAAAACCACCCACCTGCATGGTATTCACGCTCAAGTGAATCTTACGACGAAAGGTCATGACCAGACCAGCTACGCTTATCAACGCCACAAACTTGACGAGCCAGTCGAATTCACTACCCTTCTGAAAGAATTCAGGCAATCGAAGCAGGCTCTGTACTTGATCCGTGTTACCAGCGTAGCGGAAATTACCGATGATGTAAAAGGTCACAAAATCGTCGTAAACGCCGTTACTGTAAGTCAGCAAAACGACCAGCAATGGAAACGCCAGTGCACACAACCCTAACGTGACAATACGGCCAATTTTAGCCGAAATCGCCAGATTTGGCCGTATCAGAACGTCGATACCAACAACCAGACCGACAACAGCCGCTAGTGGAACAGCCTGTAATTTTCCGAACGGCACCATGCCCAACAACAAACCGATCAGTCCGATTCGGAACAACGACGGTTCTTTCTGACGCAGTAGTGTCGCGTAGAGATAATAACTCCAGCTCAGTAGCAGCAGCGCGATCAGCTCACTGTTGTAGTGCAGAAAATCACCATTCTGCGTGAGGCCAAGCATGAAGATGAAGGGCAGCAGGGCAAGCCGGGAAGCCGTTTCGCCAAACCAGCGGGTTGCCGTTCGATACAGCAGCCACAAGCACACAGCGATCAGGCCGAAAGCAGTCAGGTGGGCAGTTATGTAGTCGAAGGGCAGGCCAAAAAAGCTGGGGACGATCAGGAAGTAACTATCCAGAGGTCCGCCCGTTGTACCATCCACCGACCGGAAGTAGACCGGATCATGCCGAAGCGTAAGCGCCTGCGTAATCATCTGACTCTCATCGGGATTGATCTCGTAATCGAACACGATGCTCGGCAACCGAAGCAGGAACAGCATAACTACAGCCAGCGTGACGAAGAGCCGACCGTTAATCTCCGGCCGGATCGCCAACCACAGCAGCGCCCAGCAGAGCGCATACACAGGAAACCAGTACAGTGTCGGAAAGCTATCGAAACTAGGCATGTATTGACCACTAAAAATGCCAGTCGCATGGGCTGGCATTTTTAGCGCAAAAAAGAAAAGACTATTTCAGAACGGATAACCGGGCAACCATGCTGTCGTGAATCTGAGTCATCGTCTGCTCAAGATCATACGTCCAGTTCCAGCCCGGATAATGCTCCTTAAACTTGTTCAGATTCGAAATGTACCAGATATGGTCACCGCTCCGGTTTGTTTCCGAATACTGGTAATTCATTTTATTGCCCGAGATTTGCTCGCACAAGGCAATGGCTTCCAGCATCGAACAGTTGGCATACCGGCCACCACCGGCGTTGTATACTTCGCCCGGACGTGGATTCTGGTAAAAATGCCAGAACATGTTCACCAGATCCCAGCTGTGAATATTGTCCCGAACCTGCTTGCCTTTATAGCCGAAAATCGTGTACTGGTTTCCGGTAATCGCACATTTCATGAGGTAGGACAGGAACCCGTGCAACTGAGCGCCTGAGTGGTTTGGCCCCGTCAGGCAGCCACCCCGGAATACGCCCGTGTTCATGCCGAAGTAACGACCGTACTCCTGCACCATAATGTCAGCCGCTACTTTCGATGCGCCAAAAACCGAGTGTTTCGTGTGGTCAAGGCTCATGTACTCGTCGATACCATCCTTGAAGTAGGGGTGGTTTTCGTCGATTTCCCAGCGGGTTTCGGTCTCAATCAGGGGTAGGAAGTTCGGATTATCTCCGTATACTTTATTGGTTGAGGTGAAGATGAAAACCGCTTCCGGGCAGTTCAGGCGGGTCATCTCAAGCATATTGAGCGTACCGACCGCATTAACGCCAAAATCAGTGAAGGGTTCACGAGCTGCCCAGTCGTGCGAAGGCTGAGCCGCCGTATGAAGCACTAACTTGATGTCGGTGCCATATTCCTTGAAGATGGGTTCCAGCTGCGACACTTCCCGAATGTCAGCGGTGTAGTGTTTATAAGAAGCGTAGGACTCAGACAGGCGATTCCGGTTCCACTCGGTCGAACCATCGGCCCCGAAAAAGTATTGACGCATGTTGTTGTCAACACCGATAATAAGGTCGAATTTATCAGCAAAAAAGGCAACTGCTTCGCTTCCGATAAGTCCAGCCGAGCCTGTTACTAATGCAATATTCATAGCGTCTAAGCTGTTTGTGACGATTTACTTATTCAAAAAGTACTATAAAGTTCTGTGTTTCAATCAGACAAAGTAAAGCAAAAAAACTAGATACTACTACGCCTTACGCTCAAAAGCGACGCACTGGTCAAGTTGACCCATGCGTCGCTCTCACTATCTGTTTAGACTGAACCGCTCAATTGTTAAGATTAATCACTATTTGTATCAATCCTTAGCAATAAAAGTTACTGCTTTATAAAAATTATTAAGCTCCCTGACCGTTAGTACCGGGTCCAAATAATTTCTGACGAATTTTATCGGTCCGCTGATCCAGATCTGGGTTCGGGGTATATTTATATTTCGTTTGTACAGCAGCCGAGTCTTTGCCCGCTCCATATACTTCAGGGTCACCCGCCCGGTAACCAGGGCGAAAATCGCCTGCCCGGTAGTCAGCCTGACGGATCGTGTTATTTTTCTGATAGTCACAGGATGCCAGCGACAGCACGGCGGCTACCATTAATCCTGCACTGAATACGCGTTTCATAGCCACTTGATTACGAATTGATTCTGCAAACTTACGAAAGAGTCGCTAGTCGTAGGCGCTTGCCCGGTAGTTTTTTACTAATTATCTCGTAATCGCTTACTTTTTAAGCCGCTCGATTTCTTCCCACACAAATTCCATAAGCTCACGGATGTACTCGCGGGAAAAATCAAACGGGACATTAGCCGCTGCGTAGATCTCGCGAATGGGTGTTTTATAACCCAGACTAAGCGCGTTTTTGTAACCCGCCAAACCCGCTTCAGGATCACGACGATAATTGCGCCAGACACCGATGGCCCCTAACTGGGCAATCCCGTATTCGATGTAATAGAACGGCACTTCATACAAATGCAATTGCCGTTGCCATAGGTAGGTCTTGACTGGCTCCAGTTCCGCCCAGTCCGTGATGTTGTCCGCGAATCGGGTATAGATCGAAAGCCAGTTTTCACGTCGGTCGGCCACGCTGTGTTTTGGATTTTCGTAAATCCAGTGCTGAAACTTGTCGATCGTTGCTACCCACGGCAATGTTTCAATGATGGATTCGAGATGTTGAAGCTTGGCCCGGCGCAATTCTTCGGGATCGTCGAAAAAGACGTCCCAATGGTCCATAGACAGCAATTCCATGCTCATCGACGCCAGTTCGGCTACTTCCATCGGCGGATTCCGGAAGGCTTTCAGCGGCAATTCGCGCGTAAGGAACGAGTGAATGGCGTGGCCTCCTTCGTGAACCATCGTCACCAGATCACGCAGACTCGACGTTGCGTTCATGAATATAAAGGGCACGCCAATTTCCTCGAGCGGATAGTTGTAACCGCCGGGTGCTTTCCCTTTCCGCGATTCCAGGTCCAGATGGCCCATGGCACGCATGATGCGCAGGTCATCGCCCAGCGAACGATCGAGCCGGTCGAAGCAGGTGATCGCTTTTTCGATGAGTTCAACACCCGTATGAAAGGGCTTCAGCGGTGGCCGTCCTTCTACGTCTACTTTCATGTCCCACGGACGCAGCTCATCAACACGGAGTCGATCCTTCCGATCCTGAGCCAGTTTGTCCAGCAAGGGAACGACGGCATCGGCCACGGAGTCGTGAAAATTGAAACAATCTTCCGGCGTATAGTCGAACCGACCCAGCGCGGCAAACGAATAATCGCGAAAATTAGCAAATCCGGCATTGACCGCAACCTGATGGCGCAGATCCCGCAACCGGTCGAATAACTCATCGAGCGCGTCATGGTCCTTGTACCGCCGTTGCCAGATCGTGCGCCATGCGTTCTCACGTACGGCCCGGTCCGTAACCTGAAGCAAATCGCTGGCTTCGGGCAGAGTCATTTCATGCCCGTTGATGACCACGGTCATAGCACCGGCAATGGCACCGTATTTTCGCTCTTCGGTCTGAATTTCCGTTTGAAGCGGAATATTTTCATCCCGGAAAATCTCGATGCCCTGTTTGATGCCCCGAACCATCACCGCGTAGCCTTCGTCGGTCAGTTGGCTCAGGTACGGGCTATTGATGGTCTTGATATCAAGATCGTTTCCGTATGAAGTCATGGGTGGCTGAATTTCGGCGATAAAGAAGTTCAGCCGATTCACCAGCTCTTCATTGGCCGTGTCGCAGGTCATCTGAATATAGCGCCACGCAAAGTTTTCGGACAGATAGGATTCCAGTTCGCTCCGATCCAGCAGCCATTGCTTTAACTCGTCGGCACTGTCAAGAGGGCGGTTCAGCAGTTCATCGTATAGCGGCTTCACATCATCCCAGCTTTTCAGGTCCGTACGATCGTTGAACCGGTCTTCACCGATGAACTGACGGGGTGGACGATTGGGAATAACTAAGGTTTCGTTTGGGGTCATAACAAAGAGCCAGGTAGCCGTTCTGATAATTAGTTCACGTTTTAACAAAGCAAGCGGCTTTCCGGTCACCTTACAACTAAGTCGCTGTAAAACTTTTTTGTTTAGTTGCTTGCATCTACGAAAACCTTCGTATATGTTTACTACGAAATTATTCGTAGATGCTTATGAAGCCAACAGATGCTGAACTGGAAATACTACATGTGCTCTGGACCAATGGGCCGAGTACGGTTCGTCAGGTGCTCGACCAGTTGAGTCAGAGCCGTGACATCGGCTATACAACCGCCCTGAAACTGATGCAGATCATGCACGAAAAAGGGTTGCTTCGTCGCGATGAGGATGCACGCTCACACACCTACTCGGCAGCCGTAACCCAGGAAGAAACCCAGCGGGGGCTGGTCGATCGATTTGTCGAGACGGCCTTCCGGGGATCGGCGTCCAAACTGGTGATGCAGGTGCTTGGCCAGCACAAGACATCGCGCGAGGAACTCGATGAGATCAAGCGATTACTGAATGACCTGAACCGGGACCAATAGACCTTACCTTCTTAACACGACTTTGTCATGAACACGATCACCTATCAGCTGTCAAGTCCGGTTATGTATTCGCTGGGCTGGACCTTATTCCACGCACTCTGGCAGGGATTTGCCCTGGTTTTATCAACAGCCCTGGCTTTGCATCTGCTACGTAACCAGTCGAGCGTAGTTCGTTATCGGGTGGGTGCGCTGGCACTGTTCGTTCAGTTGCTCATCTCGGCGGGTACCTTTGGCTGGTATTACGAACCGGTTTCGTCCATACTCAATGCGCCCGCTCCCACCCTGCCGATGCGCTCGTTTGCTATTCATTGGCAGACCGTTTCGCGAACAGTGCCTTGGCACAAACAGGTACAACTCTTTCTGGATGAACACCTAAGTCAGTTTGTACTGATTTATCTGCTCGGTGTGCTTCTGTTTGGACTTCGGCTCACGGGTGGCTGGCTTTACCTGCAACACCTCAGTCGAACGGCAACCAAACCCGTATCCGATCAGTGGGCCGAGTTGACCAACCAATTACGATCGACGCTGGCCATCCGGTCGATCATCCACGTACGGGAATCCGCCCGGATCGCGGTGCCGATGGTGGTAGGCGTGCTGAAACCGGTTCTGCTGCTCCCGCTCGGACTGGCAACCAATCTGTCGATGCGTGAAATTGAAGCCGTACTGGCTCACGAACTGGCGCACGTCAAACGGCATGATTATGCCGTGAATTTACTTCAGTCAGTTATGGAAGTGCTTTACTTTTTCCACCCGGCTATCTGGTGGCTATCGGCACGGGTTCGGGAAGAACGCGAACATTGCTGCGATGACCTGTCGGTGCAGGCTTGCGGGGGAAACGGGCGAATTCTGGCGCAGGCACTGGCCCGCATTGAGGAATTACGACTGGCGCAATCGAACCTTACGCCTTCGCTGGCGATGGCTCTGACATCAAAGCGGCAGTTGCTGCTCCAGCGAGTTCGGCGTATGTTGGGCGTACCAACACGTCCGGTGGTATCAAACGGCAGTCTGGCCGGATTGACATTGGCCACGCTGTTACTGGTTAGCGCATCGGTCTACGCTGTTCAACAACAACCCAAACCCGCCAAACCAAAACCGCGCGCTTCACGACAGCACAGCGTGGGTAACGGGACCAAGTTTGGCCTGTCAGATAATAACAAGGTGGAGTACATTATCTGGAAAGGGCAGAAATTACCGGCAAGTCGGGTTAAGCGGCTACAAAGTCAGTTGGATCAGGTGATGACGGGTAAACTCTCGCTGGATGATGTTCCGCAGGCCGACCGTGATATTCTACTCACGATCATCGAAACAACCCATTCGCTGGGTGATGGCATGAATGCGCTTAATGAAGGATTAGGGCAAATCGACTACAGTACGATCGTCGCATCAGCGATGGATAACATACCACTCAGCCCCGATGGCACGGTGGAGGGACTAGCCAATGTGAATTATGACAGCATCATCCATGACGCCTTTACCTCTCTTCATGATGCCCAGGCCGTTGCCGACACGATCATTCAGGGATATGCAACCCAAACACCTGATTTCGATGGGTTGGCCATGCTCCGCAGACAAGACAGTATTGCCGACCAGCAGGAGCTGAATAAAGGAAAAGTAGCCTTACTTCGGGCGCAGGCTCAGTCGCAGCAGTTTACCGTTGAATCGGTTGAGCGCGTTATCGAACGAATCGAGCGGCAGAAGTCCGTTCTCGAGCAGAAACGGTTCTTGCTGACAACCAATCAGCAAAACACGATCATGAAAAGTGGTTTTGCCCGTACCGATTCAGCGCAAGCCACTTTGACCAAACAAATAGAAGCCGGGGAGGCTGGCATCCGGAAAATTGAAGCGGAGATCGAAAAGCTGAATCAGCAACTGATCAGTACCCAATCTGAGCTTGAGAAGGCCGAGAAGCCGCTCCGCGAAACGGAACTACAGATCCGCAAATTAGGCTATACAAACTATCTGTCGGCCTGGAGTCATACGGGTATGGGTGCGTCGGCTCCACTTATGCGCGGACGGGCTCAATCTATTGGCCCCATTGGGCCTGTGGGTCCGGCCCGGTTACAAAGAGCAGGAGTACCTAACCTACCAGCCGTACCACCTGCCTCTTCGAAAGCCGTGCCAGCCCGACCAGCCGTACCACCTACCTCTCCAAAAGCAGCACCAGCTCCCAAGCAGGATTGAAATTAGTGTAGCGTGGACGGTCGGCCGTTGCCGCGAATATCCGAGATCAATAGTTATGGCTACTGGTCACGGGTTTCTGCGGCAACGGCCGACCACCTACCCCAGGTTTACTCGATTTCGATGACCACATCCCGACCAATGGGGTGGGCAACGCAGGTTAGCACATAGCCGGCCTTTAACTCGGATTCGGATAAGCCATCCTCTTCGTCCAGTTTCACCTTCCCGGATATACAACGGCCCAGACAAGCCGTACACATCCCCGCCTGGCACGAATAAGGCAAGTCTATATCCAGATCCAAGGCAGCTTCCAGAATAGTCTGGTGGGGTGCTACCGCAAATTTATATTCGCTGCCTTCGTACAATACCGTCACTTCGGGCGACCCACTGTCTCCGGCGGTTACCGGTTCTTCGATCACCTCGCCAGCTGCGACAGGTGTTGTGATATAACTCTCCTTAAAGACGCGGTCGTTCGGAATATGCACCAGCGACAGGGCCGAACGTGCTTCGGCCATCATACCATCGGGACCGCACAGATAAAAGCTCGCATTCTGACGATCGGCAGCAGGCAGTGAATCGATCAGCTTCGTAATGGTATGCTGATTCAAACGCCCTTCGAGACCCGTCCAGCTACCCGTTGGCTGACTAAGCACGTGCGTTACCTTAAAGCGCGATGCTCCGTAGGCCTGTTCCATGGCATCCAGATGCGGTTTGTAGATGATCGTATGCTGACTGCGGTTTCCGTAGATGAGCCAGATGCGGCTGTCCGGTTCTACGTGTAGTGCCGATTTAGCCATCGAGAACAGGGGCGTAATACCGCTCCCGGCCCCAATCAATACAATGGTCCGCCGATTCTTTGCGTCCAGCTTGGGCACGAAATTACCCATTGGCTCCAGCGTCTCAAGAATATCGCCCGACTTAACATTATCGTATAAGTGATTGGAAACCAGCCCTCCGGGTACTCGTTTCACCGACACTGCCAGCGACACATCCACATGCGGAGAAGACGCCATTGAATAGGATCGTCTTACCTTCTGTCCGTTGATAGTCAGCAGAAATGTTAAAAACTGACCGGGCTGGTAACGCACTTCCTCGTTGAGCGGGTGCCAGAATGTGATCGTTACAGCGTCCGGCGTTTCCCGAACAACCTCTTTTACTTTTAGAAAATACCGATTTGCCATTACTATTCAGGTTGTTGTCAGCTTATCGCTCGCAGGGTGTTGATTACGCAGGTAGTGACCGCAATCAAACGATAAGCCGATTGCAAAGGTACATCACACAGCCTGTTGATGAAAATCAACTAACCGGCTAGCGGGTGCTTTTACCACATGACCCATAATCAATCCCGTTTGTTTGACGGCTTTATGCAACTGGTCAGCAAAATAGTAAGCAATCGATCCCACAAAATGAACCGGCCATTGAGCCGCTTCCGGAAAGCGCACAACGTAGGTTGACAGAAACAGTACGAACGCATCGGTCACCAGTTTGTCCACGTACGCATCGGTGATGTGTTCCGACAGGAAAGGCGTGAACGATGCGAAATACCGATTGGGGAACGGTTTTTGGTACGCGTTTTCCAAGAGCGTTGCCCGGTCGAGTGCGTATCGCTCTCGGAAGGCCTTTGTCAACGGGATGGGTAAGCGTTCCTGGAAAAAATCTCGGACCAGCGTTTTGCCCAGATACCCTCCGCTCCCCTCGTCGCCCAGCCAGAAGCCCAGCGTTTGACTACCGCGCGAAATCGCATTGCCATCGTAACAGCACGCATTCGATCCGGTGCCCAGAATGCAGACAATACCCCGCTCATGGCCCGCTGCGCCCCGTGCCGCACCCAGCATGTCGCTCTCGACATCAACAACAGTCAGGTTAGGTAATACCGCCCGAAGCGCATCGGCTACGATGTAGTTTACCGATGGCCCACTGCACCCGGCACCGTAGAAAAACACAGCTTTTATAGATGCTTCGTCCAGTTCAGGAAGCAGCTGAGCCCGTAGCGTGGTACTAATCTGTTCCGTCGTTTGATAATAGGGATTGAAACCATTCGTTTGAATAGCGCGGGTACTACCATCGGCACGAATAAGCCGCCAGTCGGTTTTGGTCGAGCCGCTATCAGCAATGAGCATACTGGTCATGTTCAGACTGTGTGATTTGTTGGCTAAGTTTTTGTGGAGAAAACCGTAGGCTATGCCAGAGCGGCTTACCGACCGGCGTATGACGACCCGTTAGACCAGTCGTCCAACGGCCGAAAATTTGGAAAACACCCAGTCAGCGTGGGGTGCATCGCGTAGTTCGTCGGTGAGGTCCTGCCCTGCCCAGTGTTCGTAATGCTTACCGTTTCGCCAAAGCCGTGAGGCCGAAACGTCGTAAATAATACCGGCATAAGCACACCAGATTTCATCACGATCGGTGCCATTACGAAGGGCCAGCTGTGCGCGGGAGTATTCTTTTAGTAAAACCGGATCAGTAGCCATTAATAATCCGTTAAGTCAAACCACGTGATTATTGAGGGTTTGAAAGTTGCGGGTGACAACAAAATTAGCGTAACTTTAGCCACTTCAGTTTATACACAACAATTTACAATGAAAAAGACTTCCCTCATCGCGTTTCTGTCGGCAACCTTGATTGTCGGTCTGTTGATGGGTTGCGGTGGTGACAAAACTCCGCCCGTTTCCGAGCGTATTGCCAAAGTCTGGACGGCCCGTTCTGTCAATGAAGATAGTCAAACGGTTTACACCAAAGGTGGAACCACCAACTCTCGGGACTATACCAGATTCCAGCTCGATCTGAGCAATCCGCCCACAGTTAAATACACCGACTACGATAATATTCAGGTCACCGGTCAATACTCTGTGCCGAGTGATACCCGACTTGTATTGAGCAACTTAAGCCCTGCTCCTTCGGGCACGGGAGGTACCATCGAGTTCACAATTAATTCAATTAGTGATTCGGAGCTGGTGTTAACCCGGAACACACCAAGTCAGAAAACAGGCAACACAACCAACAAGTATACCTTGTCGAATCCGTAAGGTTGGCAAACCATTTTTTCAGTTAAGCCGTTCCGTAGGTCAAGCGGAACGGCTTTTTTGGTTACCAGTCAACCGCAAACGACAGGGTCATTCAGCCACGTGGCTTTTGCCCTGCTACGCATCGGTTGGCTGTTACCGGTTCATTATTATGACTGATCTTACTACTATTGGCGAAATTGGCCTGATCGAACGTATTCGTCAGGCAACGCCCCCTCCCCTTCATTCAGAAACAGTGCAGGGCATTGGTGACGATGCAGCTGTTTTCGACTGGGGCAACGACTATGGCCTGCTGGCTACCGACATGCTTGTCGAAGGCATTCATTTCGATCTTGGGTATGTCCCGTTAAAACATCTTGGCTTCAAGGCCGTAGCCGTCAATGTGTCGGATATAGCGGCCATGAACGGGTTACCGGTCCAACTTACGGTATCGATTGGCCTGAGCAGCCGCTTTCCGGTCGAGGCCGTCGATGAACTGTACGAGGGCATCCGGGCAGCCTGTGCAGCCTATAACGTCGATCTGGTTGGTGGTGATACGACGGCTTCGCGGTCGGGACTGATCCTGTCGATTTCGGTGCTGGGCAAGGTGCCCAAAGACCTGGTTACGTATCGAAGCACGGCCCAGCCGAACGATGTGATCTGCGTCACGGGCGATTTGGGAGCGGCTTACCTCGGCCTTCAACTGCTGGAACGCGAAAAACAGGTTTTCCTGGCTGATCCGAATATGCAGCCCAACTTGTCTGAAGAACGGTCTTACCTGATCCAGCGTCAACTCCGGCCCGATGCCCGCACCGACATTGTTCACGAACTGCACGATTTAGGTATTCGACCTACGGCGATGATCGATGTGTCGGATGGGTTAGCGTCGGAGCTATTGCACATCTGCCGGCAATCGGGAACGGGCGCGGTAATTTTTGACGAGAATATCCCAATCGACGATCAGACTCACCTGGCCGCTGACGAATTTAGCATCAGTCCGGTAACCGCTGCCCTGAACGGAGGGGAGGATTACGAATTACTCTTCACCGTTCGTCCGCAAGAGTTCGATAAGCTGGCGAACAACGCCCGTATAACCGCCATTGGCTATCTGACCGCCGACCCAAAACAGATTATATTGGCCACGAAAGCCGGTCAGCAAACGCCGATCAGAGCGCAGGGCTGGGAAAACTTCATGAAGTAAGTAACTGGAAGACGGGGCTATATCCGTCTTCCAGTCGGTTGCTTTTGGTAACCTTGCTGGTTGTACCAACGTAGAGACAGTATATGCAAAAACGAGTAAAATTCGATTTCGAGATCTACTTCACTAATGGTGGAAGTCTGAAAGGTGACGATTTCAGACTCGATATTACTGGTGACGATATATCAGATCAGGAACTGATTGATTCGATCATTGCCGATCTGCGCTTACTTATGGTTGGCAAAACCCGAATTCTGAACAAAGAAATTCTGATAGAAGCCCATAAGCGAACTCCAGTAAACAGCGATGGCAAACGGAGTCGGTTGATCGACCTGAGCCATACGATTGAAGACGGACTTGTTACGTACAAAGGTTTACCCGCGCCCATAGTCTGCGACTACCTGAGCCGTGAAACCTCACGTCAGTTTTATGAGGAGGGGACCGAATTTCAGATCGGAAAGATTGAGATGGTTACCAATACCGGTACGTATCTGGACTGCCCTTTTCATCGGTATGAGCAGGGAAAAGACCTGTCTGACGTGGAGCTGGATGCGTTTACCGATCTGGAAGGTATTGTCATTCACGTACCCCATACGGAAACGCTAGCCGTCAGCGAAGCGCATTTACGAAACTACGAGATCAGAAATCGCGCCGTTCTGATTCATACGGGATGGGCTGACTTCTGGAATACCGAAACCTACTATGAAAATCACCCGTTTCTAACGGCTGATGCGGCCACTTACCTGCGTGATTGTGGTGTCAAACTCGTTGGAATTGACTCACATAACATCGATGACACACGGGGTAGACATCGTCCGGTCCATACGATACTGCTGGGGGCGGAAATTCTGATCGTTGAGCACTTATGCAATTTATCAGCCCTGCCAACCGACGGTTTTATGTTCAGCGCCACCCCGCCTAAGTTCAAGGGGGTGGGTACCTTCCCCGTTCGGGCACTGGCCAAAGTCGGTTGACATACACCTTTCAGCCGCTCGGTTACCGGAGAAAACAATCTTTTTTGCCAAGTTTACATTGGATAGCAACCGAATACATTAAAACTAGATTGTTCCATGCGCTACGGAGGTATTGCACTCGTTGCCTTTCTGATTCAGCACTGGGTATACGCCCAGTCCCCTACGTTAGCGGTTAAGTCGGTTGCTCCTTCGGTTTACGTTCATACCTCTTATAACACGTATAACGGTCAATTATTCCCGTCAAATGGTCTGATCGTTAATACGAAAGAAGGAGTCGTGTTGATCGATACGCCCTGGGATACGGCTCAGACACGGCAACTGATCAACTGGGTTCGTGTTAACTTGAAGCGTTCAGTCGTCCTTACCCTTGTTACGCACTCCCACGAAGATCGATTGGCGGGCACGGAACTGCTGAGAAACCACGGAGCACGGGTAATTAGTACACCCTTGACCGCTAAACTAGCCAAAGAACAGGGAGCACCGATACCAGATGCCATCTTACCAAACGATACGACGTTCTCGATCGGTGGCACACCTATCGAAACCTACTTTCCCGGCGCAGGCCATGCGCCCGATAACATTGTTGTGTGGTTACCTGAACAGAAACTGCTTTTTGGTGGCTGCTTCGTAAAAAGTGTCGAAGCCAGTAGTTTAGGCAATATTGCCGATGCCAATTTGACCGCCTGGCCTGCATCGATCCGTCGCGTACAGAAACGCTACCCGAAGGCTAGCCTGATCATACCGGGACACCAGAGTTGGACGACAACAGCGTCATCGAATGCGCTTCCGTTCGGTCATCCGGCCCTACAACGTACCCTAAATCTCCTCGAACGAAAAGGCGGTTAATCAGCGTATCAGCGTACCCGAACCAGTTTCAGGTAGCAGTTGCCATCGCATTTGGGTTTGAGGAACAGCGTATCCTTCTGAAACGCGACGCCCTGCCGAAAGTACTGGTTAGCCCCGTTGGTGCTAACGTATAAATTGACACCCAAACCATCCTGGCTTGTTGAGTCGACGCGAAAATACTTGGTCGAGCTGTAGTAGGTCATTTCGTCGCCACTGGCTGTTAGCTTACCGTCGGAAGCAAACGTGAGCGTTTGTCGGGGATTGCTGCTGTAGGTACGTTTGGCAAAGAAAGACGTGTCGCGGGGAACAAGCGTTGAGTCTAAGACAACGCGCACCTGTTGCTTGTCGACAATAACAACGCCGTACGTATAATTTTTGGCATACAGCACCGAATCTTTGGGGTACTGCCGCTCCCGAAGCTGCCAGGTGCCCGCAATTCGCTGATCACCGGGAGCGGGTGAGAATTCCTGGTACGACCCTTTACAGTCGGCGAGAAAACCAACCAGCGATAGGCAGATAACGAAGGGTAGTAAATTTTTTTTCACAAGTCAGTCGGTAGTTCGGAAAACTAACGAAAGCACTTTCGATCTGATTGCCCGGATAGGCTAGTTTTTATCAGCCTGATCGGTGTAGTCTACCAGCAAGCATACAGAAAAGAGCGATGTCAACTGGCTAAGCCGGTATCAACATCGCTCTTTCCGTAGTTAGTGATTAGACGAAATGATTGCCCCGTTCTTTCGCGTCGGAAACGAACGCTTTCACTTTCTGCTCGTCTTCTTTCCGGCAGATCATCAGCACGTTGTCGTATTCCGCTACGATGAAGCCATCCAGCCCGTTGATTGCCACCAGCCGATCTTTAGGCGTTTTGATAATGCAGTTTTTTGTATCGTACAGTAACACATGCCCGTCGATCACGTTGAAGTCGTCGTTCTTGTCGGACACTTCGTACAATGACTTCCAGGTACCCAGATCTGACCAACCAAAATCGCTCAGAACGACATACACGTTTTCCGCCTTTTCCATGACACCGTTATCAATTGAGATGCTCCCGGTGAGCGAGTACGCTTTGTCGATGAACGCAGCTTCGGCGTCGGTATAGTAAGCACCTTTACCTTCCTCAAAAATCTCGGCGACTTCGGGGAGGTATTTTTCGAACGCTTTGATGATAGATTGTACGTTCCAGACGAAAATACCCGCGTTCCACACAAATTCGCCACTTTCCACAAACTGTCTAGCCAGTTCAAGATGTGGTTTTTCGGTAAAGGTCTTTACTTTCTTAATCGTTTTATCCGACTCGGGAATGTACTGAATGTAGCCATAACCCGTATCAGGCCGGCTGGGCTGAATACCAAGCGTTACCAGAATGTCCTGACTTTGCGTTGCGTCCAGCGCGGTACGGATTGTCCGCTGAAACTCTTCTTCTTTCAGGATAATATGATCGGCGGGTGCCACCACAATATTGGCTTCCGGGTCCTTCTGGGCAATTTTATAACACGCGTAGGCAATACAGGGGGCTGTAT
The DNA here is from genome assembly GCF_010747415.1 of Spirosoma agri. NCBI lineage: Bacteria > Pseudomonadati > Bacteroidota > Cytophagia > Cytophagales > Cytophagaceae > Spirosoma > Spirosoma agri. The sequence goes on along the minus strand of NZ_JAAGNZ010000002.1, from coordinate 59,491 downwards.
TCCGGGCGATTGGTTCGCACAAGACCTGATCGTCGGTTAGCTGTGGCAACTGCTGCTGACACAAATCCTTGTATAACGAACTGGTAACGATAAAGATATTTTCGGGTGGACAGACGCCATCGAAACGGTCGGCTGTCTGCTGAAGCAATGTCCGGCCAGTGCCCAGAACATCGTGGAACTGCTTAGGATAACTGGTTCGGCTAAAGGGCCAGAAACGCGTTCCGACACCCCCTGCCATAATGATAACGTAGGTATGGTTCATTGATAATAATCTTGATAGAATAGAGGGTACTGTGACAAAGTTGCTACTATCTTACCTAAAAAAATCCGAATAGTTTAGGATTCTTAGTGAATGAGAAGCAGCGACCTATAGTCGACAAACAAAAATAATCGGATAAACAGCTAATCCGCTATCCATACGATCATTTTTGTTACTCAACCTCATTTTTTCTTAACTACCAATCACCACCGACAGCCCGTAAAAGTGCTACGGCATATTGTGTTTCTTGGCTTCTGAGTTGCACCAACTGTTGTTCTGTCGTCAATATAGTACGCTGTGCATCAAGCACTTCCAGATACGTTGCCAGACCACGCAAATACAATTCGCGGTTATATTGCTCGGTACGACGGGCCAGCGTCAGCGTTTGTCCCTGCAAATCAATTTGCTGCCGTAAAATCGTCAAATTATCTAAAGCCGTTTCGGCATCACGCTGAGCCAGTTGCAACGCCTGCTGATAGGTCTGCTGGTTCGTCTGCACCAGTTGCCGGGAGAGTGCCGTATTCTGACGTGCCCGATGGCCCTCGTACAAAGGCACCGATGCGTTGACGCCAACAATGTACGTGGCACTACTGGGGGTGAACCACGGACCGATCCGGCCCGACAATAGCCCAGCCGATCCAACCAGTGTTACTCTTGGCAACGTGCTGGCTTGTTGAAGTGTGACCTGCGCAGTCGCTATCTGATTCTGACGCGTGAACTGTAATAAATCCGGGCGACGCTGAAGTTGATCAATCTGCACAGCGGCATATGGGTAACTTGGTACCGTAGCTGGCAGCGTTCCTACCGGGACCGAAAACTGCGATGGGTCCTGCGCACACAATTGAGCCAGTCCATTGACGAGTTCCGTACGACCCCGCTCAAGTCCTTTAAGTGTCACCTGTAACGTAGCATAGTCCGTTTCGGCGCGTTGTACATCAATCTGGTTGATCAGACCAACGCGGAAACGTTCGCGAATGATGGATAACGTCGTATCGCGGGATTGGATATTCCGGCGAAAAACGGCCTGCTCTGCGTCATTTCCACGAATCAGCAAATACGTCCGGGCAATGTCCGAAGCCAGCGTAAGCCGAAACGACTGGTAGTCGGCATCACTGGCCTGCGCCTGTAAATCGGCCACGGCAATGCTGCTCCGAATCCGTTTAAACAAGTCAACTTCGTAACTGGCATCGATTGGCAGAAGCTGGAACGTGTTCAGTTGAAAACGTGGCAGTTGATCGGCCTGATTAGGCACAGATAGCGGGCGACGTTCCGATAGGCTCTGCGTTGTCACCAGCAGCGAACTCCGCAGCGAGGGCGACAAGAACGACTGGGCAATTTTAACCCGGATGCGGGATTCTTCCAGGCGACTAAGCGCAGCTTTCAGGTTAGGGCTGTTATCCAACCCTAACTGGATAAACGATTCGAGCACCGGATCGCCGAAGCGCTTAAAGCCAGTAATGGTCAATGCCGGAACCGGCGCATTCGGATCGGGGGCACCAACTGACGATGTTGTTACGCCACCAGCCGCTCCGTTTACGGGTGCCTGCGGTTGAACCGAACCCGTTGCTCCAGCTGGTGCGGCACTCGGCTGAACCGTTACGCCCCCGCCGGGTGCGTTGAGTGGGGTCGTCTGCGCGTTTACGATTGACCAACAAATCGGTGTGCTGACCACAGCCAACAATACACTATAAATAATACGTTTCTTCATCGTTGCGCTACAGTTTTTTCAGCGACAGGTTTACGAAAGCGGACTTTCTGTCCATCACGCAGCCGGTCATTTGGGTTGGTCACGACACGCTCCAGGCCGGTTAGCCCGCTAGACGCTTCGAGAGTGGTGCCAAAATCCCGACCCAGTGTGATGGGAACAAATCGTACACGCTGATCTGCTTCGACGACCACGACGCGAGCGCCTTCCGCTGTCATTTGCAGGGCATTAGCCGGAATGAGAATGGGCGAATTCGCTGCAATCATGTTAAATTTCACTTGGTTGTACAGTCCCGACGGCAATTCCTGCTTTGGGTTCGGAATCGCTACTTCGGCCAGCAAGGTACGCGAATCGCTCCGCAGTGTTCCCGATGTCCGAACGACTTTACCCGCAAAAATGCGATTTTTTAGCTCCGGAATAACGACCGTTGCCGGCATACCAACCTTCACGGAGCGATAATAAGTTTGCGGCACATCCACAAATACCCGCAACATACCCAGCTCGGAAATCGTGAACAGGGGCTGTCCGGAACCCGGTGAAACCAATGTACCATTCTCAGCCGTCCGCGCCGTGATCACCCCCGTAAATGGAGCCCGCACCTGCTGTAAATCTTTTAATGCCTGTAAACGACCCAGTGCAGCCTGCGCAACCGCTACTGCCGACTGTCGGGTATCGATATCCTGCTTAGCCACCGCGCCCGGCAGTTGAACGCTCTTCAGGCGATCCAGATTTGTCTGGGCCAGTTGCTGATCGGCTTTCGCCCGCATGATGTCCTGATCAAGTTCGGGGGCGTCAATAGTTGCCAGCACCTGCCCCTGCTTGACCTGCGCGCCAATATCCACGTACCAGCGACGCAGAAATCCCTGTGTCCGCGCGTAGAGTGGCGTTTGACGATACGGCTGAATCTGGCCGGGCAGCGTGAGACCTGTCGTATCAGATGAATGCTTGAGCGACACGACGTTAACAATCGGTTCGCGGTTTCGCTCCTCGGTGGCCGCAGCTTTTAGCTCCTGGCTGTTCCTGATGCGGGGCAGTACCCCCGCAAAGACAAACAGCGCGATCAACAGCAGCAAGGGAATAATCACTCGTAGTGCTTTCATACAGGTTGATTGATAGGTACTTGTGTCAAGCGTTCTACGGTTACTACGGCGTCCTTATTGAGCGGGCCATAGAGGTGCGGAAAACGTTCGTTATTGGTCGAAACCTCGTATTTCAATTCGTTCACCAGACGGTCGGGGTCAACGTGTAGCAGCAGTAAATCCGGTACGTTCCGATAATACCGATCCAACACGCCGTTGACCTGGTTGCTGGTCGATAAATGGATAAACCCTTCTGTCCGTAGACTATCGGCTTCGTACATCGACGCTGTTTCGTACGTCGCCCAGACCGAAGCCGGAACAACATGATAAAGTAAGCTCATTCGCAGGCTTCTAAAGGTTAACTGACTTTCGTGGTTTTGCGGACCAGATAGCTAAAGACTACAGGCACGAATAGCAACGTTGTAAACGTAGCCAGAATCAATCCACCGATCACGGCCCGACCCAATGGCGCATTTTGCTCTCCGCCTTCGCCGATACCCAGCGACATGGGCAACATCCCGATAATCATGGCAATGGCAGTCATCAGAATGGGCCGAAGCCGCGTCCGACCCGCTTCCAGAGCCGCAGCATAGGCGCTACCACCTACTTCGGGCAAATGATCCTTGGCAAAACTAACCAACAAAATACTATTCGCCGTGGCAACGCCCACGCTCATAATCGCCCCCATCAGCGACGGGATACTGAACGTAGTCCCGGTCAGGAACAGCATCCAGACCATGCCGCACAACGCACCCGGCAGAGCGGTGATGATGATGAACGGATACCGGAACGACTGGAAATTAACAACCATAAGCAGATAGACCAGCAAGGCGGCAAAGACGATCCCTAACCCAAGTCGGCTGAAGGCGCTTTCCATACTTTCGACCTGTCCCCGAAGCGTAATGGTATTGCCGGGTTTAAGCTGGGTTTTGTAGTCGGCGGTGAGTTTTTCCAAGGCCTTCGCTACCGAACCCAGGTCCGTTTTTTCGACCGACGCGTAGACATCGTAGCTTGGCTGCGTGTTTACCCGGTTGATGATGACCGGCGCGGTAGTGCGCTTCACCGTCGTAACGTTGCTCAAAAGTTGGGGGGTAACCTGACCGGGTACGATGGGCGTACGAAGCAGCTTATCGTACGAATCCAGTTTATAAGGGGGTGTTTGTACTGCGATCAAGTAAGGAAATCCCGTGTTTGGATCGGGCCAGAAGTTCGGGCGGGTCTGCCCCGTACCGCTCAAGGAAATGTTCAGGTTCGACGCGATGCGTTGCTCGGTCAGACCAAATTGCCCGGCCCGTTCGCGGTCAACATCCAGGAACAGTTCGGGCGCGTCCAGCACCTGATGCAGATGTACATCGACAGCGCCAGGAATCTGAGCGATTTTATCGCGCATATCGCGAGCAACTTTTAAATTATTCGCCCGGTCGAACCCCGACACTTGCACGTCGATGGCAGAGGTCAGACCAAAATTCAGGATCTGGCTAACGATATCAGCAGGCAAAAAGAAATACGTAACATCGGGCATTTCGTCCCGCAAACGCGCCCGTATCTCCCGCACGTAGTCGTCAGTGGGCCGCGACCGTTCTTCGCTGAGCGAAATCAAGAGTTCGGCGTCCGACGCACCGACCGATGAGTTGTCCGTAAAGATGAAATTATAGCGTTCGGAAGTCAGCCCGATGTTGCTGATAATCGAGCCGACTTCCTCTTCAGGAATCACGGACCGAACGATTTCGGCGGTTTGGGCCGCTGCCTGCTCCGCCGATTCCAGTCGGGTACCAGCCGGTGCCCGTAAATGCAATTTGATTTGTCCGGCGTCAACCCTCGGGAAGAAATCCCGACCCACAAACGGCACCAGCACCAGCGTGAACGCCACTACTACCAGAAACAATACCAGCACCGCCCGGCGGTGGTTAAGCACCCATTCCAGCGCGCCCATGTACCGGGTCTGAAACCGATCGAAACCGCGGTTGAATCCGTTGTAGATTTGCCCGAAGAATGACGCTCGTTTCTGAGTTCCGTGCGCGTTGCTTTCCGCACCGTGCGTTTCCCCGCGTAGCATCAGATCAGCCAGCGCCGGAACCAGCGTCCGCGAAAGCACATACGATGCCAGCATGGCGAACACAACGGCCTCCGCCAGCGGACCAAACAGGAACCGGGCCGGACCTTCGAGAAAAAGTACCGACGTAAATACGATACAGATCGTCAGCGTCGACACGAGCGTTGGCGTGGCAATCTGCTGTGCCCCTTCCAGAATCGCCTGCCGCAGCGGCATGCCCAGTTCTTCGTTCCGGTGAATGTTCTCAATCGTCACCGTCGCGTCATCCACCAGGATACCGATAGCAAGCGCCAGTCCACCCAATGTCTGGATATTCAATGTTTCGCCCAGCAGGTAGAGCGTAATCAGCGACGCCAGAATGGATAACGGAATCGAAATAGCAACAATGAGTGTGCTCCGCCAGCTGCCCAGAAATAGCAGAATCATAGCCGCCGTTAGCAAAGCCGCGATCAGGCCCTCAACCAGTACACCCTTGATCGATGCCCGAACGAAAACCGACTGATCGAACAGTTCCTGAATCCGTAGATTCGACGGGGCCGCAGCCCGAACCGTGGGTAGTATCTGGTTCCGGATTTTATCGACAATCTCGGTGGTAGACGCATTACCCGTCTTCACAATGCTCATCAGAACGCCTTTACTACCGTCCTGCTTCACGATATTGGCCTGTACCGCCGATCCATCGTGCACGTTGGCAACGTCACGCATGTGTACGGTCGATCCACCCACATTCTTGATCGGCACGTCATTCAGGGTCGTAATGACATCGGGCTTGGAGTTCAGCCGGACGTTGTATTCGCGCTCGCCCAACCGCAGCGAACCGCTCGGCAGGGTCAGGTTCTGATTGGCCACGGCACTCAGCACTTCTTCGGGCGTAACGTTGTACGCAACCAGTTGATCCGGCTCCAGATCGACCATAATCTGGCGGGTCTTACCGCCGAAGGCCTGCGACAACCGGCTTCCCGGTACCGTCGAAATCTGGGGCCGCACGCGCGTTTGGGCATAGTCGGTAATCTGAGGTTCCGTCAGGCTATCGGACGAAAGTCCCAGTTGCAATACCGGAACGTCGGTGGCATTGTAGCGAACTATAAGGGGCGGTTGCGTGCCCGGCGGCATCCGAACCAGAATCGTTTGCGAAATGGCCGTAACCTGCGCAATGGCTTCTTCGATCTTAACGGTCGGCTGGAAATAGATTTTTAGGACAGCGGTGCCGTTATACGTTTGTGATTCGAGCCGCTGAATGTCACTAACGTTGTTGATGATAGACGTTTCGGAGAAGTTCGTAATCATCTTCTCCATTTCGTTGGTCGACAGACCGGTGTAGCCCCACAGTACGGATACGACCGGAATGTTGATCTTGGGAAAAATGTCGGTCGGCATTTGCGTAACCGACAGCCCGCCCATGATCATGATCAGCAACGCCATCACGGCAATGGTGTATTTCTTCTCTAGTGCTAAGCGAACAATCCACATGATGAGGCTGGCAAATAAGGAACAAACACCGAATCAAGCGTTACTCGATCGGATAATGAACTCAAAAGTAGCCGCTTACCCTATGTTAAAACAGGTAGGTTTGGTAGATTCACTGGTAAAAAATGCAGATTCCTGAAATTAGGTCTACCCTAAATACCATTTATTCAGACTATGCGGCAATTGCGTAGCGCTGTTCGCGGTAAGCACGCGGTGTTATGCCGGTTATACTCTTGAAAAATTTAGTGAAGTTCGAGGGGTCGTCAAAGTGCAGCTGATACCCGATTTCGGCTACGGTCAGGTCGGTATTCCGGATCAGGTTCTGAGCCTCGAAAGCTGTTCTTTCGCGAATATGCTGGAGTGCCGTTTTACCCGTATATTTTTTGAGAATATCGCTTAGGTAATGCGGATGAACGTGTAATCGATCGGCGGCTTCATGAACAGTCAAGACAAGGGGTGTCTCCTGATTCGGGTCCGGCAAATAATACATTTGCAGTAAACTCTGGAAGCGTTCGACCAACGATACGGGCTGCGAGTATTCAATGGCCGAAAGCGTTTCCCGGTATATGTGCCGACTTTTGATCAGCAACGCCTGCAACAGATGATACACCAGATCCAGCCGATCGGCTTTAGCGCGGGTTGGGTGACCTAACTCCGCAGCAATGAGCGCAAACTGCGAGTAGAGTTCGTTTGTCTCCTCGGGTGCAATGTGAATCAACGGTTGTGAACCCTTCCGATAAAAAGGGTACTCACGCATGGGATCAGTCAACACCGACCGTTTGGCGACGTATTCTGAGGTAAACATCGCTACATAACCACGCCACTGATTCTGTTTGTGAATGGCCCGAACCGTCCAGGGTCGCAGGAAATACAACGTTCCCGGCTGAATCTGATACGGTACGCCGTCCAGATGGATTGTGCCTGTACCTTCGGTCACGATAGCGGCTACGTAGGTACTGCTCCGGAAAGGGGGTATCGTTTCGCCCGGTCCACCAAATTGCTCGAACGGGAAAATACCGAAACACCGATTTGTCGCATCAATCGACTTTACCACTTTCAAGAAATCGGGCAAATTGTCGTAGTAAGGAATCGGTTGATTTTCCACAGCGGCTGAATAAAAAAACAGACACAACAAACCCGTAGCAGGCACCCAGTACAAGTACCGGAGTATTACTACTTAAGAACGAAAGAGCCGTTGAGTAAAATTGAACAAAAACAAGATAGTAGCAAGCAACCCTTTTCACTTCTAGCTTACTGTCAGGCAATTTAGTCGTATTACGCTAAAAAACCGAATGAACCCTATTGACTTATTTAAAGAATAAATTTACCGCCTATTGATTAGTTTACGATGCGCGTCATGCGTCAACAAATGGATTTATAGCGATACAGTCTACGGTTCACTCCTGCTTCTGCGTTAGCACCATCGCCCCGGCCAATAGGACAAGACACCTTTGTATCAGAATTCGTCGTAATTTTACGGCCACAACGAAAACTGATTCTGGTCATGCCAAAGGCAAAAATGAATACCGACAAGGGAACAATGCTGATCGAATTCTTCGACAAAGACGCCCCTAAAGCGGTAACTAATTTTATAACGCTTGCAAAAAAAGGATTTTATAACGGTATCACCTTTCACCGTGTTATTCCTAACTTCATGATTCAGGGCGGTGACCCAACCGGCACGGGCGCTGGTGGACCAGGTTATACGATTGATTGCGAACTAACCGGCGACAACCAATACCACGATAAGGGTGTGTTATCCATGGCGCACCGTGGTCGTAACACGGGTGGTTCACAGTTCTTCATTTGTCATAATCGCGAGAATACGCAACACCTTGACCGGAACCATACCGTTTTCGGGAAAGTTGTGGAGGGTCTGGACGTGATCGATCAGATTCGGCAGGGCGACAAAATCACCAGCATTGAGGTACTCGAAGACGAGCAAGCCTAAATCAATGAGTTCAACAAAAAGGGGATGCTCTGCGCAGAGCGTCCCCTTTTTGTTGTGAAAAGAACGAAACACCGTTCAGCGAGCGGCCATAGCTACGAATAGCTTGGCGTTTTACGCGAAAAGAATCCCACGATGGCCAACACAACGGCAACAACAGCACCCGCCCCGGCCACTAATGGTAGTTGGCCGTTTTCCTGCTGTTCTACAGCGATGGCCACATACGCCCACGCAAACACCAGGATGTAAGCCACGCTCCGATACCGATTAAATACAATAGCGCCGACAACCAGACCAACGATCAGGATAGAAACGGCCCAGGTTTGTTCGCTGAGGCCCATCAGGCTAAAATCCGTCGCTTTCAGAAAAACCGCCACGTTCAGGATAGTAGCCACCGTCAGCCAACCGAAGTAGATCGAAAAGGGGATTCGGGCAATCCAGGTCTCAGTAGCCGATGCTGGTAATTCCGGCAACGTCGCGTCGGGATCAGTCGACAGGAAGGGAACGTGTGGTCGAGCGAGCAATCGCTGCTTAATGACAACCAGCGAAAACAACATAACCAGAATAACGACTAAGGCCAGTCCGATGCGTTCATTGTTGAACAGGGGGCTCCAGATCGCATTACAGAACGCATTCAGCACAACCCACCAGCCAACGGCCCGAAAGCGTGGGTTCGTCCGTTGCGCGGCTGTAGCCTGATAAATGGCAAACGCCAGAAGGCCCAGAAAGATAATTCCCCAGATAGAGAACGCGTACCCGGCGGGGGTGATCAGTGTATGGTATTTAGCGGATATATTGGCATTCGTGCGTCCCCCGAAAGCACCTGTATTAGACAAGTAATTCATCACGATCAGCGCTATAATGCTGAAAACGACGAGAAATTGACGGACTTTATCGTTCATGGCGGTAGAATGGTTTAACTAGCTAAAAGGGTAATTGAGAAACGTGTCAAATTGTTATGACAGCGGATTCTCAATTACCCTTTCAGCAGCTTACCTGATCGCCAATCTACAATTCCAGAATCTTGATTTCTGTTCGGCGATTGCGCTGATGTTCTTCCTCGGTCTTTGCGTTTTTAACGACAAGCTGGGTTTCACCATAGCCTTTGGCGACCAATCGATCAGCCGATATTCCCTGAGATACGATGTAATCAACAGCGGCCTTCGCCCGGTTCTGAGATAGCTTCATGTTATAGGCATCGGATGAACGGGTATCCGTGTGCGAACTCAGTTCGAGTTTGAGCGTTGGGTTATCCTTCAGAATGACAACGATCTTATCGAGTTCCGGCGAGGCATCGGCCCGGATGTTGTATTTATCCAGATCGTAATAAATATTTTCGAGTACGAACGTCTTGTTGAGCACTGACCGATCCAGCAGAATGGCTACGTTGAAGGTCGTATCCGTTTCGGGCTTGGTCAGGAAGATCTCAGGAATGCTCTTGCCCTGCATCGTGAACTGCTCGCGACGCGTCAGGTAGCCTTTACGTTCGGCCAGAATGGTGTAGTCTTTCCCCTCCACCAAAGGGTATTTGCCAAATGTTCCTGGTTGGCCCGTTGTCACCTCTGCAATGGGCTGTCCCGTGGCATCGTCCAGAATTCGGACACGCGCCGAATCAAGCGGAGCGACCGGCGTTTCATTAGCCGATACCGTTCCAGCCAGGAAGTAGCGAACTCGTTTAGGACCGCCACGCTTGTTCTGCACAATGGTCGTCGTGTCTGCCGCCGGGCCTTCCTGGAAGAAATAAATATCGTCGTCACCTTTGCCACCAGCTCGGTTCGACGCCAGGAATCCTTTTTCCGGAGCCGTATAGATCAGGCCAAAATCGTCGGCGGGCGAGTTAATGGGTTGACCCATATTTTCGACGCGCGTAACTCCACCCGAACGGGTAGCTACGAAAACATCCAGTTTACCAAGTCCCGGATGACCATCCGACGCAAAGTACAGTTTCGCATCCGGACCAACGTACGGGAACATTTCGTCGCCGGGCGTATTGATATCACGGCCCATGTTCACCGGGCGGCTGAACCGTCCCGATGCGTCAATACTGGTCCGGTACAGATCGATACCACCCGCACCACCCGCGCGATTGGACGCGAAATAGAGCGTTTTACCATCCGCCGAGAAGGCAGGTGAACCATCCCAGGCCGTTGAATCACTGATCGGTAACCGTAGCGGCTGACTCCAATTGTTATTATCGCCCAAACGGCTTATGTACAGATCAACGTCCAGACCACCTTTGCGTTTGCCGTTGTTGCCGCGAGCCAGAATCATCGTTTTTCCGTCTTTCGAGAAAGCCGGTGTTCCTTCGTTCACGTCGCTCTGAAACACATTTTGGCTGAACTGTTCAGGACGGTCCGTCGGTACTGTGCTACCCGTCTCGTCCGGGTTTTGGTTCAGCTTGGTTTTGTACAGACCCAGCATTGGCAGACCATTGTTTTTGTAAACCTGATCTTTTCGCGACGCCGTAAATACCAGTTCCTCACCCCGCACGACGGGCGCAAATTCCGTTCCGGGCGAGTTAAGGTTGCTCATGTTCTTGAGCGTAATGAGCGACTTGTTTTTCGCAATGGCGTCGATCGCTTTCAGCGTTTCGATTTCGCGTTTGGCCTTATCGAGTGTAGACTTAGCGGTGGTTCGGGGCGCATTGGCAACGTACTGCTGCAATTGCTCCAGCGCAGCGGGATAATTTCCCTGCGATTTCAGCGCATACGCGTAGTTGAAACGTGCTTCGGGCTCCGTCGTGTTAGCTTCGACGGCTTTCTGGTAGAACGGAACAGCCTCGCCAAATCGGTTCGACAGGCGGTAGGATTCGGCCACGTAGTAATTCAGTCGAGCCGGCTCAATATTTCCTTTGGCTGCCTTCTCAAACTGGGTCAGGGCTAAATTATATTCCCCGGCGTCGTAGTGACGAACGCCTTTTTTGTACGCCTGCATGGCCGAGTTGCAGCCCGCTAGTCCGGTAGCTAAACCCACGGCTACCAGCAAAACAGACAACGTATTGATTCTCATATAAATAATAAAAGCAGAGGCATTTTTACGCCCAAGATAGGCAAATTTGGACGAGTCTTACTTTTAACGAATACAATGCCGATTTATTGAAGATTGTTCAAGAACGAAAATCATTGGTTGCGGCTCGGGCAAGTTACAAAACGTTACCAGTAAATTACCAGCCCGAACGTATTTATGTGTTACTGACTATCACTACCCCTTATGCCCACTTACGTAGTTGCCATTGATCAGGGCACAACCAGCACCCGCTGCATCGTGTTCGACCGGCAGGGCCAGATTGTATCGCTGGCTCAGAAAGAACACAAACAGATTTATCCCCAACCCGGCTGGGTCGAACACGACCCGGAAGAGATCTGGCGCAACACGCAGGAAGTCATTGCACTAGCCCGCATCAAGGCCAAGCTCGCAGCCCACGACATCGTAGCCGTCGGTATCACGAACCAGCGCGAAACGACCGTTGTCTGGAATCGCCGAACCGGCAAACCCTACTACAATGCCATTGTCTGGCAGGACATGCGCACCGCCGATCTGGTCATCGAATTTGCGGCTACGGGTGGACAGGATCGCTTTCGTCCCCAAACGGGCCTCCCACTGGCAACTTATTTCAGCGGGCTAAAACTCAAATGGCTGCTGGATAACGTACCGGGCTTGCGGGAAGATGCCGAACGGGGCGATGCGATTTTCGGGAACATGGACACCTTCGTTGTCTGGCACCTGACGGGCGGCATTGACGGTGGTCAGCACATTACCGACGTAACGAACGCCAGCCGGACCCAGCTTATGAACTTGCGCACCCTGAACTGGGACGATGAATTACTGGATACCTTCACCGTTCCCCGCATCATGCTTCCCCGTATTCGGCCCAGCAGCGAGGTGTACGGAGCCGTTGTGTCGGAGGTGCTACCGGGTGTTCCGATTGCGGGTATTCTCGGTGACCAGCAGGCGGCTCTCGTCGGTCAGACCTGTTACGAACCAGGTCAGGCGAAGAACACTTACGGCACGGGTTGTTTTTTGCTGATGAACACCGGCACCGAGCTACGCGAATCGACGTACGGCTTGCTAACGACCGTGGCTTACCAGTTTCAGAACGAGCCGGTTCACTACGCGCTCGAAGGTAGCGTTGCTATCACGGGGGCGCTTGTTCAGTGGCTTCGTGATAACCTGGGCATCATCAAGAAAAGTACCGACATCGAAACGCTGGCCCGTTCGGTTGACGATAACGGCGGAGCTTATTTCGTACCAGCTTTTTCCGGCCTCTACGCACCCCACTGGAAAGCCGACGCCCGGGGTATCATAGCCGGTCTGACGCGCTTCGTCAACAAAGGACATCTGGCGAGGGCCGTTCTGGAAGCTACTGCGTATCAGACCGTTGATGTGGTGCGGGCGATGGAACAGGATGCCGGTGTATCGCTCAAATCACTGCGCGTGGATGGTGGAATGGTCGGCAATTCGTTGCTGATGCAGTTTCAGGCCGATGTGCTCAATGGCCCGGTTGTTTGTCCGCGCATGACCGAAACCACGGCGCTTGGTGCGGCTTACGCGGCTGGCCTAGCCGTTGGTTACTGGCAGAATCTGGATGACCTACGTCAGAATTGGGGTGTTGCCCGTACGTACGAATCGACGATGGAGGATGTGCAGCGGAAACGACTCATGCGCGGCTGGCAAAAGGCCATTGAGCGGTCGTTTGGCTGGGAAGAGTGATAGAAGGCGGAGTAGTAGCCTTGTTGAAAGAACTGGTCATTTTGGCGTCAGATGTAAAAAGTTTACCGTTTACACCTGACGCCAAAACGGCCAGAATGATTGTTTAGAAGCGATAGCCGGCACTTAAGCCAACCGTTGCCAGTGTACCCAGCAGCGGTTCACGACCGTTTGCGGGAAGTAGGTTGCTGACGAGTCCCGCTCTGGCTCCCACATTGATTCGTGGCGTAATGGCAACTTCGTATTCACCCCGCAGATTTAGCCCCAGGTTGGCGGTATGCAAATAACCGCGCGTAAACGACACACTAGTTATATCTTGATAACCAGGCGCTAATTCTATACTCAAATCGTTTACCAGGCTATTTCGCTGGTACCATACGGATGGCCCGGCACCCAGCCGAAGCGCATGACGCCTACTCTTCAACAAATTCACGTGCAACAGGAAATCAGCTACGAAACGTTGAGACCGACCGCCTTTAAAAGTGTAGTAAAACGCAGACAATTCTTCTCGTTCAAAATAATTGATATAGCCCAGACTCCCTTCGAGCATCCAACGACCAGAGGTCAATTGCCGGGTGTAACCAACCGAATACTTAAGTGTGGGTGTCTGCCGATCGTTGTCAATACTATGAACAGCCTCCACAGCAACCTTTACCGAATGCTGGAAGGTAACAGCTTGCGCCTGAACAAGCCAGGGGGCCATAGAGAAAAGTCCTGCAACAAGTAAACGTTTCATACGCTGAATGGCAAAAATCTATTTGAACGTGACGATCCAGCAATAAAAGTTAATATAGCGTTAGATTTACCTGTACTTAGTGTAGAACGTTACCTCTATAGCTTAAACTACTACCTTACACTTCCTTAGGGCGCATTTCTTCAGCCAGCACCAGACGCGTTTGTGGCAGACTTTGCGGGTATTCGTCGCGGATGAACGTGATCAGATGTTCGCGCATGTGACACCGTAGGTCGAACGCGGATGGGGCATCGGGTGCAGAGATCAGCACCCGGACCTGAATACACGTTGGCGTGGTGTCAGTCACCTGTACGGCAAAACTTTCACCCGTCCAGAGTGGGTCATTCTCCGCAATTTCACGCGCTTTTGCCCGCACCTTCTCAATTGGTACGTTGTAATCCAGGTAAAGAAAAATAGCGCCTATAATCGATGCATCGGAGCGGGTCCAGTTCTCGAAAGGTGTTTCGACAAAATAGGTGATGGGCAAAATAAGCCGACGACGATCCCATAGCCTGACGATAACGCTGGTCAGGTTGATTTCTTCAATGCGTCCCCACTCCTTTTCGACCACAACGGCATCGTCCAGACGAATTTGCTGATTAAACGCGATCTGTATACCTGCCAGTAAACTAGCCAGCGTTTTCTGTGCGGCAAAACCCACGACAACCGATACAACACCGGCTGATGTGAGCACGCTCAAACCGACTTTCCGGCTTCCCTGAAACGAGATCAGCAAGAGTGAGACGCCTACGATAATAACGCAGATAGCCACCAAACGGCGGACAAAACGCACCTGCGTCACAAACTTTCGTTGCGACAAGTTGACGTCTTTGGTCGTGTCGTATTCCCGAATCAGGAATAACTCACCAAACTTCAACAGCTTGATGATGAGCCAGGTGGCCGTAATCAAAAAGAGAACTTCAGCCGTTTTATCCGCAATGGGGTGTCGACGCAGAAACCGCGCGGACTGAATATTGGTGGCAAGGAGGAAAAACAGGGATGGTGTGAACAACCAGAATGCCCAGCGAACATGAATTTTGAGGAGATTCAGCGTTTGAAATGTTCGGCGACGGCCAATGAACCGGCTAACCTGTGTAACGACAACATCAACGGCCAGGCCCAGCACGATTGCGATGGTGAGTAATACCCAACCGGACAGATCACGATTAGGCACATACCCAAACCAGCGGACCATCGCCCGTATCCATGTCTCAATTTGTTCCTGCATTAGTTAGAAAGATGCTCCCCTTGATTAACTGATTTGCTCGTGGTTCTTCTTTTTTCGGGTGAAATATAGAGGAAATCGGTTTAAGGGGCAGCCTCTTATTACGGCAAAAATTCCAGAAACTCGATCCGGTTACCGAACGGATCGCGAATAAAGAACCGCTGTCGCCCGTCAATCTCCGACGAGTATTCGATTGAGATATGCTGCTGTTCCAGCTCTTGTTTGGCTTGCTCTAGCTGACTAACCTCGAACGCCGGATGACGTTTTGAGCGTTGACGTTCACCCGCTTCTTCGCGAAGGTGTAGCTGTATATCGGCGATCTCGAACCAGATAGCACCACCCGGATGGTTGCCCGGAATTTCGGTCAAGCCCAATACACGCGTATAAAATTCACGAGCCGTTGCGGTTTCGCCTTCCGGAATTGACACCAGGATGTGGTCTAATCGCCTAAACTGAATCATAAGTTTTCGTTTGCCGCTATTCGTTTGAGTCACCAAAGTTACTAGTACAAGAGAGTTCTGCCGAACAGCATTCGATACGCCGTATCTCCAAGATACGGCGTATCGAATGCTGTTCGGCAGAACCTCCGAAAATACGACTAGATTAGGCTAGCAACGGTTTTACAACTTTTCCGTGCACATCGGTCAGACGGTAACGTCGTCCTTGGCTTTTGAAGGTAAGCTTCTCGTGGTCAACGCCGAGTAGGTGAAGGACCGTCGCCTGAAAATCGTGTACGTGAACCGGATCTTTAATGACGTTGTATCCAAATTCGTCCGTTTCACCATAGACCAATCCTTTTTTCACACCGGCCCCAGCCATCCAGACCGAAAAAGCACGCGGGTGGTGATCGCGCCCGTAATTATCCCGCGTCAGCTTTCCCTGCGAATAAGCGCCCCGACCGAATTCACCTCCCCAGATCACGAGCGTATCGTCCAGCAAACCGCGTTGCTTCAAATCCATGATCAACGCAGCCGATGGCTGATCGACGCTCTTTGCCTGAATCTTAATATCATTCGGTAGGTTGCCATGCTGATCCCAGCCCTGGTGGTACAACTGAACAAACTTCACGTCTTTTTCGATCAGCTTGCGCGCCAGCAGGCAGTTGGCCGCAAACGTGCCGGGCTTACGGCTTTCGGGACCGTACATATCGAAAATATAGTCCGGCTCTTTCGATATATCCAGCGTTTCGGGCACCGATGTCTGCATCCGATAGGCCATCTCGTACTGCGCCATCCGGCTATTGATTTCAGGATCTAGTACGTGTTTATTCTGCTCCTGATGCAATTTGGTCAGATAATCGAGCATTCGGCGACGGCTGGTTTTGTCGATACCGGGCGGATTATTGAGGTAATAGACCGGGTCCGGACCCGACCGAAACACGACGCCCTGATGCACGGACGGTAGAAACCCGTTACTCCAGAGCTTGGCGTAAAGCGGCTGATCACCACTGCGCCCTTTGGACAACAGTACGACAAACGCCGGTAAATTCTGATTGTCGGACCCCAGACCGTAGCTGATCCATGACCCAAAACTCGGGCGTCCAGCCTGCTGACTCCCCGTTTGAAAAAACGTAACGGCAGGATCATGGTTGATGGCTTCGGTATGGAGCGAGCGAACAAACGTCAGATCGCCCGCGACACGAGCCGTGTGCGGTAGCAATTCACTAATCCACATTTGGCCGGGACCATGTTGGGCAAATTTGTATTTCGATGCCGCTAGTGGAAAATGACTTTGACCCGCGCTCATTCCCGTCAGCCGTTGGCCATTCCGTACGGATTCGGGTAAATCCTGGCCCCACATGGCTTCGAGCTTGGGCTTGTAATCGAACAATTCCAGTTGCGAGGGCGCTCCACTCTGAAACAGGTAGATGACCCGCTTCACCTTCGGCGGAAAATGTGGTTTCCCCACCGCCGGATTTTCGCCCGGTGTGGACGCGCCCGGCATGGAGTTGCCCGGTGTGGACGCACCCGGCCCACCGAATAAATTTGTCGGATTTAACAGTGACGCCAGGGCAATAGTCCCCAGTCCGGCGCTGGCCCGACCAAGAAATGTACGGCGACTCTGTTGATCGTGTAATTCGTCCTGAATATCCATACTAAGAAGTCAGCAATTCGTGCCGGGCACGGATGACTATCGTTTTATAATCGCTTCATCAAAATTCAGCAGTGTACTCGTCACCACTGTCCAGGCCGCCAACTCAGCTGCGTTCAGCGTTTTTTCAACGGGGTATTCGCCAACGGCCAGTAACTCGGCAGCTCGTTTCGGATTCTTCTTAAAATCGGTAAGTTCCTCGGCGTAGAATTGCTTCATCAGCTTGACCTCTTCGGGCCGGGCTGGTCGGCTAATTGCGGCTTTGAACATCGCCTGCACAACAGCATCCGAAGCCGTTGGCGTCACCTTTTCAGATGGGGCCATTCTGGTTACGACGCGTTGCGCCAGCACCCTGGCCGCTTCCACAAACTGCGGGTCGTTGAGCGTGACGAGTGCCTGTAAGGGTGTACTGGTCTTCTGCCGCTTCACGATACAAGTGTGTCGCTCGGCAGCATCGAAATTGAGCATCATGGGTGGGGGCGAACTCCGTTTCCAGATGGTATACATCGAACGCCGGTACAGGCTATCGCCATGATTTTGCTCATATTTTACGGCATTACGCGTAGCGAGCGCTTCCCAAATACCGGACGGCTGGTAAGGACGCACACTCGGCCCACCAATTCGCTGGTTCAGGAGTCCACTGGCAGCCAGTGCATTATCTCGAACCTGTTCGGCCGATAGTCGATAACTTGGCCCTCTAGTCAGGAGACTGTTATCAGGATCAGCTTCGCGCGCTTTCTCCGAAACGGTCGATGACTGGCGGTAGGTCGCCGACATCACAATCAGTTTGTGCATCGCTTTCACGTTCCAGCCCGATTCGCGGAATCGTACGGCCAGATAATCCAGCAATTCCGGATGGGTTGGCAGCGCGCCCTGATTCCCGAAATCATCGCTGTTTTTTGCCAGTCCCTGCCCGAAATACTGCTGCCACATCCGATTGACCATCACCCGACTGAACAATGGATTTTCGGGCAACAACAGCCATTTTGCCAGACCAAGGCGGTTTTTGGGCCACTCGTCAGGAATGGGTGTCAGGCTATGCAACACGGCGGGTTTTACCACATCGGCGGGTGCGTCGTAAGCTCCTCGTTTCAGCAAGTGCGTTTCCCGTGGCACAGACCGCTCCTGCATCACCATCACCTGATCCGAATTCGTGTAGAGCATGAGCTGTTCACCCCGCAACGCCATCGCCTTAGCATATTCAGCACGATAAACGGGGTCCTGCGTTGTCACGTAATAGGTGTATAAACCCGTCCGTTGCGCCGGGGTGCGGTTCGCAATCGGTGTACGCAGGGCAGCCATCAATGCATCGGTCTGACCAGCCAGTTTAGGCAGTTCCAGTGGTGTCAGGCAACGGTCATAAATGCGTAATTCATCGACCGCAAAATCTTTATAAAAATTATCGTGCATCCGGCCCACATAGAACGTGTGCTGTGCCCAGTGGGTCCGATCTTTCCCATACACCATACTATGAATGAGGTTATCGGCCACTACTTTGGTTCGCATCGGTTTTCCGTTCAGGTAGAGCGTCAGATCGTTCGCTTTACCCATACCGTTGTACGTAAACGCTACCTGAAACCATTGATGAACAGGCACTTTATCCACTGTTTCAACGTCGATAGCATTGGCAGGCCACACGTGATTGAAGGTAAGTTTTAACCGTCCGTCGGCCAGCAGATCAAGCTGGTAACCACGCTGTCCATCCATGGGGCCGGTAGTACGACCCATGAGCGTAAGTCCCATGTTAGGCTTTGCCAGATTGAACCAGCTACTCACCGAAAAGGGCTGATTCTGCTCGAACGCGCCAAATCCCCACGGTAACTCGATAAAGCTGTCACCGGGCAGGAACCGTGCCTTTCCGAAACGACCGGGTACGGCGTAGGGTACTTTATCGGAATCACCACCGAGCCGGGCCGGGAGCGTATCGTTCACGGTGTTGGTAAACGCATTACGCGGATCTTTCCAGAGTTCTTCCTTCGTTTTTCGCTTGGCAACCTCCTTCTTTTCGGGCTTTTTCTCGTCAGGCTTTTTACTTTTTGCGTTGGCTTCTTCCTCCTTTTTACGCTTTTCGTCTTCCAGTTTCTTCTTCTCGCTCGCGGCTTTCACGAAGGCGCTGATATTGGTCCGGTCGGCTTCGTCGAAGGTGTAATGCGCAATAAGTCCAGAATCCGTCGACGAGATCGGGCGGTACTGTGCGCTTGCCATCCATTGCCCAAATCGTTGCTGGTAATCAGGCCGGTTCGGATTCAGCTTCTGCGTCAGTGGAGTGAGTTTTTCGCGAATAAATTTCAGCTTGGCGTCCGCTTCCGGCTTCGTGAGCGTGATGGTCGGTGCAGCTTCACCATTGTACGGGATCTGTCCGCGTTCATTATTGCTGTTGAAGAAGGCAAACAGCGAGTAATAATCTTTCTGACTGATAGGGTCGTATTTGTGATCGTGACAGCGGGCACACTCGACCGTGAGCCCCAGCATTGCCTTCCCAAAGGTGTTGGCCCGGTCAGCTACGTACTCGACCCGATACTCCTCGTCAACGATACCGCCCTCCTGGCTTTGCTGGTGGTTACGATTGAAGGCCGTGGCAATAAGCTGGTCCCGGTTCGGATTTGGCAATAAATCCCCCGCTAACTGCCAGGTAACGAACCGGTCGAAGGACAGGTTACGGTTGTAGGCCCGAATCACCCAGTCGCGATAAGGCCACACTGTTCGCAGGCCGTCATCCTGATACCCATGCGTATCGGCATAACGAGCCACATCGAGCCATTCGGCCGCCTGCCGTTCGCCATAATGCGGGCTGCTCAGCAACCGATTCACGACTTTTTCGTAGGCATCGGGCGATTTGTCAGCCAGAAAGGCATCAACCTCGGCGGACGTTGGCGGCAGTCCCGTCAAGTCCAGACTAACGCGACGAAGCAGCGTTGTTTTCTCAGCTTCGGGAGCGTGTTGCAACGTTGTTTTGGCCTGAACGAACCGGTCGATATCGTTTTTGACCCATTTTTCATCGGTAGCCTTAGGCACCTCGGGCATTGTTGGCGCAATGAGCGACCAGTGTTGTTTGTATTCGGCTCCCTGTTCAACCCACCGGATGAGCAACGCTTTTTCCTCGGCGGTCAGTGTCAGGTTCGACTTCGGTGTAGGCATCACCTCATCGGGATCGGTGCTGATGATCCGGCTAACCAGTTCGCTCTTTGCCGGATTGCCCGGTACAATGGCTACATGACCACTTTTGGCTAGTGCTTCGTAGGCACCTTCGGGCGTATCTAATCGTAAACCAGCCTGTTGCTTGGCCTGGTCAGGACCGTGACAGGCGAAACAGCGATCCGATAAAATTGGCTTAACGTGCAGGTTGTAATCAACTTTTTCGGGCAGATGCGCTTCGGCAGCGATGATCTCAGCGGGCTTCTCGACCGATTTTTGACAAGCCGTAAGCCATACAGACGCGCTGAACAGACCAACCGTTGAACTGAGCAGAATGTATCGGAACCGTATGTCAGACCAGAAAGTCATACAAACGAACGAGTTGAATCTAGTTTATACAATTTTACAAAGTTATAGAATACCCCGGCAAGCCTACAGTACTATTTTACCCGGTTATCGTTCAATTTTAACGTTCGAAACACAGAATACATTCCCAGTAAGTCTATCATTATGTACTTGACTTACTGAAGACACGCTCTGCTTACTGACTAGTCGTACTTGTAGCAACGGAGGAAGCCATACATTTTGTGCAAATCCGCACCAGTTGTGCGAAATCGCACAGCCTAACAACGCTCGATTTATATAAACTGCTGACAGTCAGACTCACTAATTCTGGTACATTGTTTGACCTACTACTGGGCATACATAACTTACTATGGATCGCGAATTAGCTCCCGAACTTGTTGCCCGAACCCGACGAAAAAGCTGGCTACTTGGTGTTGCCGTTCTTGTCAGTCTGGCCGCGGGTACCTTCTGGTTTAAGAATGTGCTGAAAACGTCGGTCGAAGCCAGTACGATCCGATCGTCAGTAGCGCAGACCGGTTACGTAGAAAATACGCTGAATGCTACGGGTGAAGTTATTCCGGCTTACGAGCAGATCATTACCAGTCCGATCCGGGCCAGTATTCGCCGGGTACTGCTCACACCAGGCACCCGCGTTCGACCCGGCCAGCCCATTCTCGAACTCGATAAGTCACTGACGCAGATCGAATACGATAAAATTGCCGATCAACTCGCGCTCAAACAAAATGGCATTGATCAGCTTCGGTTGAAACTGAACAAAAACCTGTACGATGCGGACGTAAACGATCAGATTAAATCGCTGACGATCAACAAACTCAAAGCCGAACTTAATGATGCCAAACGACTGCTGAAAGTGGGAGGCCAAACACCCGATGATGTTACCCGCGCGGAGAACCTGCTGGAAATCGCCCAACTGGAGAAAAAACAACTGGAAAACGATCTGACCTACAACCGGCAGTCGATGAGCGCCAGCCTAAAGGAATCGGAACTCCAGGCTCAGATCGAAGCGACCAATCTCAAGGTGTTGTCCCACCGACTCAGGCAGGCCGACATCCTGACCGACCGGGCGGGCGTACTGACGTGGGTAAACGAGCACATCGGCTCAGCGGTGAACGAAGGGGAAATGCTGGCCCGTCTGGCCGATCTGGGTAGTTTTCGGATTGAAGGGTCGTGCGCTGATGTCTATGCCGAGCAAGTAAAAGTGGGACTTCCGGTCATTGTAAAGGTAAATGAAACCTCATTACGTGGTCAAATTACCCAGATAAAACCAGCGGTGCAAAATGGCGTCGTGCAGTTCGCAGTGGATCTGGACGATAACCATCACCCTTCGCTTCGGCCTAACCAGAAAGTGGAAGTATTCATCGTCACAAACCGGGTTGCGCAGGCGGTTCGGGTCGCGAATGGCCCTGCTTTCAAGGGTAAACGTAAGCAATTTGTTTACGTTATGACCAGCCCGACGCTAGCCACCCGACGCGAGGTACAGGTAGGTTTGTCTAATTTCGATTGGGTTGAGATCAAGAGCGGGTTGCAGCCGGGCGAGCGCGTTATCCTGACCGACCTAAGCACGTATGAACACCTCGAACAGTTAACCATTACGCCTACCAAGCCCTGATTATGAGCAAGTTTTTCATAAAATCGGGTGCGTTACTTCGTCCGATGATCCGCTGGAGTATAGGTTTATTTTGCCTGGCAATAACGCATGTAACCGTGGCTCAAACCCAAAAACTCACCCTTAGCGACGTGATACAAGTGGCTCGTGAGCAGTCGATTGCGGGGAAACAGGCGGCTACGCTGAAGAAAACCAATTACTGGAAATACCGGACGTTTCTGGCCGACTTTAAACCGCAACTCAGTCTCGATGGCTCCTTGCCCAGCTTTACCCGTTCATTCGTTCAGGTAACGCAGCCCGATGGCACGATTGCCTTTCAACCCGTATCGAACAACAACTCGATTCTGAACCTATCCCTGAGTCAGAACATTGCGTTGACCGGTGGTTCTATTTATGTCCAGCATCAACTACAACGATTCGATAACTTCCTGAATAATAGCACACTATACAATGGCATTCCCTTCGCCTTCGGATTGACGCAGCCTCTATTCCGGTTTAATCAGATGAAATGGGATCGCCGAACCGAGCCATTGCGTTACGCCGAGAGTAATCAGCAGTACATCGAAGCGCTCGAACAGGTTGCTTTGGATGCGACAGGTCTGTATTTCGATTTGCTGGTCGCGCAGGTGAATTTACAAATCGCCGAAACGAACCGCGCCAACAACGATACACTTTTTAAAATAGCGGGGCATAAACTGGAACTAGGAAAAATCTCGCAGAACGACCTGTTGCAGTTGCAACTGAGCGTTTTGAACGCCCAGAAGGATCTGGCCTCCGCCCGTCAAACCGCCGAGGTAGCCTCCCTTAAACTTCGGTCCTACCTGAATGCCCGCACGAACGGGCAGGGTCAACAGCAGCAATTCGATTTAGTCGTGCCTACGCAACTCAGCGCGTTTTCGATAGACATTAGTCAGGCATTGGCCGAAGCGTTTGCCAACCGATCCGACGCCATTGGTTTCAGCCGGAAATTACTGGAAGCCGACCGCGACGTTGATAAGGCCCGCAAAGAGAATGGGCTGAACGCATCCCTCAACGCAGCTTTTGGCTTATCGAATCGGGGCAATCGACCGAGCGACGTATACAACCGCCCACAGGATCGAGAATTTGTAGAAATTCAGTTCGTGCTGCCGATTATGACCTGGGGTCGTGCGCAGGCCCGTACGGAAACGGCTCGTGCTAACCAGCAACTGACGGTGCAAACGGTAGAACAAGCGAAGCGGACGTTTGAGCAGCAGATTTATACCCAGGTAACATTACTGGACATGCTTCGCCAGCAGGTTAAACTGACCGCCGAAGCGGACCAGATTGCCCAAAATCGCTATCAGATTGCGCAGGATCGCTTTAAGCTCAGCGACCTGAGTGTTACTGACCTCGGTATTGCAACCCAAGACAAAGACCGCGCCCGTCGCGACGCGATCCTGGCCCTGCGCGATTACTGGCAGGCCTTTTATACGATTCGGCTACTGACTTTGTACGATTTTGAAACGAACCAGAAAATAAACTATTAACAGCCCCGGCCCTTTACCCTCACCCCCGGCCCCTCTCCCAGAACGGGCGAGGGGAGTGTAACTACCCTATTTTGCACCCCTCTCCCGTTTTGGGAGAGGGGCCGGGGGTGAGGGAATAGGGAAATGGATAAACTCAAAGACCATGATCACACTCAAAAACATCGAAAAGGTCTACCGGACCAGCAGCATCGAAACACTGGCGCTGACAAACATTAACCTCGACATCCGACCCGGCGAATTTATCTCGATCATGGGTCCGAGCGGTTGTGGCAAATCAACACTGATGAACCTGATGGGGTTACTGGATGCGCCCAGCCAGGGAAATGTCGAAATTGGCGGACAGGCCGTGACGCATTACCGCGACAAGGAACTGGCGCAGCTTCGCAATCAGAAGATTGGCTTTATTTTCCAGAGCTTTCACCTAATCAACGACTTATCAGTACTCGATAACGTCGAAATCCCGCTGCTCTACCGCAAAGGGGACTCAACTGGCCTATCACGGCGGGAGCTGGCCAAACAAGCCCTCGAACGAGTCGGCCTGAGCAACCGCATGAAACATTTTCCCAATCAGCTGTCGGGTGGACAAAAGCAGCGGGTCGCCATTGCACGCGCCATTGTGGGACGCCCGGACATTATTCTGGCCGATGAGCCAACCGGTAACCTCGACAGCGCCATGGGCAATGAGATCATGGCGATCCTTCAGCAACTTAATGCCGATGGCAGCACGATTGTGATGGTGACCCACGATGAATCGATGGCCAAAAAGACCCATCGGCTTGTGCGGCTTTTCGATGGATCAATGGTTGGTGATTCGGTACTTCAAACGGTTTAACACGATGCTGACAAACTACATAAAAATCGCCTGGAAGGTATTGCTCCGACACCCATTTTATACCTTCATTACGCTCTTCGGCATCAGCCTGACGTTGACTGTCCTGATGGTGCTGACCTCGTTCCTTGACCACCTGATCGGGAGTCATTATCCTGAAACTAAGCGGGATCGAATGCTTTACGTCATGCTGATGGTTCAGCGCGACTCGGCCAAAACCGGCAGAAGCTCAGGACCGATGAGTTTCAAGTTTCTGACGAACTACGCCAAAACGTTGAAAACACCCGAGCGGGTGACTATTTTTTCTGCCTTTAATAGCTCCAATGCGTATGTGGGTTCGCAGAAAATTAAATTGACTACCAAATTTACTGATGCTGATTTCTGGCAGGTTATGGACTTCAATTTTCTGGAAGGTAAACCCTACAACCAACAAAACATTACCAACGGTGATCACGTAGCAGTCATTACGGACGAGTTCAGGAAGCACTATTTTTCCGACGAGACAGAATCGGTTATTGGCAAAGACATTGATATCGAAAACATTCACTACAAGGTGATTGGCGTCATAAAAGGCAGTCCTGTTACCCGACCGGTCACCTACGCCGATATTTATTTTCCGTATACGACGCCTAAAAGTAATTACCAGCGGGATGGTATGCGGGGCGGTTTCATGAGCATTCTGCTCGCTAAGGATAAATCGGACCTGCCAGCCATAAACAACGAATTTCAGAGCCGAATCAGCCAGATTCCATTACCGGGGATCGAAAATGGGTATAAGTATGCTACCCTGGAAGCAAAATCAGACCCTTATGCGGAGAACTTCGTCGGGCAGATTCTGGATGGTAATGCGGGGATGAAGGCCATCTTTTTCGGAGTCATTGGCTTTGTGCTGTTCATGCTGATGGGGTTGCCGGCCATTAACCTTGTCAACGTCAATGTCAGTCGTATTATGGAACGAGCTTCCGAAATTGGTATCCGGAAAGCGTTCGGAGCACCCGTAAAAACGCTGGTCTGGCAGTTTATTGTCGAGAACATTTTCATTACGCTCATCGGCGGTTCCATTGCCCTCGGCTTAAGCCTGATTGTCATTTACCTGATTAACAGCAGTGGTATAATTGCCTATGCTGACCTGACGATCAATTTGACGGTGTTTCTGGTCAGTGTGCTGGTTTGCCTGCTGTTCGGGTTACTATCCGGTGTATTACCCGCCCTCCGCATGTCGAAACTGAACATCGCCGAAGCCCTAAAATCAACGTAGTGAATGCATACTGGCGTGCCTACGATTCGCAGGCTATTCACCCAAGTACTCCTTCACTCGATTACTCCTTAAAACCATGCTAAAACATCTGTTTACCCTGATCTGGAACAAGAAAAAAGCACACGCGCTACTAATCGTCGAGATCTGGGCCTCGTTCCTGGTGCTTTTCGGATTGGCGACGCTCATTGTTGTGAACGTCCAAAATTATACGGAACCGATCGGCTTTACGTATGAGAACGTCTGGGCCATAGGGCTTAAAAATAACCAGGACACTGTTGCCCTCCGCGAAAAACTCCAGCGGGTTACACAACGACTAAAGTCCTACCCGGACGTGGTTTCGGTATCGCGCATGAGCAGTAACTTTCCCTTCTCGGCCAACTCCATGAACAATGGTGTCGAGTACAACAAACGGAAGGCACTATCGGATCTTTACGCAACCGACGAGAACTTTGCCAACACGCTCGGCATCGCCGTAACCGAAGGCCACTGGTATCGGAGCGCGGACAGTGTTGGTAAATATAGCCCGATTGTCATCAATCAGAAATTGAAGGAGAAACTGTTCGAGAATGAAAATCCATTGGGAAAAATCATCGATAAGCGATTTAAAGTGGTTGGCGTTGTCAATACCTTCAAAGCCAAAGGCGAATTCATGTCCGACAAACCCGCCTTGTTCGAGTTGTTCAAGCCTGATGCGACCTGGAACGATACGGTCCTTATTAAGGTGAAGCCGGGCACCGATGCCGTCTTTGAAGCCAAACTGGTCAAGGAAATTGCGGCCATGCTGACCGGCTGGAACGTGGAAGTCGACTACCTGACCGATTCGCGAAAAAACCAGCATAACCTCGTTCTTGTCCCGATCATCATCGCCCTGATCATTTGTAGTTTCCTGCTGATCAACGTAGCCCTCGGTTTGTTCGGGGTGTTGAACCTAAGCATTGCCAAACGTCGGGGCGAAATTGGCTTACGACGGGCCTTGGGGGCTACCGGTAGCGGAATCTCAACGCAATTCATCGGCGAGATATGGGTTTTGGCTACCTTCGCCTTGTTGATCGGGCTATTATTTGCCGCTCAGTTTCCGTTGATGAATGTATTCGACCTCAAAGCGGGCACCTACGTAACGGCCATTATCCTCGCAATGCTTATCATCTACGGCATTGTCACCCTTTGTGCCTTGTTCCCAAGTCGACAGGCGGCAGGCATTCAGCCGGCGACGGCATTACACGAAGAGTAGAGACCGGTCGGAATGCCGCATCACCGCCGGTGCGGCAATCCCTTGCGTCTCATAACCGGATGGTTTTGCTGACCAACAGGCGAGGTTTGCTGACCAACAGATGAGACGCGAGGGCCGGTCCGCCGGTGCGATCGCGTCTCTACATCAAAAAATATGCTGTTAATCATCGACGACGATATCGCTATTCAAACCTCCCTTTCCTTACTATTCCGGAAAGAAGGGTTTACGGTGCGCGTTGCTGACGGACCATTCGACACGTTCGAGATTCTACGCGTCGAAACGCCGGACGTAATTTTGCTGGACATGAATTTTTCGGTCGATACGTCCGGTGATGATGGGCTGCGGCTATTACGCCGGATTCGGGAGCAGTTGCCAGCGGTGCCGGTTATCCTGATTACGGGCTGGGGAAGCATTGATCTTGCCGTGGAAGGTATGAAAGCGGGGGCTAAAGACTTCATCACAAAGCCCTGGCAGAACGACTACCTCGTGCAATCGGTTCGTACGGCCATGAACCTCGCCCAGTCAGAACCCGTATCGCTCGACCGGCAGAAACTTGACCAGCAATTTTCGTTCGATAACATCGTCGGAGAAGACCCAAATCTACTCAGCGTTCTGAAAACAATTGGCCGCGTTGCGCCGACCGATGCCCCGGTGCTAATCACGGGCGAGAGCGGAACGGGTAAGGAACTCATCGCCGAAGCCGTTCACCAAAACAGCCCGCGTCAACGCCAGCCGTTCGTCAAGGTCAACTTGGGCGGTATCTCATCTACGTTGTTTGAAAGCGAACTGTTTGGCCACATCCGGGGTGCGTTCACCGATGCCCGAACCGACCGGATCGGACGGTTTGAACTGGCTACTAAGGGCAGCATATTTCTGGACGAAATCGGCGACCTCGATCCGGCCAGCCAAGTAAAACTACTGCGGGTGTTGCAGGATCGAACGTTTGAGCCGCTGGGAAGCAGCAAAAGCCGAACGGTTGACGTACGCGTGATTTGTGCCACCAACCGGAATCTGGAAGAAATGGTCAGTAAGGGGCTGTTTCGGGAAGATTTGCTGTATCGTATCAACCTCATCACGGTTCGGCTACCGGCGTTGCGCGAACGACCGAACGACATTCCGCGACTGGCTACGTTTTTTGTCAACAACTTAAAAACGCTGTATGGCCGGCCCGGTCTGCACATCAGCAAAGAAGCCATGAGCTGGCTCAGAACGCTGTCGTTGCCGGGAAATATTCGTCAGTTAAAAAACGTAGTTGAACGAACGGTCCTGTTAGCCCACAACGACGCATTGACCGTTACCGACTTTGAGCAGAACCTAACGCCAACTGTCACGACAGTCCCGCGCGGACCGCTACCGCAGGTGGGTGCCATGACGCTCGAAGAAATGGAATACCAGATGATTCAACAGGCAATGGCTTTCCATAACAACCGGGTTACCAAAGTTGCCAGAGCGTTGGGTATCACGCGTTTTGCACTCTACCGCCGATTGGAGAAATTTGGCATTCCTTACACCTCCGAGGAATGAACCTACGCCTGCGAACCCGTTATCTGATCTACATCGTTGCCCTGCATCTGGTGCTGATCGCACTGATTGGCTGGGAGCTACGGGAGAACAAAGCCTTGTTTATCGCTTCCGAAGTGCTGATGCTGCTCTCGATTTACGTAGCGGTGCGTATTTACCGGTCGTTTCGGCAACCGTCAACGTTTATTGCGTCGGGCATCGAAGCCATTCGGGATAAGGACTTTACGATCAAGTTTGTGCCGACCGGAAACCGGGAAGTCGATGAATTGATTACGGTCTACAACCTGATGATCGATCAGCTCCGACAGGAACGTACCCGGCAGGTGGAGCAGCAATTCTTTCTGAACAAACTCGTTGACGCAGCCCCCATTGCCATCCTGATTTTTGATTTCGATGATCGGATTGCCTCCGTCAACCCACGCGCCTGCCAGTTGCTGGGTATGCTGCCCGAAGCCATCGTCACCAAACGATTGGAAGAACTTGGGTATTCGTTGCTGGCTCACATTGCTGATTTGGCCGACGGTGAATCACGCGTAATGAAACCGAATGGTATCGAAACGTACAAAATACTACGCTCGAATTTTGTCGATCGGGGCTTCAGACGATCATTCCTCATGATTGAGGAGCTGACGCCGGAAATTCTGGCCAGCGAAAAGAAAGCGTATAGTAAGGTCATTCGGATGATGGCGCACGAGGTCAACAACTCCATCGGAGCCGTCAACTCCATTCTGACCATTACCGAATCCGAACTGCCCGACTCCGAGCTGAAACAGGCCGTTCGGGTAGCCATTGATCGCAACGACCGGCTCAACCGCTTCATGCGTCGCTTTGCCGATGTGGTGCGGCTCCCCCCGCCTAACCTCACACCCGGCGACATGGCGGCATTAACGCACAACGTTGTCCGACTCATGCAGCCACAGGCCGAAGCGGCTACCATTGCGCTCACCATTACAACACCCGATACGCCCGTCATACAGTCCATCGACGAAGGGCAGTTAGAGCAGGTGCTGGTCAACATTGTCAAAAATGCGCTTGAAGCATGTGAACCGGGCCACCGCGTTGAGGTGCTTCTTTCGGCTCGCCAATTACTCATTCGCGACAACGGGGCACCAATTCCCGAAGCCGTTGCCATTCATTTGTTCAATCCGTTTTTCAGTACCAGACCCAGTGGACAAGGTATTGGCCTCACGCTAACGCGGGAAATTCTGCTGAATCACGGGTTCACCTTTTCGCTCCAGACCGAGCCGAACGGCTGGACCGTTTTTGCCATTTCGTGGGCGTAGAGTACGTAGCCCGAGCTAGGTGAAGACTTATCAATTCTTTTTCGATTCGTCCGCTTTGTCATCCGCCGACGTGGCTTTGGCGAACTCGGCAACCGCTTGCTCGCTGATACCACCGATGATCTCCAGCGTTGGCCGTTCTTTCTTCAAGGCTGCCAGTCCCTGCGCCGTTACGTTGGTTTGCCAGAGATAGACCGTTTTAAGATTTTTTAGACGCACCAGTTCAGTAAGTCCGGCATCGGTAATGGCCGTTCCGTAGAGGTTCAGATACTCCAGATTGGTTAATCCGTTGAGCTGTTTCAGACCCGCGTCGGTTATTTTCGTTTGTTCGAGGTGTAGTTTTTGCAGGTTTTTCAGTTTGGCAACCTGTGCCAGTGCTGCATCAGAAATTTCGGTGTCGCCCAGTTTCAACCAGACAATTTGGTCGCTGAGTTTATGCAGCAGAGCGGCCTGCGCATCTCCATACGTCCGGGCGTTGACCGCGCTGACCTCCAACTGGTTTTGTTCTTTGGAAAGCGGCAACACCAGTAAGCCTGTTTTCTTTACCGCTTCGATCACCTTCGGATCGGCAGCGGGTACCTTCATGGTCAGGACGGGTGATTCGGGAGCAGGTCCCGCAGCGACTGCGCCACCCGCCGAAGCAGTAACCGGACCACCACCGCCCAGCGACGCCAAAACCGGTCGAATGGCATCATTGACAACCAGTTGCGACACCTTCTTATCAAACGAAGCTCCCTGATCGATCCACCACGTCAGTAGCGCAACCTGACTCTCGGTGAGTTGTGGCTTCCCTTTCGGCGGCATATGGTTGTCATCGTCCTCAGGCAATAAACAAACCTTCACCAGTTCGCTCGTGCTACTTTTACCCGCCACCAACACCGGGCCATCTTCGTATCCCTTTTTGATCATATCCGGATTATCGAGCCGAAGACCCGCTTTCGACTTATCGGCATTGTGGCACTGAACGCAACGGGTCTGAAGAATCGGGTTAACGATCTGCTGGTAGACCATCGCCTGATTCACGTCCGTGATTGGCTCGATCTTCACTTCCTTCTGTTTCGGCGCTAGACCGGCCAGCGTTCGCAGGGGCGTTGGTGCATATTGAGTCAGGTAATCAGAACCGTGGGTTAAGTTACCGCCCTGATGACCAGCTGCCAGCAGCAACAATAGCGACACGAAAAGAGCCGGCAAATACACAAGCTGCGCAAACGGAATGATACGACCCAGATTCTCGGATTTTACGGACCAGGCAATCCAGGCAAACGCGGCCACACCAATACCCTGCCATTTGTGATCGCTGAGCGTTTCGGTATCATAACCGCCCCCCAGTGAGAGCATGTAGCCGAATACACAGGCCATCGTTGCACTAACCGCCGACCAGAACAGAATCAACGTAATGGTGTGCGGACTAACCGACTTGCGCCGGGTCAACCGATCGAGTTCAAGAAGTCCCGCAATGAGCAGAAAACCAATGGGCAAATGGACAAGAAGCGGATGAAAACGGCCAAAGAACAACACCCAATCCGATGGTTGAGCCGCATTCGCCTGTAGAAAAATCAGTCTAGTCATAGTCAGTACCGATTCAGGCGACCCGTTCTAATTTGACAGGATACGTTTTCCTGGAACTCCACTGGGCAACGTAGATGCTGTCATCGGCGTCGACCAGCACATCGTGCGGGTGCAAAAAAGCGGAGATACTCCGGTCTTTGCGTTGTTCAGCCAGTTTACCATCCTGATAAACCGGTGCCGATCCGCCGGGTGTCGAAACGACCTGATCGTTCTTATCCAGAATCTGAATATAGCCCGAATCCGGGTAACTATCCGACGTGCTTCGGAAAACAGCTCCGTAGATGTTGTCACCGTGAATAACGGGTCGACAGATGTATGAACCCGGTAAGGCGATGGTCGAAACGTATTTTCCGTCGAGCGTAAACCGTTTGAGTGCATTTCGCCGTCGGTCAGTGATGAGCAGGGTTGGGTTGCTGGTTCGCCGATCTACAACAATGCCATGACAGCAATCGAAGGTGTCGTTGGCCTCCCCTTTACCACCCCAATAGCGAATAAGCTTCCCGGCTTTGTCATACTGCATCACATAGTTCAGGCCATACCCATCCACGACATAGATATCTCCATTGACCGGATTGACAGCCGTTTCGGTCGGTTTGAACTGCGACGGGTAGGCGTAAACACCCGTTTCTTTCGGATAGTCCAGCTTCATCAATTCACGGCCTTTCAGATCAGTTTTGATCACCTGATGCCGGTCCGTATCGGTAATCAGCAGAAACTGTTCATTCCCTTCCCCGCCGAGTGTCAGGCCGTGTCCACCAGGGTAATCGTGTCCCCACGTTTCGAGTAGCTTGCCAGATTTATCGTAAATGAGAATGTTGTTTTTTGTCTCGTTGGTCAGCAGCAGGATTCGCCCTTTGGCATCCTGCACCATTTCGTGGCAGTCATTGACCGGATTTTTACCCGCATCCAGCACACCCCATCCCGGCACGACCCGGTAGCGAAATCCATTATGGCCCAGAATCGATGTTTCGGCCTTGTGCGGATTTGCTTTAGCCGAGATTATGGTTGGACCTGTGATGCCTGCCGCTGCGATGAGCGATGCCTGCTGCATAAACAACCGACGCGAAACCGAAGAAGACATAGTTTTTCTGACTATTTATCGAAAAAGGAATCGAGGGATAAACTTTACTGCTAACGCAGTAGCCAGACTCGAACCGCGTCCCATTGCCGCTTGCTTTCCAACGCAAGAGGCCCAATTTTCCAGTAACTGGAAAATTGGGCCTCTCACTTGTACGTTGACTGTTCAGTTGTTATTTCTGCCCGTCTTTGTCACCGTCATTATTACCACGACCTCTGCCCATACGGCCACGCATCGATTCGAATTTAGCAAACTGGTCGGGCGTTAAAATGCTTTGCAGTTTACTCTTGTATTCGTCAGCGTTCGCTTTCAGGGCTTTTCCTTTCGCTTTGTTATCGTCGGTACCTTTCTGAATGGCATCGACTTTTTCGGCGCGGGCCAGTGTTACATCGTACACTTTTTTGGCTGAAGCTTCATCCAATCCAAGTTGCTTCGTCATGCGATCCGTCATTTTACGGGCGCGTGTCGCTGGATCACCAGCCTGATACGCCTGCATGCCCCGCCCTCTACCCCGTTGGGTTGTAGTGGACGCGTTTGGCGCAGTGGTTTGCTGAGCCAGCAGTGGCAACGACAGTAGCGAAAGCATCAATCCGCCAAATGCTAGTTTCTTAAACATGGTTCGTGATTGTTTTATCCGAACCTAAGACGGGCTATGATGCCGATAGTTTAAGCCACCGAACGAATTTAACGGTTTCTTAACGAAATCAATCAAGCGATCAATACTACGGTTCAGCTTAGAGGGCGGTGATCAAGGCAGCAATTCGTTCCAATCCGTCAGCGTCAATCTGGCTGAAATCGTTCAGCTGGTCACTATCAACATCCAGCACCATACTGACCGCTCCGAACCGATCGAAGACGGGTACAACGACTTCGGATTTCGATGCAGAACTACAGGCGATGTGTCCGGGGAATTGCTCGACATCCGGAACCAGAATCGTTTCGCGTCGGGTATAGGCAGCTCCGCAGACGCCCTTTTCAAAAGCAATACGCGTGCAGGCAATAGGTCCCTGAAAGGGTCCCAGCACCAGTTGGTTCTCTTTTTTGAGATAAAAGCCGACCCAGAAAAAGCCGAACGCTTCTTTCAGCGCAGCGGCAATATTGGCCAGATTAGCGACCAGATCCGGCTCGCCGTCGATCAGCGCGGCAATTTGCGGTACGAGGCTATCGTACATAGCCCGCCGATCGGATGTTTGTGGAATAAGCAGTGTTTCGGCCATGTGAGGAGCGTTGAGGTTCCGTTCGTATGATGATTGACAACCATATTCTGTCGAAAATCAGTCACTCGTGCATTTTTAATTTCGGGTGAAGAACTGGATCAGTACGATGCTGACTGTCGTGAACAAGGTGCTGGCCCCAACCCGGATGAGTGTCGGAATAAACAGTGCCAGGCTACTGGCTTCAATGAAAAACAAGGCACTGTGATGAACAAGGGCCAGTATGAAGACGTACCGAAAGAAAGCGCCTACCCCTAATTCTTTCAGCGAAAATTCGAGTCGGGACTCCATGCCCGGCACATCAATCTGTGAGCGCACAACCAGTGGCCGACAATACGCCATAAGAACCGTTGCCGCTGCGTGCATCCCAAGCGTGTTGTAGAACGAATCCACTATGATGCCGGTCACGAAACCGATTAACAGGAGCCAGGTCAGGCTGGTTTCGTTCGGTAAGAGCAGGACACAGGCGATGTAGACAAAACAGAAGGCGTAATCAAACAGCACCAAATTCCGTACAAGCAGGATTTGCAATATCAGGTAGAGCAAAAACAACAGCACAGTAGACAGAATCTCGCGTAAGGTCATCTCGTAGTGGGCGGTGGGCAGTAGCTGGGTCGCAATCGGCTATAGAAACCGGTCATGCCCATCCAGTGCTTACTATTTCTCTTTTTCGACTTGTTTTTCTAACTGCTCCTGCTCGGCCTGCAGGCGATTTTCGACGATGTAAACGAAAGACAGATTACTGAAATTCGTTGCCAGATCGAGCGTAATGTCGTGAAAGGTCTGGTTTGACTGAACCCCTACCGTACGCACCCGCCCTACCAGAATACCCGGCGGGAAGGTTGAGTTAAACTCCGACGTTACAGCGGAGTCGCCCTTATTCACGGTCTTGTAGCTCGCAATCGCGTCCAGTTTCATCAGGTGTGGATCAATTCCGTCCCATTTTGCGGACCCGATCTCATTCGCTTTCGTCAACTTCGATGATACCAGAAACTCCGAATGTAGAATCGACGTAACGACCGAAAAATGCCGGTTGCAGACCTTGATCTTACCCACAATGCCCGTTGGCGAAATCACCCCCATACCCGGATGAATGCCATCATCGGTGCCTTTGTCAATGGTAATGTAGTTATTGGCAAACTGCGTTGTATTATCGATCACCTTGGCCACCGTATACTTAAAACGATCGGCAAAGGCTGAATCGGCCTGGTATTCGGCGGGGGAAGCTGGTTTGCTCTGGAGAAGTTGCGTCAGCCGGGTATTGAGTCGCTGGTTTTCCATAGCCAGATCGGCGTTGACCTGACGCAGGCGCGTATATTCATTGGCCGCGTTCGACCACGCCAGCACCTGAGCCGCGTACCGGTTCGATGTGTTGAAGTAGGTCACACTCCAGTAATTGCTCGTGTTGATGATAAAGTAAAAACAAAGTACTTCCAGCAGTACAAACAAAATGAAGTTTCGGCTTCGAACAAAAAAGTCGACTAACTCTCCCATAAAATGGAGTAAACTAAATAGCCTGGATTGTCGATTCGAGAAGCCGAAGGCTAGATGGCAGAGCAAATCATTGTTCTATCACGTAGTTTTCGGCTTCCCGAACCAGCGGTCCAGGCTACTTACATACTTAACTAATCAATACGGACCGGTACATGTCCAGATTTTTAATGACCTCACCCGTACCTTTCACCACCGCTTTGAGCGGATCATCGGCTACGTGAATCGGCAGCTTGGTTTTAGCACCCAGCCGCTTGTCGAGGCCGTGCAGCAGCGCACCGCCCCCCGTCAGGTGAATACCATTCGTGTAAATGTCGGCCGACAACTCCGGTGGCGAAATTTCCAGCGCCTTCATGGTCGCTTCTTCGATTTTGGAAATCGATTTGTCTAACGCATAGGCAATTTCACTGTAGGTAACCTTGATCTCTTTCGGGATACCCGTCATCAAATCGCGACCCCGGATTTCGTAATCGGCGGGAGGATTGTCGAGTTCTGGAAGCGCCGAACCGACTTCCATTTTAATTTGCTCGGCCGAACGTTCACCGATAAGCAGGTTGTGCTCCCGACGCATGTAATCGACAATATCGCGGGTGAACACATCACCGGCAATCCGGATCGATTGTTCACAAACGATACCAGACAAGGCAATGACGGCAATCTCTGTAGTACCCCCACCAATATCGACGATCATCGTACCATTTGGCTGGGTGATATCGATACCGATACCGATCGCAGCAGCAATCGGTTCGTGCACCATATAAACTTCTTTCGCTCCGGCATGCTCGGCGGAATCTTTAACGGCCCGCTTCTCAACTTCCGTGATCCCGGATGGTATACAAATAACCATTCGATGCGAAGGTGAAAACAGTTTGCTACCCGTATCAATCATCTTGATCAGGCCCCGAATCATCAGCTCAGCGGCTGTAAAGTCGGCAATGACGCCGTCTTTCAACGGGCGAATTGTCTTAATATTTTCATTGGTCTTTTCGTGCATTTGCATGGCCTTATGACCAATGGCCAGCACTTTACCGCTGACTTTGTCCATTGCAATAATCGAAGGCTCATCCACCACAATCCGATCCTTGTGAATAATCAAGGTATTCGCCGTGCCCAGGTCAATCGCAATGTCGCTGGTTAAAAAATTGAAAAGTCCCATTCCAGGTTAGCTGTTGTGCCTTTTTGCAAGTCTTGTTTTCAAAGGTGTGCAAAAATATGGATTATTCAAGAGAAACAACGATAAAATCCAAATACAGTATTGTATTTTTTATATGAGTATCAGAATAGTTAGCTAAATCCAGCCAGTGGTTCAGGGCTTGTCACCGGCACTACGTATACCATTTTTTGGCGTGCTGACCGTTATAAACTCGCTGCTGAAGACTGCCAACTGTTTTCGTAACTTTGCGTCATTATGGGAATTCGTTCAGTCGTTAGTAAGCCACTGGCTAAATTGGTCGTAGAGCGACAGCAAGCGTGGATGTACCAACCCGCCGAAGCGCAGCAGCGCTGGCTGCGGAAGCTGTTGGAGGGTGGCCGCAACACCGTATTTGGCCTCAACCATCACTTCCGGGATATCCAGACGGTCGACGAATTTCGACAGGCCGTTCCCATTCGCGACTACGAAGATCTCAAACCCTACATTGAACAGATTTTAGCGGGCTCTTCGGACGTGCTCTGGAAAGGCAAGCCGCTTTACTTTGCAAAGACGTCGGGCACTACCTCGGGCACGAAATACATTCCTATCACCAAAGAATCCATCCCGAACCATATCAACTCGGCCCGCGACGCCCTGCTGAACTACATCAACGAAACGGGCAACAGCGCCTTTCTCGACAAAAAGCTCATTTTCCTGTCCGGCAGCCCTGAACTCACGCAGAAAGCAGGGATTAATATCGGGCGGCTGTCGGGCATCGTCAACCACCACGTTCCGGCTTATCTGCGCAGCAATCAACTGCCCAGCTACGAAACCAACGTCATCGACGATTGGGAAACCAAGCTGGAACGCATCATCGACGAAACGTTGACGCAGCCGATGTCGCTGATATCGGGCATTCCACCGTGGGTGCAGATGTACTTCGACCGGATTCAGGAACGAACCGGCAAATCGATCAAGGACGTATTTCCCGATTTTTCGCTGTTCGTCTACGGCGGTGTCAACTTCGAGCCGTATCGGGCCAAACTGTTCGAGAGCATCGGGAAGCGAATCGACTCGATTGAAACCTATCCGGCTTCGGAGGGCTTCATTGCGTTTCAGGATTCGCAGACCGAAGAAGGCTTGCTAATGCTTCTGGATAGTGGCATCTTTTTTGAGTTCATTGCTGCCGACGACTACTTTACCGAAAACCCGCGCCGACTGACCATTGACGAGGTCGAATTGGGCCGAAACTACGCTGTCATTATCAACAACAACGCTGGCTTGTGGGGTTACTCCCTCGGCGATACGGTTAAATTTGTTTCGCGCGAGCCGTACCGCTTAGTGGTGACGGGCCGGATCAAGCATTTTATTTCGGCTTTTGGCGAACACGTCATCGGCGAAGAAGTTGAGAAGGCATTACAATATGCCATGCAGCTGCATCCCGAAACGGAAGTCGTTGAATTCACGGTCGCTCCAATGGTCAGCCCGAAAGAGGGGTTACCGTATCACGAATGGTTTATCGAATTTGCGACGCCCCCCAACGACCCGGCGGCTTTCGCCCGTGATGTTGATAACCGATTGATCGGATTGAACGTCTATTACGACGACCTGATCACGGGCTCCATTTTGCAACCGCTCAAATTGAACAGCCTTCCGCGCGGGGCATTTCAGCGGTACATGAAATCGCAGGGTAAATTAGGTGGTCAGAATAAAGTCCCCCGCTTAGCCAACGACCGAAAAATTGCAGAAGGATTGCTGGAGATAGGCCAAAACGTTTAAGCGATGGAAGCTGTAGCCGTTGACAAAGAATTTATTTTGAATACGCTGAGTGCTAATCGTGAACGACTGCGCAAGGAGTTTGGTATTGTCCGCATTGGGCTATTCGGTAGTTTTGCCCGGAACGAACAGACCCAGAAGAGCGATATTGACTTGGTATACAATCTAGTAGATGGTCACCATTTGTCTTTAGTGGATAGGGATCGTTTACAGCGATTACTCAAGAAGCAGATGCGCCGTAAACCAGACCTGATCAATCAGCAATACATGAATCCGTTCACCAAGTATACTATGCTGAAAGATGTAATTTATGTATAACACAAAGAATCTTTCATACATATGCACGATGCTGGAATGTATAGAAAAGATTTTCTTGTACAGTAGCCCGTTTGACACGGTAGAAGAATTTATCTGGGCTAATGATCAGCTGAACTACAATGCAAGCTGGGGTCTGCTGCTGGCAATAGGCGAAGAATCAAAACGGCTTGATGCTGGCCTGAAAAATGAGTTCCAACAAATTCCCTGGCGCAATATCGCTGGTATGAGAAATTTTCTAGCGCATGATTACCGTGGTATTGACTATGATTTACTATACGAAGTTATCAACAAAAATCTGCCAGTACTGAAAGAGGCCCTTATGGCTATGGTAGACAAAGTTGATTATGAGAAAACCCTATTGGCAACGGTATTAGAATCTCCTTACTACAAGCACATCTTATACCTACGCGAGAAACTACATGACTGACACAAAAAAACGCCATATCGCCATTCTTGGCTCGACCGGCTCCATTGGCACGCAGGCGATTGAGGTGGTCAAGGCACACCCCGACAAATTTCAGGTTGAGGTATTGACAACGAACAACAACGCCGAGCTGCTTATTCAGCAGGCCGTCGATCTGAAACCAAACGTCGTTGTGATCTGCAACGAGGATCGCTACGAGCAGGTATTCGCGGCCCTCGACCCGCTCGATATCAAAGTCTATGCCGGGGCTAGCTCCATTGCGTCGGTGGTCCAGATGGATACGGTTGATATGGTCCTGACGGCTATGGTTGGGTACGCGGGTTTGTTGCCCACCATCAAAGCCATTGAAGCCGGGAAGTCGATCGCGCTGGCTAATAAGGAAACGCTCGTGGTGGCGGGTGAGCTGATCACTCAACTGGCGGCACAGAAAGGTGTCAACATTTACCCGGTCGATTCTGAGCATTCGGCCATTTTTCAGTGTCTGGTTGGCGAGTTCCACAATCCGATCGAGAAAATCATTCTGACCGCTTCGGGGGGGCCATTCCGGGGCAAGTCGCGGGAGTATCTGTCGACCGTCACCAAAGCACAGGCGCTTAAACACCCGAACTGGACGATGGGGGCTAAAATCACAATTGATTCGGCCACGCTTATGAATAAAGGCCTGGAAGTGATCGAAGCCAAATGGCTGTTCGGACTGACGCCCGATCAGATCGACGTAATCGTTCATCCGCAGAGTATCATTCATTCGCTGGTTCAGTTTGAAGACGGCAGCCTAAAAGCACAGATGGGCCTGCCCGATATGCGGCTGCCAATTCAGTTTGCCCTTGGTTACCCGAATCGGCTGCCATCTACGTTCCAGCGTTTCAATTTTATGGATTATCCGACGCTGACGTTTGAGAAACCGGATCTGGAAACGTTTCGAAACCTGCAACTGGCTTTCACTACCCTGGAGCGGGGCGGTAATGCCCCCTGTATCATCAACGCAGCCAATGAAGTAGCCGTCGATGCGTTTCTGCATGATCACGTAAGTTTTCTGGAAATTTCGGAAATTATCGAGTCGTGTTTAGCGAAAGCAACCTTTGTTCAGAATCCGACGTATGAAGATTATGTCCAGACCGACGATGAAGCTCGGCGATTAGCTTCGGAGCGAATTAAAAGTTTAGTTTGAGTGTTTGTACCGTATCCACACAGTCGAACGTTTTTATTCACAGGATCGGCTAGTCCGGTCTTAGTGACGTCGTTTCTGGTCGTATTTTTGATACCCGTGTTTTTGAGATGCGACCCGTTTTAGTACCCTAGTTTATCAATCAGCGAAATTACAGTTCAAGATTAGATGGAAATTTTAGTTATGGCCGGACAGCTCATTCTGGGTCTGTCCATCTTGGTAGGATTGCATGAGTTAGGTCACCTGCTGGCCGCCAAAGCATTCGGCATGCGGGTCGAGCAATATTTTATTGGCTTTCCACCCAAAATATGGAGCATCAAACGGGGCGAAACCGAATATGGTATCGGTGCCATTCCACTTGGTGGCTTCGTAAAAATTTCGGGTATGATCGACGAATCGCTCGATACATCTCATACCAATGCAGAACCAAAGCCCTATGAGTTTCGCGCGAAACCGGCCTGGCAACGACTCATTGTCATGCTCGGCGGCATTATCGTGAACGTTATCGTCGGTATTCTGATCTTTGTTATTCTGACATACAAGAACGGAAATACGTATCTGGCGGCAAAAGACGCGAAATACGGTATCGTTGCCTATGATCTGGCCAAAAGCATTGGCCTACAAACGGGCGATAAGATCGTTAAGGTAAATGGCAAACCCATTACCGACTTCAATGAGATCCGGAGTTCGGACGTATTTCTGGGTGACAACAGCTCCTATACGGTCGATCGGAACGGGAAACTGGAAGACATTTTCATTCCGAATAACTTCGTCGACAAGTTAGCCGATAAGAAAGCCGCCGGGCAGTTCATTGAGGCCATTGAGCCTTTTAAAGTAGGTGAACTGGTTCCGGGTCAGCCTGCCACGAAAGCAGGGCTTAAAAAAGGCGACTTCATT
This sequence comes from Spirosoma agri, assembly GCF_010747415.1. Lineage (NCBI taxonomy): Bacteria > Pseudomonadati > Bacteroidota > Cytophagia > Cytophagales > Cytophagaceae > Spirosoma > Spirosoma agri. The sequence continues at coordinate 18,426 of NZ_JAAGNZ010000002.1, read as the reverse complement.
ACGAGTGCGAATGGTAAACCAATCAAGTTCTACCACGAGTTTACGGAGGTCGTAAAACCGCTGAAAGGTAAATCGCTGGCGCTGGGTATTAGCCGGAACGGGCAGCCGCTCACGCTCAATATGAATACCACAGCGGAAGGAACGATCGGATTCTACCCCGAACTTTTGCTGCCCGTCTCCCACGAAGACTACACATTCGGTCAGGCACTATCGATCGGTACGAACAAGGCATTCCAGGTTGTATTCGACAATATCAAAGGATTCGGCAAAATTTTCCGGGGTGAGGTATCCGCGTCGAAAGCACTGAGTGGACCGATCGGTATCGCTCAAAATCTGTTTGGTGGCATCTGGGTCTGGGATCGATTCTGGACCGTTACGGGCTTGCTGTCGATGGCATTGGCCTTCATGAACGCGTTACCCATACCCGCCCTTGATGGTGGTCATGCCACTATTCTGGGCTATGAAATTATCTCTGGCCGTAAGCCATCGGACAGTTTTTTGGAAGCCGCTCAGAAAGTTGGTATGGTGATTTTGCTCGGTCTGATGGCTTTCGCTATCTTCAATGATGTCTTTAAAGCCGTTTTTTAAGCATTGAAATCGCCTAGGTTTTTAACGCCATTGCTTTTACTCGTGGCCGGTTGCCTGTCTGGCAGTCGGCCGCTTGCCATTTCTCAGTCGACGCTTCATGATTTCCATGCCAGCGTTACGCAAATGCAGTACAATCCTAAAGAACGGACGTTCGAAATAAGCATCCGGATCTTCACAGATGATTTTGAAAAAGTTCTCTCTCAGGAAACCAATACCAAAGTCCATTTGACGGGTACCACTAATCAGCCACACGATAAAAATAATTCAATCATAGAGAAATATATTCATGCTCATTTCTCGTACGTAACTACCCAGAAGCAGACCAAACCAATTGAGTATGTGGGGTATGAGACAGAAGCTGATGCGCATTGGATATATCTGGAGATGCCCTATACGGAGCCATTCAAGGGTGGATTATTGAAACAGAACGTGTTGATGGATATGTTCGATGACCAGGTAAATATGGTCAACATTCAATATCAGGGGCAGAAAAAAACGTTTGTCTTTCGCAAAAGTCAGCCCGTTCAGGATGTTTCGTTCTGAATAATAAATTTATTGTCAAAGTCCGCCCCCTATTTAGTTACTTTTGCAGGAGAGCCTAGTGACCTGCCGTCTCGTCATGGGTCAACACTGTGGCATGACTGTTGCAAATAGCTCATACCCTTGTCTTTCCTCGCGAATAAGACACCTACCATATAATGAAAGCTGTCAATTTGACAGTTCACATATGATTTCAGAAAAAGAATTAGCCACCCGTTTGTTGCTGGCCGATTTCGACTCGGACAATCTAGAAATTGTACCGCTCGGATCGCCGGAAGGGTTAGATGATGATTATGAATTACCACCGAACCTGCCTATCCTGCCGGTTCGCAATACCGTATTGTTTCCAGGTATGGTCATTCCCGTTACCGTGGGGAGGGCTAAGTCGATTCGGCTGGTAAAAAAAGCATACAAGGGTAATCGAATTATTGGTGTTGTTGCTCAACTGAACCAGCAGAAAGACGAACCGACCGCCGATGATCTCTATCGGTTTGGTACGGTAGCCTACATTATCAAGATGATCACCTTACCCGATGGTAATATCACCATTATCATTCAGGGGAAAAAACGCTTTGAAGTTGAGCAGATTCTTCAGGAAGAACCTTTCATGACGGCGCAGGTTCGCCAGATTGAAGATTCATTTCCGAACGTGAACAAAAAGGAAGGTAAAGCCTTATTGCAATCGCTTAAAGATTCGGCTTACAAAATCCTTCGTCTTAACCCAGAAATACCGCAGGAAGCGCGCATTGCACTCGACAACATCGAGAGCCCGACGTTCCTGCTTCATTTTTTATCCTCGAATATCAACGCGGAAGTAGGCGACAAGCAGCGTCTGCTGGAAACGCTTGACGGGAGCCAGCAGGCAACGTTATTGCTCGAATACATGCTTCGGGAAGTGCAGTTGCTCGAACTCAAGCGCGAAATCCAGTCCAAAGCGTCGTCAGATCTCGACCAGCAGCAGCGTGATTATTACCTGCGCCAGCAAATGAAGGTCTTGCAGGACGAATTGGGTATGGATAATCCGGACCGTGAAATCGACGAGCTGCGTTTAAAGGCCGACCGTAAAAAATGGCCGAAAGAAGTACGCACCCATTTCGATAAGGAGTTGACCAAACTGCAACGGATCAATCCAATGGCACCCGAGTACCCGGTGACTATGAATTACGTTGAGCTGATGGTTGACCTGCCCTGGAATGAGTATACCAAAGACAACTTCGATCTGAAGCGGGCCCAGAAAATTCTGGACGCCGACCACTTTGGACTCGAAAAAGTGAAGGAGCGGATCATTGAGTATCTGGCCGTTCTAAAGCTAAAAAACGACATGAAAGCGCCGATCCTTTGCCTTTACGGCCCTCCGGGTGTGGGTAAGACCTCCCTGGGTAAATCGGTGGCCAAAGCATTGGGACGGAAATACAGCCGTATGGCATTGGGTGGGGTTCATGACGAAGCCGAGATTCGGGGGCATCGCAAGACCTACATCGGGGCCATGCCGGGTAAGGTAATCCAGAATATCCGGAAGTGCGGCACATCAAATCCCGTCTTCATTCTGGATGAGATCGATAAGGTCAGTTCCGATTTCCGAGGTGATCCTTCATCAGCTTTGCTCGAAGTGCTTGATCCGGAACAGAATTCGACGTTCATGGACAATTACCTCGAAACAGAATTTGACCTGTCGCGGGTGTTGTTCATCGCTACGGCCAACTCGCTTGATACCATTCATCCTGCCCTACGCGACCGGATGGAAATCATCGATATTGCGGGGTATACGGTCGAAGAGAAAGTCCAGATTGCCAAAAAATACCTGATTCCCAAGCAGCGTAAAGATCACGGCTTGAAACCGAAGGATCTGGTCTTTGACGATAAAGCGGTACTTCGCATCATTGAAGGCTATACGCGTGAATCAGGCGTCCGGAACCTGGAGCAGAAAATTGGTGCGCTTGTCCGTAAAGTAGCCAAATCCATTGCGATGGAAGAGGAATACAATCATACGATTCGGGCGGTCGACGTACCTAAAATGCTGGGTGCCGAGATTTTCGATAAGGAACTCTATGCCGACGACGACATCGCCGGTATCGTAACGGGACTGGCTTGGACACAGGTAGGCGGTGAAATTCTGCTGATCGAGTCGAGTCTGAGCCGGGGGAAAGGAGTTCTAACCTTATCGGGGCAGTTGGGTGATGTCATGAAAGAGTCGGCTATAACGGCCCTCTCCTACCTGAAAGCACATGCCGACGACTTAGGGATCGACTACCGGATCTTCAGCCATTACGATCTGCACATTCACATTCCGGCGGGTGCTGTTCCCAAAGATGGCCCTTCGGCGGGTATTACGATGCTAACGTCCATGACCTCCATTTATACCCAGCGTAAAGTCAAGCCGTATCTGGCCATGACGGGTGAGGTTACGTTACGGGGCAAAGTGTTACCGGTTGGCGGCATCAAGGAAAAAATCCTGGCGGCCAATCGGGCAGGGATTAAAGAGTTAATTCTCTGCTCGAAAAACAGGAAAGACATCGAGGAAATCAATGCGTCCTATATAAAAGATCTCAAATTCTACTACGCAGATACTGTCGATCAGGTGCTTGAGATAGCGCTGTTACCCGGTAAAGTCGGCAAACCGATGAAATTCATCCTGCCTGAAGACAAGGAACAGCGCGAAGTAGAGCGCGTTTATTAAGGACAAATAAGAGCGCGGCTCAAACGAATTTTATCGATCAAGCAGAGAATCTGTTTAAATCGTAACATTCGTTTGAGCCGCGTTTTTATCTTTACACTGTGCTCGATTTCAATAGACTCTCCGCCGATTACCAGCAAGCGCTGCTACGACAGGTTGTGCCGTTCTGGCTCAAAAACAGTCGCGACGAGCAATGCGGAGGGTATTTTGATTATTTAACAACCACGGGTCTGGTTATCGAAGGCGACAAATGCGTCACGTCACAGGCTCAGCAAACCTGGGCTTTTGCCTGGTTGTATAATACACTAGACGGTCAACCGGCCTGGTTTGCCCACGCACAGCACGGGGCCTCTTTTCTGAGTCAGTTTGCCCACGATGACAAGCTAGTTCACTACGATCAGCTCGATCGCCGGGGCCGCCCGCTTACTCAGTCAACCAATACAGTCGCGGGCAGTTCGTTGGTTATGGCTTATGCACAGCTTCATCGCGCTACCGGAAACGACGAATGGGCGCTGCTGGCCCGGCAGATGTGGACAACCCTGTTTCAGAACTGGTTAAACACGCACGCCGAACAGGCACAGGCAGTCGGTGGCTTACGTCAGCTTAGGCACCTTAGCGAACCCGCATTGCTGCTGAAGGCGTTGCTGGACATACAGCCCTTATTGGATGAAGAAACGTGGAAAGAGAATGTAGAACGCATTCTTCACACATTGCTGCGTGAGTTCCTAGACCGCCGTACAGATACGCTGCGTGAACATATTTTATCTGAAGGCTCCTTCATCAATACCCCCGAAGGCCGACGCCTAGATGTTGGCCTTATCTTTCGGACGGCTGGCTTTTTACTTGACTTCTGCGCTGAATCAGGGAATCGTAAGTTAGCGATGCAGGTTACCACATGGTGCATTCGCCTGTGCGACATTGCCTGGAATGACCTGACGCAGGGGCTCAATCAGTATGCCGATATGAAGAACCAGCCCTCCATTTTTCCGGACGGAACTCAGAAGTGGGCCTGGGTGCAGCTTGAAGCGATTTCGGCGCTGACAAAAAGCTATTTCCAGACGCGCCACCCCGAATGCCCGAGGTGGGTAAAACGCATTCACGATTTCACCTTTCAGCATTTTCCGGATCTGAAACATACGGGGTGGCATCTTGCCATCGGCCAGGACAATCAACCACTGCTTGATGCCAAAGCCATTGCCCCCATCGGTTGCTTTTCGCTGATTCGATGCCTTGCCGAAACGGCCCAGACACTGACCAAATGTGCCCAGCTACAGCCTGTCGGACGCCCTACACGCGTCAGTTGATCCGAGGTTACAATGTGATTACGACTAACTCCCGGTTATCAACTTCAGCCGTGAGAAAATGGATGGTACCTTCGTTAATGGACATACGATCGGCGACGAACAAATGAGTACCCGCTCCAACTGATTCAGCAACCAGTGTCCGCTGCGTCGTAGTATGAATTTCGTCCAGTTGGTATAGATCGATTTTTAACTGGCAGGACGTTGACACAGAAACCAGAATCTCAGGCTGTTGAAAGCCGAACTCCGTCAGTACATTTTCCTCCGAAACAGATACAGATAAGGCAAGGCTTATTTGCCGAGTCAATAAAGGGATTACTGGTGCAAGGCCGTCGACAAACAAAATACCAGGATTTTGGGCCCTGAAGTCGGCTCGAAGCTGCCGGTTTGTCACCGCATCAACGCCCCGTCCGAAAGCGACCAGATCAAATTTAGCCGCGTTAAAATTTCGACTGGCCTGTTCGACGAAACTGGTTGTCTGAACCAGTAACCCCTCGTTCGTTAACGCATCCGCCAATTTTGACAGAACAACGGGGTTTCGCCCCACCAGCAGCACCTGTTTCCTCATCGTTCTCTAACCATGTCCAAACAGGTAGTCGTTATTTGTGGCCAGATATTGTACGGAAATGCAACTTTTTTAAGTGCATAGCCGGCGCTCGTATTCAACCGTTGAAATTATCGATTGCCCCCCGCACGTTGCCATACTTCGTCAGCAATTCCTCTGCCACTTCCCGGCTGACGCCGATTTCGCTCATGACCATTTTAGCCGCCCGATCCTGTAACTTAATATTCGTCAATTGCATATCGACCATTTTGTTGCCCTTCACTCGACCCAGCTGAATCATGACAGCCGTTGAAATCATATTCAGCACAAGTTTCTGAGCGGTGCCGGCCTTCATACGCGTGCTGCCCGTAACGAATTCGGGGCCCGTAACTACTTCAACAGGAAATTCAGCGGCCTGCGCCACGGCGGAACCCGGATTACAAACAACGCACCCGGTTAAAAGCCCAGCTGACCGCGCCTGATTCAACCCGCCAATCACATACGGTGTCCGGCCGGAAGCGGCAATGCCGATTACCGTATCGTGTTCATCCGGATGATAGGGAGCTATGTCTACCCAAGCCTGTTCGGCGTCATCTTCGGCAAATTCAACCGCCTTCCGAATGGCCCCATCGCCCCCGGCCATCAACCCAATCACCAGATCATGCGGCACCCCGTACGTGGGCGGACACTCCGACGCATCGACCACGCCCAAACGCCCGCTGGTGCCCGCTCCTATGTAGATAAGGCGACCGCCCTGTTTCATTCGTTTCACAATTTCCGTAACCAATGCGTCAATTTGAGGAATAGCTTTTTCGACGGCCAGAGGTACAGTCTTGTCTTCGTTATTAATAGTAGTCAGCAAGTCATGGACTGACATCTGCTCTAAATGGTCGTAATGCGACGTGGTTTCTGTTATCATAACTCAAAAGTAATCAGTCATCATTTTAACGGACAAATAATCCGTTTTTTCTTGCCTTTCAGAAAAACTTCATCTTAATTTACAGCGTTATTACACTGTCAGCGAAATTTCGCTAATTGTTTAAGATGATCGCCGAACCACAGACCACCAAACTAAATCGTTTCAGTCGCACGCTAACGCAGGAGATTAGTAATCCAGCTGCAAAAGCCATGCTTTATGGCGTTGGATTGAGCGAAGACGATATGCAGAAGCCCCAGATTGGCATTGCCAGCACGGGCTATGAAGGAAACACTTGCAATATGCACCTCAACGGGCTTTCCGTGTACGTGAAGCAGGGCATTCAGGCGAGTGGTTTGGTAGGATTGATTTTTAACACCATTGGCGTATCGGACGGGATGACCAATGGCAACGACGGGATGCGGTATTCGCTGCCCAGCCGTGACCTCATTGCTGATTCAATTGAGTCAGTTGTAGCAGCGCAGTGGTACGATGGCGTTGTAACCGTGGTCGGTTGTGACAAAAATATGCCCGGTGCCATTATGGCGATGGCTCGTCTCGATCGGCCCGGTATCATGGTTTACGGCGGTACGATCCGTTCGGGCCACTATAAAGGACAAAAATTAGATATTGTTTCGGCTTTCGAAGCACTCGGCAAAAAGTACGCGAACAATATCTCCGACGAAGATTACGAAGGAGTTATAAAAAATTCGATTCCCGGTGCAGGTGCCTGTGGCGGTATGTATACGGCCAATACCATGGCCAGTAGCATCGAAGCAATGGGCCTGAGCCTGCCATTCAGCAGTAGCTACCCGGCCACGCACGAAGGCAAGCAAGAGGAATGCAAAAAAATCGGCGCTGCCATGCGCGTGCTGCTCGAGCGGAACATCATTCCCAAAGACCTGATCACCCGCAAGTCGCTTGAAAATGCATTTACCATCGTAATGGCTCTTGGTGGCTCGACCAACGCCGTTCTTCACTATCTAGCTATTGCTCGCGCTGTCGATATTCAATTGACACTCGATGACATTCAGGCGATCAGTGACCGGGTGCCGTTCCTGGCCGACCTGAAACCCAGTGGTAAGTACTACATGGAGGATATGCTGGCCATTGGCGGTGTTCCGGCCGTGATGAAATACCTCTACGAGCAGGGAATGATCCACGGCGATTGCATGACCGTTACGGGTAAAACCGTAGCCGAAAACCTGGCCGACATTCCTTCGCTGAACTTTGAGACGCAGCAGATTGTACGACCCATAAGCAACCCAATCAAGAAAACCGGACATATCCAGGTCTTACGCGGCAATCTTGCTCCTACGGGCTCGGTAGCTAAGATCACGGGCAAAGAAGGGCTACAATTTGACGGTACGGCCAAGGTATGCGAGCACGAAGGTGAAGTAATCGACGCGCTTCAGAAGGGTGAAATCTTGCCGGGTCAGGTAGTGGTCATTCGCAACGCTGGTCCCAAAGGTGGGCCGGGCATGAGCGAAATGCTGAAACCAACCTCAGCCATCATGGGGGCCGGTCTGGGTGATAAAGTGGCCCTCATTACGGATGGTCGCTTCTCCGGTGGCACGCACGGGTTCGTAGTCGGTCACGTTACCCCCGAATCCTTCGAAGGTGGCCCGATTGCCTTAGTCCACAACGGTGACCGCATCACCATCGACGCAACCACCCGCGAACTGACGCTGCACATTTCAGACGAAGAGATGGCGCAACGCAGAAGCGAGTGGAAACGACCTGCTCCATCGTTTACGAAAGGCGTACTGGGCAAGTACATCCGGAACGTAAAATCAGCAAGCGAGGGTTGTGTAACCGACGAAGCGTAATCACTGCTCGCTCGTCTACCCTTGCTTAGATAAGCCACACAATTTAGTAAGCCAACAAGCTAACGACCTTAAAACGACTACACGTCATGGAAGCAATCGCCAGTATTACATCGGACGTTATCGAGACAACTCCGTCAGCATCCCCTGCGGCTCCAACCTTAATCAATGGCTCTCATGCCCTGATGAAAGCACTCGTTGCCGAAGGTGTCGATACCATTTTCGGGTATCCCGGCGGGGCTATTATGCCTGTCTACGATGCATTATATGACTATCAAGAGCAACTGAATCATATTTTGGTACGGCACGAGCAGGGAGCAGCTCATGCCGCCGAAGGATACGCTCGGGTAACGGGTCGGGCGGGGGTATGCCTGGTCACATCGGGTCCCGGCGCAACCAATCTGGTTACCGGAATTGCTGATGCGCTAATCGATTCGACACCAATGGTTTGTATCGTCGGTCAGGTGGCCAAGAAGTTGCTGGGTACCGACGCTTTCCAGGAAGCCGATGTCATGGGCGTGACCATGCCGATTACAAAATGGAATTACCAGATAACGGATGCCGATGAGGTGCCCGAAATACTGTCGAAAGCCTTCTACATTGCGCAGTCGGGTCGGCCGGGACCGGTGCTGATCGATATAACGAAAAGCGCTCAGCTGGAACTCATGACCAAACCGTTTGTGTATGAACGCTGCCGAAGCATGGTCAGCTATCGGCCACGCCGGATTCCGAAGCAGGAACAGGTTGAAGCCGCTGCCCGGCTGATAAACAGTGCGAAACGGCCTTATATCTTCGTAGGCCACGGGGTGCAGATTGCTAAAGCGGAGAGTGAGTTGATTGCGTTTGCCGAAAAAACAGGCATTCCGGTCGCGACAACATTACTGGGTCAGTCGACAATTTCAACGGATCACCCGCTGTATGTTGGCTGGTTAGGCATGCATGGCAATTATGGCTCTAACGTGATGACCGATAATGCCGACGTGATCATTGCGATCGGTATGCGGTTCGACGACCGCGTGACGGGGGATGCCAGCAAGTACATCAAGCAGGCTAAAGTCGTTCATATCGAGATCGACCCATCCGAAATCGACAAAATTATTCGCGCCGATGCACCCGTCGTTGGTGATGCCAAAGAAGCACTGAAAGCGTTGCTACCCCTTGTTGACCCCAACGATCATACCGTATGGCGCAACGAATTCAGAAAATACGATGCAATCGAGAACGAAGCCATCACGGTCCCTGTCCTGACCTCGACCGAAGGCAAAATCCGGATGGGCGAGGTAATCGATATGCTCTCCAAGAAGACAAAGGGTGAAGCGATTCTGGTCACCGATGTTGGTCAGCACCAGATGATGTCTTCGCGTTATTACCAGTTTCGTAAACCTAACAGCCTGGTTACGTCGGGCGGTATGGGCACCATGGGCTTTGCGCTACCGGCGGCCTTTGGCGCGCAGGTTGGTGCCCCCGATCGGCAGGTTGTCGCCATCATCGGTGATGGTTGTTTCCAGATGACGTTACAGGAACTGGGCACCATCGTTCAGAACAAACAACCCGTTAAGGCGATCATTCTGAATAATAACTTTCTGGGTATGGTTCGTCAGTGGCAGCAATTATTCCACGAGCGTCGGTATTCATTCGTTGAGCTGCAAAACCCGGACTTCATTACGATTGCACGAGGATTCGGCATGAGTGGCCAGACCTGCGACGAGCGCGAAAATCTGTCGGATGCGCTGGATACGATGCTGAATCACGATGGTCCGTTCCTGCTCGAAGTTATTGTCGAGAAAGAAGAAAACGTATTCCCGATGGTTCCTGCCGGAGCCAGTGTTTCGCAGATACGATTGAAATAAACGTGTGTCGGGCTTACCAACGAGACACCAAGAGATATGACAGATTACACCATTTGCATATTCACCGAAAATACCATCGGGCTGCTGAACCGCATCACGATTATTTTCACGCGCCGACGCATTAATATCGAGAGCCTTACCGTTTCGGAAACGGAACGAAAAGGTGTTTCCCGCTTTACGATTGTCATCAAACATGAGTCGCGGGAAGAAGTTGAGAAGCTCGTTCGTCAGATTCGTAAGATCGTTGAAGTGATGGCGGTGTTCGGCTACCTCAACGACGAGATCGTCTACAACGAAATTGCGCTGTTCAAAGTATCAACGCCATTGGGCAGCAAACCGCTGGACGTTGAGACCATCAATAAAGAGCATAAAGCGTGGGTCGTTTACTGGGGCCTTGACTATGTGGTGATCGAGAAAACCGGGAATGACACGGAGATCGTAGACTTTTTTACCTACATCAACCAATACGAGATTCTGGAATTCGTCCGATCCGGTCGCGTCGCCGTTGGCAAAACGGAAAAAGGACTGGTCGAATACCTGCCCGAAGCCGAATGGGCCTATTATCTGTAACTTTTTTTTAACCCCCAAATACGAGTACCAAAACCAATTAAACATGGCAACGATTAATTTCGGAGGAGTTGAGGAGCAAGTTGTTACACGGGAAGAGTTCCCGCTGGAGAAAGCCCGCGAAGTGCTGGCAAATGAAACGATCGCTGTTATCGGTTACGGTGTACAGGGTCCGGGCCAGTCGCTGAACATGCGTGACAACGGTTTTAACGTGATCGTTGGACAGCGCAAAGGCAAAACGTATGACAAAGCCGTGGCCGATGGCTGGGTACCGGGCGAAACGCTCTTCGAGATCGAAGAAGCGCTCGAAAAAGGTACGATCATTTGCTTCCTGCTTTCCGATGCAGCTCAAATTGAACTTTGGCCAACTGTGAAAGCAGCCCTGAAGCCTGGCAAGTCACTGTACTTCTCACACGGCTTTGGCGTTACCTATAAAGAGAAAACAGGTATTGTTCCTCCCGCTGATGTTGACGTGTTCCTGGTTGCTCCGAAAGGATCAGGTACGTCGCTCCGTCGCTTATTCGTAGAAGGTAAAGGGCTGAACTCCAGCTTTGCCATTTATCAGGATGCAACGGGTCAGGCACGTACCAAAGCGATCGCGATGGGCATTGGTGTTGGCTCCGGCTATCTGTTCGAAACCGATTTCTACAAGGAAGTAACCTCCGATCTGACCGGCGAACGCGGTACGTTGATGGGAGCTATTCAGGGTATTTTTGCCGCTCAGTATGAAGTGCTGCGCGCTAACGGTCACAGCCCGTCCGAAGCGTTTAACGAAACGGTTGAAGAGCTGACGCAGTCGCTGATGCCACTGGTTGCTGAAAACGGTATGGACTGGATGTACGCCAACTGCTCAACCACCGCTCAGCGTGGTGCGCTCGATTGGTGGAAACCTTTCCATGATGCTACCAAACCCGTATTCGAACAGTTGTACAACTCGGTTAAGTCGCAGGAACAGGCGGAAATCAGCATCACGCGTAACTCGCAACCAGACTACCGGGAAAAACTCGAAGTGGAACTAGCTGAACTGCGTGATTCAGAAATGTGGCAGGCGGGCAAAGCCGTACGGTCATTACGCCCGGAGCGTAGTTAATCACGGAGGAACACGGATCCATCGTTCGATGATCCGTGTTCCTGTCCTATAGTTTGCCTAATTTTACAAGATGAGCATGGTAGTCGAAGCAGACAAGAAACTAACATTTCCCGACCTCGATAATATCTATCTGGCGGCTGAACGGCTTCGGAATGTAGCCACGCACACGCCACTTCAGGAGAATCTTAATCTGTCCGATCGCTACGGCGCTACTATTTTCCTGAAACGCGAAGATTTGCAGGTTGTCCGGTCGTATAAGCTACGGGGTGCCTACAATAAAATGGCCAGCCTTCCTGCCGAAGCGCTGACGAAAGGGGTTGTCTGTGCCAGTGCCGGGAACCATGCCCAGGGCGTGGCGTATGCCTGCCGTAAAATGGGCGTTCAGGGCACGATTTTCATGCCAACGACCACACCAAATCAGAAAGTAAAACAAGTCAAACTGTTTGGTAAGGAATTTGTAGAAGTCGTGTTGATAGGCGACACCTTCGACGATGCCTATTCGGCTGCCATTGAGTACGTGAATACCCACGATTGCACGTTAGTTCACCCATTCGATGACTTGCAGGTCATTGAAGGGCAGGGCACCGTTGGGCTGGAGATTTTTAAAGACTCGAATTTCAAGATCGATTACCTGCTGATGGCGATTGGCGGGGGTGGCTTGGCCTCGGGTGTTTCGACGGTTTTCAAGCAGCTGAGCCCGAAGACGAAACTTATCGGTGTGGAGCCGCTCGGATCGCCATCCATGAAAGTATCCATTGACGAAGGGCGTGTTGTTACACTCGATGAGATCGATAAATTTGTCGATGGAGCGGCCGTTAAACGCGTTGGTGAAACGACCTTCGAAGTTTGCCAGAAATACCTTGATCGCGTTGTCCTGGTTCCGGAGGGAAAAGTCTGCACGACAATCCTCAAACTCTACGACGAAGATGCCATTGTCGCCGAACCCGCGGGAGCCCTTACCATTGCCGCGCTGGATCTGCTGAAAGATGAAATAAAAGGGAAGAACGTGGTTTGTCTGGTCAGCGGTGGCAATAATGACATTACCCGTACCGAAGAAATCAAAGAGCGATCTCTGCTCTACGAAGGGCTAAAACACTACTTCATTATCCGGTTTCCACAGCGGGCGGGTGCCATGCGGGAGTTCCTCTCCGGCGTTCTCGGCCCCAATGATGACATTACGCTGTTCGAGTATTCGAAAAAGACGAACCGCGAACGGGGTCCTGCACTCGTTGGCCTGGAACTGAAGTCCAGAGCAGATTTCGAACCGTTGCTAGCCCGAATGCACGAAGCCAAAATTCAATTTGAGTACCTCAACGACAAGCCCGATTTGTTTGAGTTTTTGATTTGATAGTTATGAACCAGCCAAACACTCTTTTTGATAAAATCTGGGATGCCCACGTTGTAAAAAGCGCCGAGGGTCATCCGGATGCTGTGTTTATTGATCGCCATTTTATCCACGAAGTAACCAGTCCACAGGCTTTCGACGGACTCCGTAAACGCGGTATTGGCGTCTTTAACACGTCCCGTACTACGGCCACCGCCGATCATAACGTACCGACCAAAGATCAGCATCTGCCCATTCGGGAAGCACTCTCCCGGCATCAGGTCGAGACGCTACGTAAAAACTGCGACGAATTCGGTGTAGAACTTTATGATCTGGGTCATCCCTTTCAGGGTATCGTTCACATTATCGGCCCGGAGCTGGGCCTGACCTTGCCCGGTATGACCATCGTTTGTGGTGACAGTCATACAAGCACGCACGGAGCCTTTGGTAATGTTGCTTTCGGTATCGGAACGAGCGAGGTGGAACAGGTACTGGCCACACAGTGTATCCTGCAAAACAGGCCCAAACGGATGCGGATCAGCATCAACGGTCAGTTGACAAAAGGAGTGACTTCGAAAGACATTATTCTATACATCATCTCGAAAATCTCAGCTAGTGGCGCTACCGGCTATTTCGTCGAATACGCGGGTGATACGATCCGTGGCTTATCGATGGAAGCCCGAATGACGATCTGCAACATGAGCATCGAGATGGGTGCCCGCGGTGGCCTGATCGCGCCCGACGACGTAACGTTTGACTATATCCGTGGTCGTAAGTTCGCTCCGCAGGGCGATGCATTTGAGCAGGCCGTTTCCCAATGGCGTGCCCTTAAAACCGACGACGGTGCTGTTTTCGACCGTGAACTGGTGTATCAAGCCGAAGACATTCAGCCAATGATTACCTACGGTACAAATCCGGGTATGGGCATTGGCATTGGCGAACACATTCCGAACCTGAGCGAAATTCCGGCGCAGGAACTGGTATCGTATACAAAATCATTGGCCTATATGGGGTTAGAACCCGGTATGGAGCTACTCAACAAGCACGTCGATTACGTATTCATCGGCTCGTGTACCAATGCCCGTATCGAAGACCTGCGCGCTGTCGCCGACTTTGTCAAAGGCAAACAGAAGGCCGATGGGGTTGAGGTTTGGATTGTTCCGGGCTCGGTTCAGGTCTCTAATCAGGCGAAGGCCGAGGGATTGGTCGCGGTGTTCGAAGCCGCTGGGTTTGAACTCCGGGAGCCGGGTTGCTCGGCCTGCCTGGGTATGAATGAAGATAAAATTCCTGCCGGTAAATACTGCATCAGCACATCGAACCGCAACTTCGAAGGTCGCCAGGGACCGGGAGCCCGCACCTTTCTGGCCAGTCCGATCATGGCTGCCGCAGCAGCTGTAATGGGGCGCGTAACAGACGTTCGGGAACTGGTGTAACTAGATAAGATAATGAGCAAAGAAACGTTTCATACCCTCACGACGAAAGCCGTTCCGCTACAGATCGAAAATATTGATACAGATCAAATTATTCCGGCGCGTTTTCTAAAAGCAACTACCCGCGAAGGTTTCGGTGAGAATCTCTTTCGCGACTGGGCTTACAACCCAGATGGCACCAAAAAATCGGACTTCGTTTTGAATGATCCGCGTCATTACGAAGGTGAACACAGTGCGCAGATTCTGGTAGCCGGTCGGAATTTTGGTATGGGTAGCAGCCGCGAACACGCAGCGTGGGCCATTCACGATTTTGGGTTTAAAGCCGTTGTATCGAGCTTCTTCGCCGATATCTTCCGGAATAATGCGTTAAATACCTTCGTGCTACCCGTTCAGGTATCTGATGAATTTCTCAACACGTTGTTTACGGCGCTGGATAGTAATCCCGATCTGCTGATCACGATCGATCTGCCTTCCCAGACGATATCCCTTGAAACGGGCGAACACGAATCGTTTGAGATCAACACCTATAAGAAAACATGCCTTCTGAATGGTTACGATGACATTGATTATCTGCTGAGCCTTCAGAACGAGATTAAACAGTTTGACCTAGCCCATTCAAATTAGTGAGGCAGCGATTAGTTATAGATCGCTCGTTCCTTTAGTTAACAATGAAGAAACACATTATCGTTATTGCCGGAGACGGCATTGGCCAGGAGGTTACCGCTGTTGGCAAACAGGTTCTTGAACTGATTGCGGATAAATATAATCACGAGTTCACGTTCGATACGGCTCTGATCGGCCACGCGGCCATCGAAGCAACCGGAAATCCATTACCCGACGAAACCGTTACCAAATCGAAGGCATCGGATGCCATTCTTTTCGGAGCGGTAGGCCATCCTAAATACGATAACGACCCTTCGGCCAAAGTACGACCTGAACAGGGGCTTTTAGGCATTCGCAAGGCTTTGGGTCTCTATGCAAACTTACGACCAATCAAGTTATTTGATGAACTTCTAAGTGCATCGAGTATCAAAGCCGAAATTTTACAGGGAGCGGATATTTTGTTTTTCCGTGAACTCACCGGCGACGTTTACTTTGGTGAGAAAGGGCGGAGTGACGATCGGAATACGGCCTACGATACTATGATTTACAGCCGGTACGAGATAGAACGTATCGCTGTCAAAGCATTCGACGCAGCGATGACCCGGCGTAAAAAGTTATGCTCCGTTGACAAAGCGAACGTACTTGAATCGTCGCGGCTATGGCGGGAAGTCGTTCAGGAAATTGCCCCCCGTTACCCCGAAGTTGAAGTGGAACATCAGTTCATCGATGCAGCTGCCATGCTTCTAATCAAGGATCCCAAACGCTTTGACGTTGTTCTGACAGGAAATCTGTTCGGGGATATCTTAACCGACGAAGCCAGTCAGATCGCGGGTTCGATGGGTATGCTGGCTTCTGCTTCTGTTGGCGACACAACGGGATTGTATGAACCAATTCATGGCTCGGCTCACGATATTACAGGAAAAGGTATCGCTAATCCACTAGCATCCGTTTTGTCGGTAGCGCTTATGCTCGACATCTCATTTGGCCTGAAAACGGAAGCTGAAGAAGTAGTGAGTGCGGTTGATGCAGTACTGAAGGCAGGTTTCCGTACTCGCGACATTGCAGACAAGAGCACTCCGTCTGAAAATGTCCTAGGTACACAACAAATGGGTGACGAAATACTAAGGCAATTAAAAGGCTGATTTTTAGATAGCCAGCCTTATTAAAATTTCGATATCTTGCTTGCAGGTTTTACAAAAAGAGCTACTTTTGTAGCGTATTTACGCAATCAGCGAAATTTCGCAGGAAACTATGCCCTTCTTTTGTTTGATCGATCGACTGCAAAAATTAAACGTTCTATAAACGGAGAAGGATATTCCATGCAAAGCAAGCCCTTTCTCAATCAGGAAGGGCTTGCTTTTTTTCAACCAATGAATCACTAACTGTACAATCAATACCGGGTATGAGCCAACGAGTTTATATTTTCGATACTACTCTGCGCGACGGCGAACAGGTGCCGGGCTGCCAGTTGACTACCGACGAGAAAATTGTGGTAGCTAAAGAGCTAGAGCGTATGGGCGTTGATGTCATTGAAGCGGGTTTTCCGATATCCAGCCCCGGTGACTTCAAATCGGTGGTCGAAATTTCGAAATCAGTTACTGAACCCACAATCTGTGCCCTTAGCCGCGCCGTTAAAGGCGATATCGATGCGGCTGGCGAAGCATTAAAGTGGGCGAAACGCGGCCGGATTCATACAGGGATTGGCTCATCAGATATTCACATCCGGAATAAATTTGGCAGCACGCGTGAGAAGATTCTGGAACAGGCTATCGCAGCGGTAAAGCATGCAAAAACCTACGTCGAAGACGTTGAATTTTATGCTGAAGATGCAGGGCGGGCTGATCTGGCCTTCCTCGCCCAACTCACCGAAGCGGTGATCAATGCGGGTGCCACCGTTGTCAATATTCCGGATACAACGGGCTATTGCTTACCGGATGAGTATGGTAAAAAGATTGCTTACATCTACGAGCATGTAACAAATGTACATAAGGCTGTCATATCGATTCACTGCCACAATGATCTGGGCTTGGCCACAGCTAACACCTTGGCCGGCGTTATGAACGGAGCGCGGCAGGTTGAAGTCACTATGAATGGTATTGGCGAACGAGCCGGAAATACATCACTTGAAGAGGTGGTCATGGCGTTGAAGATCAAAAAAGAGTTGGGTTTACATACGAACATTGACTCCACACGGTTGTTTCCCGTCAGCAATCTCGTGTCGCAAATGATGCGGATGCCAGTACAAGCTAATAAAGCCATCGTTGGCCGCAATGCTTTTGCCCACTCATCGGGTATTCATCAGGACGGTTTTCTAAAGCACTCGGAGAATTATGAGATTATGAATCCTCATGACGTTGGCGTACCCAAATCATCTATTGTCCTCACAGCTCGCAGTGGCCGCCACGCATTGAAACACCGACTTGAGTTGCTAGGTTACCGGTATGACAAACCAACGCTGGATGGCATTTATACACGCTTTCTGGATATGGCCGATATTCGAAAAGAAGTGAATGATAAGGATTTAATGGAATTAGTTCGATAAAGTAAAGCCTGCCAATCGGTGGGCTTTTTCAATAGGCAAAGGCGAACAAAAGCCAGAAACAGTCTGTTCTCCGTTAAAATAGAGTAACTTACTTATTCATTAATCAACTAAGCGTAGTAATGGCACGTCCAACTCCTGAATTAATTGATGCGCTGCGAAGAACGGCAGCTAATCTTAAAAACGGTGCACATTACCAGTGGGGCCATATGGGAGGCTGTAACTGCGGTAATCTTGCGCAGGAGCTAACCAAACTCTCTAAAGATCAGATCCACAGGTATGCCATGCAACGACATGGTGACTGGAATGAGCAGGCTGAAGATTATTGTTCGACGAGCCAGATGCCAATTGATGTCATCATAAATGAGATGTTAAGTGCAGGTTTAACGCTTGAAGATCTGAAACATCTCGAAAAACTTGACGATAGACAAGTTTTGCTTCATTTTCCGCTTGAGAAAAGGCATCTGAAGCACAATGTTCGCGATGACGTTGTTGCTTACATGCGGACTTGGGCAGACTTACTGGAAGACCAATTGCTGCAAAAAATCACGTTACCAACCTTTGATGAATTGGTGTTATCCTAATCAGAGGCTTTTGGTTCGATATGAATTATCTTACAAGTAAATGTAAAATG